>NZ_JADKPQ010000004.1:0-334347 GCF_015350725.1 Flavobacterium sp. CSZ
GGTTTCTAATTCAGTTTCCATTTTTATTAATTTTATTTGGTTATTTTTATTTGTTAATCAATATTATTTTAACACATAGAGACATAGCTTTTCTTTGCTTGCAAAGGCGTTTCACTTTCATTAATTCACTTAGTTGTAGGAGCAAAGTTTAGTTTCTCCTCATATTTTTAAATCAAAGCGATAGATTTAAAAATGAAATCTGCCAAATCTGCAAGAGAAAGATATGCTCACTTCATGTTTTTATTTTTTATCAGAAGAAAGCGTGGCATACAATCCGATGATGACAAATACAACTCCAAAAAGAGTGTATAAAGTAAGCGGTTCGTCTACCATAAAATAGGCAATTAAAAAACCGAAAATCGGACAGAGAAAATGCCAGTACGAAGCTTTAACAGGATTGTTTTTTAATAAATACAACCAAAACTGAACGGCACCAATAGAAACCGCAATCGCCAGCCAGGATGTCGAAAACCAAAAATCGCTATTAAAAATATTTTTGTCAGATTCATACGTTATAAATAAAACCGGAAGCAGAAACACCGCTCCAATAATGGTTTGCCACCCATTGATGGTGAGAATGTGTAATCCGTTCCAGTTTTGTTTAGAATAATAAATAGTACCTAATGAATATGCAATCATGCTGGTAACTAAAATTAGTATGCCGCCGGGGGTCGCAAAGCTGTTTTGTAATAATGGGTAAGCCGCTAGAAATACACCAATAAAACAAAGAATGAGACTAAGGATGTTTTTGAACTTGATTTTATGCGATAACCAAACAGCCGAGATCAAAACAATATAAACAGGATTAGTGGCTACAGCCAGGCTCCCCAAACCGGCAGATACTTTTTGCATGGCAATGACATACAATCCCAAATAAATAGTGATGTTGAACAAACCATAAATACTGATCTGAACCCATTCCTTTTTTTGTGGAAATCGTTTTGCCATTACCATATGTGAAAGAATAAGCATAATGCTCCCGGCTATTATAAACCTGAAAATAGAAATCACAAAAGGCTGTGCAGCGTGCAGTCCGATTTTGGTTGCCGTTGAAGCAGATGCCCATAAAAAGGCAAATAATATTCCGGCAATAATGATTTTAAATTCTTTGATTTTAGCGGTAACCGGGAGCATTTTTTCTGGGATCATTTTACGAAATAATTATTGATGTTTTAGAAAATTCAATGTTGCTATTTCAGATAAATCATCATTAAACTGTACAAAACTTGCCGGAAAACCCACTTTTATTTTTCCGAATTGGTCTTCTAAACCAATTGCACTTGCAACGCGCGAAGTAGCCATTTTGATCGCTTCCTCTGCCGAAACCTCTAAATGATTATAAGCATTTTGAACCGCTTCGAGCATTGATATTGTGGCTCCGGCCAAATTTCCGTCGTCATTTCGATAAAAACCATTCTCAAGATGTGCATCAAAATTATCCCATTTAAAATTTTCTACTTTCCGGCCTAAAAAGGTAGCATCACTAATCAAAAAGAATTTATCCTGTTTGAGTTTGTATGCCAGTTTTGCAGCAGCATAATCACAGTGCGCACCATCAAGAATTACGGGAGCATATACATTTTCGTTTTCAAAAGTGGCCCCAACCAAACCCGGTTCACGATGCCCAAATTGTGTCATGGCATTGAATAAATGAGTGACGAGTTTTATCCCTTTCGAAAAATAAACCTGCGCTTCCTTATGCGTAATAGTCGAATGTCCAATCGAGATTTCGATATCACTTTCTAATAACATATTCAGTTGTTCGTCTGTAAAACATTCCGGAGCAATAGTGATCACTTTGATAACATCTTTTCCAAGTCTGATAATTTCTTCAAGCTCTGCATTGGTGGGTTTACGAACCTGATCAATACTATGTGCGCCACGTTTTAGCGGATTCAGAAACGGCCCTTCCAAATGCATCCCGATTACGCCATTATCATGTTTTTTCATGTAATTACGAACCGCTTCAATTCCCTGAAGAATCGTTTCATGCGAAGAGGAAATCAGACAAGGAAGTACATGAGTAGTACCGTATTTTAAACTGGCATCATAAATATCCTGAATCGTTTCTTCGGTAGGAGTCTGGCTAAAATACAATTTTTCTCCGCCGTTGATCTGGATATCTATAAAACCCGCAGCAATATGATTTCCTTTTAAATCGATTGTTTCTATATCTTGTGGAATCTCTTTTTGTATGGAAAGGATGGTTCCGTTTTCGATAATAATGACTCCGTTGGTAATAATTTCATCACCTGTGTGTACGGTTGTATTGATAATCGCTTGTTTCATTTTTAATTTTGTTTTTGATTTTGTAGAATCGCAATAAATCCGATTCTACAAAATTACTATAGCCGATGCCTTTTTTTCTCTTTTTATTTTTTAATTATTTTACGGCTAAGAGTGGTCTCTGAATCACTAATTTGTAAAATGTATAGGCCACTTGTTTTATTTCCCAGCGAAAAAGTTTTACTCGTTTCAAAATTGCTAATCGTTGTTTTTTGAATTACTGTTCCTGAAACATCTACTAGTTTAACTGTAATATTTCCTTTCGCATTATTAAAGGTGATATTAAAAATATCATTGGTTGGATTGGGTTCAACTACAACATCGAATTTCGAAACTGTGTCTACACTATTTTCTGCTGTTTTTTTATTTAACGAAGGATTGTCCGCAGGTACAAACGTATCTGCTCCATTGGTTAACCAGTTCAAAGTAAAACGAACAAAATACATTTGGTAGGTAGAGCTTTCCCCGTTTTCATAATAAATTCCAATTGTTCCGTCCGGCAATATTGTTAAACTCGAATAAGCCGAAGCTCCCGTGAAAATTGTTTTTGGTGCTCCCCACGTTGTTCCTTCGTCGGTGCTCAGTTGTACGCTTACATTTTTACGGCTTCCGGAAAACGGAATTGAATGCAGCAAACGATTTTTATCATAACCGTCAAGGGTAGAAGTATAGCGAATAAAATCGCCATCGCAATTCGGGTCTGTAATACTTGCCTGATTGTACGCCGTTCCCCATGTGGCGCCTTTATTGGTAGAAACATTAAAACGGCGTGTTCCGGGATTACGAATACTCATCATGATATTGCCATTGTTTAATTCTACGACTTTGGCTTCATCGCCGTCTATTTCTGCTCTTCCTGTTGATGCTGTCCAGTTAACTCCGTGATCCGCGCTCGTAATCATATAATTGCAAATACGCTCTGTTCCTGAAACATTTTCTCTTACGGCAATTGCCGCTACAATTTTTCCGTCGCGTAATTGATGCGCTCTTCCAGATGCTACAAATAAACCTTTCCAACCCGGATTAGGGCCATAAATTTGGCTTGTTATGTCAACTGGAGTTCCCCAGGTTACGCCATTATCTGTACTATGAATGACTAAAACTTTGGCCGGTGCTGCATTCGTTGATGCGAAGAATCCTTTCTCAGCAGAAACGATACATAATAGTTCTCCGGTAGTTTTATCCAAAACCAAAGCTGCATCGCCCGCACCTGTTGCAGCACCAAAATTGGCAATCGTTAAAGGTGCCGACCAGGTTTTTCCGTTATCAGTACTACGACGTACAACCGGATCTATTTTGGCGGCTAAATCTCCGGCACCATTCCATCTTTTATCCGTTACAGTTACCAATGAACCATCGGCGGCAGTTACAATGGCCGGAATACGATAACTCGCAGAACCTGCATCTCCAGGGGTAAACAATAAGGTATTGGCCAATAAAATGACACGATTTCCTGCAATGGTGTTTGATGTTGTATTATAAGTGATACTGTTTGCAACAATAGATTCGCAAGTCGCATCTAACAGATTTCCTTCATTGGCTGTAGCTGAAATATCATATGTAATCCAGAAATAATTGTCTCCGTTTACTAATGCCTTTGAACCATTAACAATCAAATTTCCGCTTGACGGAGCAATATTTCCAAACAAAGTTGCCGTTGCAGGATTGAAAATGGCAGCAGATCCGCTGGAGTAAATTTTGATATTGGTAACATCTGAAATAGTAGTAGTTCCTGACATAGTAAATTTTAAAGCACTTACCGTAAGCGGATTTATAGTGCCACTCACAGAGGTTTTTACCGCAATAATACGCTGATTTAAATCGCCAATTCCGGTTGGTAATTCGGTTTGAATCAATGAAACCGAATTAATCTGCATTTCATTAGTTTGGGCAATTACCATCGCTCCGTTGTTTAATGTTGCCGGGTGATTGTTTCCTGAAATGTCGGGAACGGTTGTGCTACTTACGTTTTCGAAATCCCAGGCTGCAATTAAGCTGGTTTGTGGTCCGCTAACAATAGCTGTTTTATCCGTTACAATTTCTGCAACTGTCATGGCTTTATTCCAAAATCGAATATCGTCTAATTGCGCATTCATGTACGATGCAAAATTACTAAGTGTTCCAAAGAGCAAATCTCCGGTATTCGAAACGGTGTTGGTTCCGCCAATGTTTGTGGTAGTTTTAGTTTGCTGTAAAACGCCGTCGACATAAATTTTACAGCTCGTTGTAGCCACATCAACTACCATGGCCAGATGATGCCAAATGTTATTCGCGATATTGGATGTTCCGTAAGGAGGTCCCGCAGCGCCTGCAATTGTTGTGAGATTAACACCAAATTGCCCGCCGCCTGCTGAAGTATTATTAATAAATTCATATCCAATTCCTGCTCCTCCTGGACGTTTGCTTAAAATACGTTTGCCAAAATCTGAGGTTTTAATTTTACAGGTTATAGTCAGACTTTGACCTGCCGCGATATTAAAATCAGCATGATTCGCTGCAGACATATAATCATTAACACCATCTAAAGATAAAATCATCGGAAATGCATTTGACGTTGTTGGCGATCCTACCAAAGTTCCGGGATGGTTATTGCCCGAAACATCAGCAACCGCTGTGCCGCTGATGTTTTCAAAATTCCACGCTGCCAGAAGATTCGTTGCGGGCGCATTAATAATTGCTGTCATATCGGTTTGCAATTCTAAAGCTGTCATGGCTTTGTTCCAAACTCGGACATTATCAATCTGACCTGCCCATTTATAACTGTTTCCAGTATCAGAAGTGGCTCCAACCACGAAATTTAAAGCATTAGAAAAATCAGAAGTAACAGAGGTAAAAGGTTTTCCGGTATTGGCCAAAACACCATCAATATAACCGTACATCGTTCGATTGCTCGATGCATCCATAACCAAAGCAATATGATGCCAGGTTCCATCAGCAATAGAATTGGCCGAATATCCTGCTGTACTTATATTGTTTGGAGTTCCGGTTCCGCTCAGATTCATGGCAAATTTTCCGGCATTCGTTCCGTTTCCTGTCCAAAATTCATATCCGTTTCCTGAAGCGCCATTTCGCTTGGCAAAAATTCTGGGTGTTCCGGTCGAGGTTGTTGTTTTAATCCAACAGGTAATCGTTTTGTTTTGGCTTGCGCCGAAGTCTAAATCAGGATGATCCGCTACAGTCATAAAAGTTGAAATTCCATCGAGGTTTAAAACCTTACCACTTTGTGCTTGTAAACTGCTGGTACAGTACAAACACATAAAACACGAACAAAATAATCGTAATAAATTTTTCATAGTTTTTATATTTGGTTAAAATTGGTTAATAAGCATAAGATTTAATAACGAACTCCCTGATGAAATGACGGATTTTATGACAACATTCGACGTATAAAGTCCGAATCTATATTTTCTACCTAACGGAACAATCAATTATCAACATCGGTTTACAAACTTTGATTTTCATGTTTGACTGTTTTTTCAAGATATTCGTTTAATATTTGTGTGCAATACCATTCCTGACGCGGTAAATGAAAAGGACCTTTATAAAGATTTCCTTTTGCCGTTTGCGCCACAGTTCCGTCTCTGTGTAAATACCCAAACCATTCTCCGTTTTCTTTATCATGAAATTTACTGTATGCATAATCATGAATCATTTTATGCCAGTTTGCATATTTTTCATCGCCAGTCATTGTGTAAGCGAGTAATGTGGCAATAATCACTTCGTTATGCGGCCACCAGAACTTCATGTCCTGCCAATATTCCTGAACTGGTTTGCCATAAACATCACAGAAATATAAAATACCGCCATGTTCTTTGTCCCAGCCGCGTTCCCACATATAATCGAGCATTTTGCAGCCTAATTCGATTAAATGCGGATCATTGTTTCTGTATTTTGCTTCGTGTAAAATAAACCAGGCGCCTTCAATAGCGTGGCCCGGGTTTAAAGTGCGTCCGTCAATATGATCGATTATTGAACCGTCCAGAGCAACCTGTTCCATCACACATTTGATATCGTGTTTTACAAAATCATGCTCGATTTCGGCAATCCATTTCGTGATCCACTCGTCGCAACGCGGATCTCCAATAGTTTCACGCACTTGTTGTGCCGTATTGATCATAATCATAGGAGATCCGATTCCTTTTGCGGGACGTTCTCCGGTATATTTTGGTTCTAATAATCCGGGAGTGCTCGAATATTTGATACATTCCCCAAATAAATGACGTGCCTGTTCTGCGACTATCTCGTCTCTGCTTGCTTTTGCGTAAGCGCTCATGGCGATCACGGCAAAGGTTTCAGAAAAATAATAACGGCGTTTACGGATTGCGTTTCCTTCGCGGGTTACATGAAAAAACATTCTTCCATCAGTATCAAAACAATGCTGGTTGATAAAATCAATTCCCGATTTGGCACCATCCAGCCATTCTTGTTTGGGTTCGACAGTATTATAGAGTGTCGATAACAACCAGGCAGTTCGCCCCTGAAACCAAACCGATTTATCATCATCGATCAACTCGCCATTTTGTCCGCGCATTAATAAGTAACCGCCATAAAGGGTGTCTATGGATTGCGGAAACCAAAAAGGTATGGTATCCTGTAATAATTGGTTCTGATAAAAATCTTTTAGGTGTATTAGATCAGTATTGGAATAACTCATTTTATATATTTTTTAGACTTAGTGTTTTGTTTGCTAAGTGTTGATTTATTTTTTATTTCACGCAGATCACGCAGATTTTATTATAATTTGTATCTGTTTTTCTCTCGCAGATCACGCAGATTTGAACAGATTTTATTTCTTCTTCTATCTCTTAAATCTTGCTTCTCACATCTTACTTCTTTCATCTTCATCTATCCAAATCCAGTTGAAACGTCGAACACGGCAAATTCGCTTCATTGACCAGATTTGCTGTTGTATAAGGCTTCCAGGCATATAAAACGGCTTTTATCTTTTCGCCTTTCGGAATGTTTATTGAAACGGCATCTTTAATAATAGTTGCTTTACTTTCGATCCGGATTCCTTTTTCGGTAACCAATTCAAAACCTATTAGTTCTTTTTTATTGGCTGTAGCTAATTGTCTGGCATTCGAAAAAGAAATAATAATTTGATCTCCTTTTTGTGTTGCTTTTATGGCTGATGGCCCGTTTGCGGTTATGTTTTTTCCGTAAGTATATTTCAGGGCCAAAAGCGCCAGACGATCTCCAACCTGCTTTTTTTGAATAGGATGTACATTTGTAGCATCACCATAATCCATACTAACCGCCATGCCGCTATTGGCGATATTTTTCTGGATTTTGGTTTGTGCATCTCTAAAGGACGGCCAGGTTGGACGATCTGTTCCTGACAATTGAACATAATAAAAGGGTAGGGAAGTTCCCCATGCTTTTCGCCAGTTTCCAACCAGGACTGGCATTAAATGCTCGTATAATTCGATGTTGTGTGCGTTGCTTTCGCCCTGATACCAAATAATTCCTTTTATCGCGAAATCGGTAAAATGTGTTACGCCGGCTTCATAATTGTAACTGGGTCCGTACGGATGCCGCTGTTTTGGATTTTTGGCATTTTTCAGATTTTCATCGGCACGTGATCTTACCCACGGCATTATAAAATCAGATTTTCGCCAGTTGGTTAATACATCAACGACTTTATCATCATGTTCAAAAGTATATCTATCGATCCAGGATTCTATGGGAGATCCGCCAACAGCAACTTGTATTAAACCTATGGGAATATTTTCTTGATGTGTAATATTTTGTCCGAAGTAATAGGCTATGGCCGAAAAAGCTGCGGCACTTATAGAATCACTGATTTTCCATTTTCCGGAGAAGAATTCTAAACGATTGGTTTTCTCTAAAGTAATCGAATCCCATGCTTTTTCATCGGTTTCGGCAATGGCTTCAAAATTGAATAATCGAAGATTGGTATTATTGATGGCTTTTTTAACCTCAGCCATTCCGTTTTCTGATTTCTGAAGCGGAAATGCCATATTCGATTGCCCGGAACAAAACCAGACATCACCAATTAGGATATTTCTTAAAAGTATATTTTTTTCTTTTGATGAAATTGCAATTTGATGTGTTCCGCCGGATTTCATGGCAGGGAAAACCGCTTTCCATTTTCCGTATTCATTTGTAATAGCAAGCTCTTTTTTATTATTAAAAGTGATTTCAATTTTGTCACCGCCATTTGCAGTTCCGTAAATTACGATTGGCTGGTTTCTTTGTAAAACCATATTATCACTAAAAACAGGAGATAATCGCAGTCCACCAAAATCTTGCATAATGTTGCTGTAAACAGTTTTTGCCAAAATGGTTGCACCTTGTTTTATGGGATGTAAAGCATCCGGAAAAAGATCAGGACGATTGTATAATTTTTCGTGAAGATCAATTAAACCGACGCTATTGGCCTTTGCAATTCCTTGAATATGTTCCTGAATCTTCCAGAACCAATCTCTTGTTCCTGATTTAAAACGTGGATGTTCATTAAATATCGGCGTCATTTTGCAGATGTAGATTTTAACTTTCGGATTCTGCTTTTTCAAAGTATCTATTAACCACGAATAATCGGCATCAAAATCTTCTCTGTAATTGGGCCAGTTTCTCGGATCCGTATCATTTAATCCCAAATGAATAATGGCAATATCTGGACGATACGCAATTGCCTGGTCACATTTTTCGGTTTTAAAATAAGGCGTACTTCCTTTCTTTAAAAGCGTTGCACCGCTATGTCCAAAATTTTTAACTTCATATTGATTTCCCAATAAAACCTGAAGCTGCGAAGGATACGATTCAGCTGAAGGATTTGCTAAAAGATAACCTGCCGTTACGGAATCTCCGATACAAGCAATTTTTATTGGACTCTGCGCCTTGGTTTCAAGATTAAAAATCATTGAAAATAAAATCAGGACGATAAAAATATTTCGTTTTTTTGTTCTCATTTTTCTTAGAACTATTATTAAAAAAGGCTCATTTATAAGCTGGGCAAAACGCATGGCTCCGCCCTGGCTTATAAAAACTTCAAAAACCAACTAATTCTTAAATTGTAAAAAAGGGGGTGAACGATTACGTTTTACGCATCGGCAAAATCATTGACTTTAGGGCGTAAAAAACTAATTTGAACGATTAAAGCAAGCAATACCACTCCGGCCATTAAGGCGAACCCCAAACCTAAAGTTCCTGAATCTGCAGATTTGCCTAATAGTGATGTAACTAACGCTCCGCAGCCAACACCTGTCATATTAAGAACACCATAAGCAGTTGCCCGATGTTTGGAGGAAACAAACTGACAAATGATAGGCATATTATTGGCATCGAACATTCCGTAACCGATACCAAAACATAAAACGGCTCCAACAACGTGAAATAAGGAATGACCAAAACCAATCAGCATTAAGGCGGGAATGGTTAAACTCAGACCAATGGCACTGGTATAAACTCTTCCTTTTATATTTTTTTGCACCCATTTATCGGATAAAATTCCTCCGAAAATAACGCCTATTAAGGAAGAAACCGAAATTGTAATAGTGGCTATAGGCCCGGCCTGATCCATTGAAATATTTAAGTTGTCCGAGAACAGGGTAGGAAGCCAGTTTTTTGTTGCCCAGCCCGGTAAACTTATAATGGCGAAATAAAATAAAATCACCCAAAATGAAATATTGGTAAACAATAGTGCCAGGCCTTTGAAAAGGGAATCTTTTTCGTGGGTTTTATTAAACTCAGGATCAAAAACTTTGGCAGTGACTTTTTTCTCGTATAAAAAGAAAACCAAAACAATCGAGTACACAATTCCCACAATACCAAAATGATGAAAAGTAGTATGCCACGAAAATCTTGCAGCGATTGTAGCACCAAAACCTCCTAAAGCAGATCCTACATAAAATCCCGTCATGTGAATACCAATGGCAAGCGAACGTGTTTTTTGCTGATGATAATCGGCGATTAAGGATAAACCTGCCGGAATATACAAAGCTTCACTCACGCCCATTATGGCACGTAACCAGTAAATTTGGTTGTAGTTTGTGGCATATCCCATGGCATATGTAACCGCAGACCAAACAAATAAACTGCCAATAATCAGCCATTTTCGGTTTAATTTATCGGCAATAATACCTGAAATGGGGCTCATTAAAGCATAAATCCAAAGGAAAATAGCCATTAAACGTCCAAAATTTTCACCCGATACCAGTTCAGGAATGTCAGCTTCCATAGAAGGTCTCATGGTCGCCAGCATTTGTCTATCCATATAGTTAAGCAACGCTACAATCCAGAGTAACGCTACGACTAACCACGGATAATATTTAGAGTTTTTCATATTTTGATATGCGTTTAAATTTTTTTGCCACTGATTAAAAGATTATTATGATTTTAATTGGTGGTAATTTGTGTAATTCTTGTTTAATCTTTTATTTAATAGTTCCCAACATAACATCCGGTGTACGAATTCCGGGTTTTATTTCTCCATTCGATAAAACTATTTTATCATTCCAGATGGTTGCCGTTGTGGTTACCTGAGCAAGAAAAGGCAATTCGCCTATTTTCGACCATTTGTTTGTGTGTGTGTTGTACAGTAAAATAGCGTTGTAAAAACCTTTGTGTGTTGTATTTAAAATGTTTTTTTCGGCTATAAGTTTCGCTTTTTCTCCTTCAGATACAGCTTTTGCAATTTGAGATAAATACGTTTCGATTTTATGAAAAGTAGTTCCGTTATCTCCGCCAAGAATCAAAATGTATTCATTTCCTACAGCAACTCCGGCACCTGCCGAAAAATTGGTCGTTTCCCTTCCGTCACAAATATTGGATTTTGTTTCCCAGGTTTGTTTTTTTAGATCGAAAGTCAAAGTGGTGTTGTGCAAATCGCTTATTCCTGAAGGTGTTTTGGTTCTTCCGCCAATAACATAAATTTTATCATCCTGAATTACTGAAACTGAATTCGCTAAAGCAAAAGGCAATTTGGTCAGCGATTTCCATTCCGGTTTCTCGGCATTCAAATCAATACTAAAAACTAAATCAGAGGATTGTTTTGCTTCATCTCCGCCAATGGCATAAACAATATTTCCTGAATGTGTAAGTGCTATATTGGTAATTGCTAAGTGAAAATCGGGTAATGATTTTGTTTCCACTTCATTTTTATCAGCATTCCAATTTAGGATAAAAGCTTTGTTCGAAAGTCCGTTTTCATTTTCTCCCCCTACATAAACGATCCCTTTATTTGTGGAGGTATTTCCAGGATAGGCAATGGGTTCGGGTAATGTATTGATTACTTTTTTGTTCCAATGAAAACCATCTCCTGCTTTTTCTAAAACATGAATTTCATTCGAATAGTGTTTTTTTCCTCCTTCCCAAGGCATTTTATCGGGAAAATTAGCTCCTCCGGCAACGATCAAAACAGCATTGCTTACTCCGTTTATCGGACCTGCAAAACCCAATGAAAGACTTCCGTCAGCATTTTGCAGTTGGGCTGCTTTTTTCCATTCGACATTTGTAATCTTTGTTTTTTGCGAAAAACCAACAGTTGCAGACATAATAAAAATAGTAAGAATTAAGGAAGAAAAAGAATAATTCATATGGGTTTGTTTTAGAGAAAACGAACGGATTTATCTGGATTTGAAAGTATCGAAATCTAAACCTTCAACATCTTTTTTGAATAACTCAAATTGTTCAGCACTCATGTTTTTAACCGGTAACCTGAATTCTCCTAAATCGTGACCAACTAATTTCATATAAGATTTCCCAACAGAGATTCCGCCATACTTTCCTAAGAAACGAATCATATCAATTGATTTTTGCTGAAGCGCTCTTGCCTTAACCAAATCATTGTTATTGAAAGCATCAATTAAATCATAATACAATGGCGCAGCATAATTAAAAGTACTTCCAACAGCACCTTTTGCACCAAGAACTAAGGCCGATAACATGTTTTCGTCACGTCCCCAAAGCATATCAAATTTTCCGTTTTCGTAGCTCATACAACTTTGGAAATCCATAAAATCTTCGTGAGTGTATTTCACTCCGGCAAAGTTTGGAAGTTTTCCG
Source organism: Flavobacterium sp. CSZ (assembly GCF_015350725.1). Taxonomy (NCBI): domain Bacteria; kingdom Pseudomonadati; phylum Bacteroidota; class Flavobacteriia; order Flavobacteriales; family Flavobacteriaceae; genus Flavobacterium; species Flavobacterium sp. CSZ. The sequence goes on from NZ_JADKPQ010000004.1 coordinate 12,313, forward strand.
TCTAATGCTCGTACCAAATCATACATGGCAACATTTACGCCTGTTAAAACTGGAATATGATAATAATAAAACGGCATATCAGGAACACTTTCTCCAACTTTAATACAGATTTCGGCAAGTGTATCTACATTGTTTGGTTTGAAATAAAATGCTCCGGTTAAAGAAACAGCATACAAACCAATTTCGTAAGCGTGTTTCGCCAAATCGATACAATCAGAAAGACAAGTTCCCCCAAGGAAAACCATTACTTTAAAATCGGTATCGTGATTCGAACAATCTGCCCAGGCTTGTGCTACGGCTTTTTTCTCTTCCAAAGTGATAGAAACTCCTTCTCCTGTAGATCCGTTGATAAAAGCTCCTGTGATTCCGTTTCTTTTTAGAAATGCATAATAAGGCGCAATCAGGCTTACGTCTAATTTTCCGTTACTGTCAAAAGGAGTGAAAGGAGCAGAAATAAGACCTTGTAAATGTTCAATTTTCATGAGTATGTTTTTTTGTTGTTTGTATTGTAATATTAGACTGAGAACTTTTTAAATTCCCAGTCTAATTTTTAATTCTAATTATTTACTAAGCGGATTTTGAACAATTTTTGGATTGAAATTGATCGTGTTTTGAGAAATTGGAAACAAAACTTCTTTGCCTGCTGTCATTGATGGCACTAAGCTTGTTTTGTTGAAACGAACCAAATCCCACCATGATTTCCCTTCAAAAGCCAATTCTTTTAAGCGTTCATTCAAAATCACATTGTCATTATTTGCAGGAGAATCATTTGTAAATGAAGCCGAAGGATCTGCTCTTTGCATTACCACATTCATCTCTGCAGTTGGATCCTGACCTAAAGCATTTTTGATTTCTGCTTTCATCAATAAAATATCTGCCCAACGGTAAATGATAATATCACTTACAAATCGTCTAAGGGTTCCGTCGACAGTTCCGTTGTATTTAACCAATCCTGTAACTACAGGAACAGCTCCGTTATATAATGTTAAATAAGTAGCAGCTTTTCTTGTATCTGTAGCTGCAAAGTTAAATCGTGTAATATCCGGCTGTACTCTTGAGATTCCGGCATTACCGGCACCAGTTCCTAATGTTCCAAAAGTTGCTGTTGCGGTTGCAGAAGTTAAAGGAGCAAAATCACTTGGTCCTACAAACATAAATTGATTCCAGTTGTCTGCTAAATTCGATGGTAAATCAGCAAGAGAATAACGCACGGCAAAAACTACCTCAGCATTTGCTTTTTTATCATAAGCAAAAACATCTTTAAAGTTAGGCAATAAAGTTGGAGTTCCCGGGATTGTGTTTATGGCCGTTAGGGCCGTATTTAAATCTGCAGTTCCTCCGCCTAATTGCTTTGCTGTCCATAAATTTACATCGGCTTTTAAAGCGTAGATTGACGCAAGTGACAATTGTGTTTTATTGTTTGTAGCATCCGGGAAGCTGGCAATGGCTGCATCAATATCTTTTTTGATGAATGCAAATGTTTCTTCGATCGTATTACGCGGAATGATGTATTGTGACTGATTCGCATTTTCAGTAGGTTCTGTTACAATTGGTACTCCACCCCAGGAACGCGCCATGATAAAGTAACATAACGCACGCATTGAATACGCTTGTGCAATGTATCGTTTTTGCTCATTTACTGTTGTTGGACTAAAGGTAATTTGCGGTACATATTTTAAAACTAAGTTGGCCGAATGTACTACAGTATATAAACCAGCCCAGTCTACGTCGATATTTTGTGGCGTAAGCAGGTTGTTATAATAATTGGCTAATGTTAACGGTGACTGAACGCCTCCTGTTATTTCGGCACTTCTGGCTCCGCCCAACAAATAATAATTTTGCTGGGTCTGGATTCTAAAGTTTACGTACATTCCGTTTACGCCGGCTTTGGCATCGTCTTCTGTTTTCCAAAAACTATCAGAGGTAATGATACTATCAGAAGTTAGTTCTAAATCATCCTGACAAGAATTGAACAGCGACAAAGTAGTAAAAAGTAGTGTATAGAGAAGAAATTTCTTTTTCATGATTTTAGTATTAAAATTTACAAACTGATATTTAAACCAAGGATAATATTTCTGGGAACAGGATAGGTTCCGGTTGAACCCGCTGCAGATAATCCTAAACTTGATCCTCCGTCGATACCTTGTACTTCAGGGCTTAATCCGCTGTATTTAGTAAAATAGTATAAGTTGCTTCCCGTAACATACATACGAAGCGAGGCTAACTTAGCTTTTTCAACCCAGGCTTTTGGGAAATTATAACTAAAGGTAATTTCTCTGATGCACAGGTAATCTCCACTTTCGTAGTAACGGCTGTTGCCCTGAAACATATTGGTGTTATAAGCAGCTCCACTGGCTTCAGATCTAAACAAGTTGTTTTGATTCGTTTGGTCTGCCCAACGATAGCGGGGTACATCTGTAATGTCACCTTCTTTTTGCCATGATTGTGCACTTTCTGCCAATAATCCGTAGTTACCCTGAAACTGACCTAAGAAACGTGCTCTTGCTTCGTTGTAAATTGTAGCTCCTAGAGAGTAATCTGTTCTTACGGTTAAAGAGAATCCTTTGTATGAAGCATCAAAATTAAAACCTCCCACAAAGGTTGGGAACATATTCCCCATATACTTTCTGTCTCTGCTGTCGATTACACCATTGTTGTCAGTATCTTCGAATACAGCATCTCCGGCGAATTTTTTACCTTCAGGATTACCACCTGCAGCAGCTGTTTTAGTTACATAAGTATCATGAACTTTTAAGTTGTAAGCATCGGCTTCTGCCTGAGTCGAAAGAATGTATAATTGTTTGTGTGCATAGAAATTTCCAATTTTTTGTCCTTCCTGCAATCCTCCCACATATTGATAAGTACCACTATTTTGATCGAAAATCTCAGTTCCGCCAATTCGGTTATTTAAATTTCCGTTTGATGGAAGTTTTTCAATCGTGTTGGTATTATGAGAAACGTTTGCCCCAACATTAATTTTCCAGTCGTTTTGGTTGTATAGATTAGCTTGTATTTCTAATTCGAAACCTTTGCTTCTTAATCCTCCAAGATTGGTTAAAACTGTAGAGAAACCACTGTTTGAAGGAAGCGTTAAGTTCGTTAATAAATCAGAAGTCAGTTTGTTATAAAAATCCCCAATAATTCTGATTTTGTCTTCGTTGAAACCTAAATCGAAACCACCATTTATAGTTTCAGATTGTTCCCATTTTAATCCCGGATTGGCAATTTGTGAGTTGATAATCGCCGATTGTCCGTTGTAACTATTGGCGATACCATTTGTTGATCCTGAATATAATCCTCCAGCCTGAAAATCTCCCAAAGTTCCTAAGTTACCATTTACACCATAACTTCCTCTAAGTTTAAGCGAGGAAATAACTTTTGGCATTGTAGCTGTCCAGAATTTTTCTTCCTGCATGTTCCATCCCGCAGAAATTCCCGGAAAGAAACCATATCTGTTATCAGGTCCTAAGCTTGATGAACCATCATAACGGAAAGAAGCTGTTGCAAAATACCTGTTTTTGTAATCGTAATTTAAACGCCCGAATACACTATTTAAAACCAATTTTGTATTGTTGCTGTAAACTGAAACCGGAATAGGAGATGAGTCTAAAGTTTGTGCTAAATCTGACGGGCTTCCTTTTCCTGAAGCATTAAAAGCTTTTATGGTTCTGTCGTATTTAGAAACTCCTAATTTGGCATCAAAATCACCAATGTTTTCCCAGTCTTTTTTATAAGCAAAAACCCCTTCGTATTGTAGCTGAGAAATTTGATTGCTTAGTCTCGTTGCAGTACGCGTATTGTCTACCAAACCACTGCTTCCGCTTAAAAATGCCTGTTGAAAAGTGTTGTCATTTTCGTTTTCGCTATAAAGCGACATTGAAGGGGTAAAGGTAAAATCTTTGGCAAGTCTTAGTTCGCCATCAACACTCATTTGCAATTTATTGTTTTCGTTGATTCCTTTCATTTTACCCATTTGATACAATGGATTTCCGTTGATGTTATTCTGACCCGGAGCTAATGTTCCGTCTTCTAAATACATTTTTGTAGTAGGCGAGTTTCCTAAATATCGGTTGAAAACAACACTATTGGCCACCACCTGATTGTTGCTTGCTTTAGAAAACAACATACGGCCATTAATAGTAAAATTATCAGCTATTTTTAGTGAAGCATTCAATTTACTGGTAAACCTTTGATAGCCTGTAAATATGGTAACACCATCACCTTTTAGATAGCCTAAACTCAAATCAAAAACTCCGGTATCATTACCTCCGCTAAAACCAAGTGTATGGCTTTGCGTCATGGCAGTCTGGAATAAAACATCGTTCCAGTCGGTACTTTTGTACATAATAGTACTCGCAGGATTTAAAGGATCTTGTAATTCCTGCCAGCCTTTTGCCTGAAGTGTACTAATAGTTTCAGATGATAAATTAGATTTTAATAAAGTAGCAAACGCAGTATTATTTTGAAGATTATTTCCTGTACCTGCAGGAGTTGCACCCGTTAACTGACCCAATCTTGCAATACCTGTTGTGGTAGAAAGTCCGGCAAGTTCAGCAGCATTGTAAAGACCCTGACGCTGGAATTTGATGTAATCTCCACCATCCATAAAATTATATTTTTTACCAATTGTGCTGCTTTGAGTAGAAACACTATAAGTAACTTTCATTTTACCGGATTTCCCCGTATTGGTAGTAATAATAATAACACCATTTGAAGCACGTGCTCCGTAGATTGAGGTTGCAGCGGCATCTTTAAGAACCTGAAGCGAAGCAATATCAAGAGAGTTAATATCATCAATTTGCGTACGAATCACACCATCTACTATATATAAAGGTGTTGCTCCGGCAGGATTATCGATAGAAGTTCCTCCACGAACCAATATATTAGAAGCTTTTCCGGGTTGACCAGAAGAGGTTTTCACCACCAAACCCGTTACGTTTCCTTGCAAGGATTGTGTTACGTTTGAGTAAGGTACATTTTCTAATACTTTTTTGTCCAGTTTAGAAACAGCAGTACTTAAAGTTCTTCGGTTTTGAGAACCGTATCCTACCACAATAACCTCATTCATTTGTTGTCCAATTTCTTTAAGAACAATATTAAGTGGTGCAGTTCCTATAGCAACTTCTTGTTCCTGAAGACCTATATAAGAAACGATTAAAGTCGTCGCATTATCCGGAACATCAATAGTAAATTTCCCGTCAAAATCTGTCTGAGCGCTAAAGTTCGTTCCTTTTGCCACTATGTTTACACCAGGTAAAGCTTCACCTTTTTCGTTTGTAACGGTACCGGTAACTTTCTTTTGGATTGGGTCATTCTTTTTTACATTGTTATATGTAAGTGCAATACTTTTTTCTGTTTTTGCAGTTACTAGCTGCATGGTAAAAACTAAAAGCAACGTGGAGGTCAATTTTATAACTTTTCCGTGTTTAGGAGTAAACCTACAATTAATAGGTTTACTTTTAGGCAATAATTTCATACTTTTGTAATGGTTTGGTTAATAATAACTTTCTTAAAGGTCTGTTTATTAATTTTCAAATCATTGTTCCTATCGGGGAACCGGCCAGCAATGTTGCAAGCATTCGCTGGCTTTTTTATGACTAAAAAACAAATTTTGTATGCAATGGTTTTGTATTGATGTTTTTAGGGTTGATCTTTAATTTTTTACTTTATATATAAAACTTGTATTCTTTTTTAAGATAGTTTCTTGAGCATCCTGATCTTATATTTTATTTTTTTTTTTAATGCAGGGAATAGTAAAAAGTATTCTTTGATTATAACGCAATTTCGTATTTAGGAATATTTTACAAGTCCAGATGCTATTACTATGATCTTTTAACAGTCAAAATTTATAATCCTTTCGAATGTTATGAAAATTTTATGAATTAATTAATTTATTATTATGAGGTAAAGATATAAAATATTTTAAAATAACAATATTAGTTATTAAAATATTTTAATAATTAAGAAGAGGTTGGAAAATTTAGTTATTAATTAACGGGAATAACATCTTTTCTTTAATGACACAGCAAGCACCGATAACGCCCGCACGACGGCCTAAAGCAGACTTTTTGAGTTTCATATCACGGTTGACTAAACCCAGTGAATATTTTTTTAATGCAGATTGAATAGGAAGTAAGGCATAGTCGCCTAATTGTGCGAAATCTCCGCCAATTACCAGAAGATCAGGGTTGAAGATATTTAATAAAATAGATAAATAACGTCCCATTTTTTCGCTTTGCTGCGTAACTAGATCGACACAAAGAGTGTCTTCGAGATTTACAGCTCCGGCAATAATAGCATTATGCTGAAGGGTAGAAGAACTTTCATCAAGTGTAACTTTTGATTGTTTTCCCTCTTTTACAGCTTCTTTAAATTGATTGATTAGCGACCAGCCTGAAATTTCGGTTTCAAGACAACCCAGTTTTCCGCATTGGCACATGATATCATTATTGAAAATGGTACTGTGTCCAAATTCTCCTGAATATCCTGATTTTCCGTAGTATAGTTTACCATCCGTAATCATTCCAATGGCGACTCCCCAGCTGTAATTGACAAAAATGATATTTTGTTCATCATCGACAACGCCTTCGCAATATTCGCCAAAAGCCATGGCACGCGTATCGTTTTCTAAATGAACCGGAAGATCTAATTGTTCTGAAATGATTTCGTTCAATGGTCGGTTTTCGCTAAAGAAATAGTTATAACTAAAACCTTCCATCGAATTGATACGTCCCGAAAAGTTGATGCAAACACCCACAATTAGTTTTTTATCGACAGAGCTGTCTTCGATAAAAGAGTTGATAAGATCGCAAAACTTTAATAATGATTTTTGAGTATTTTCTAAAATAAACGATGCGCCCAATTCTACGCTAACCAGTTCATTTTTGATGTTTTGCAACCCAATAGACATACTGCTGATACCAACCTCAACACCCAAAAAATAAGCGCAAGTTGGGTTGATACTATATAAGGAAGGTCTTCGCCCACCGCTATTGGTGATTTTGCCCATATCCACCACATAACCTTCGATGAGTAATTCGTTGACAGCTTTGGTTACGGTAGGGACACTAGATTGTAATTCAGTACTTAATTCGGCAATGGTAGAATTACCTCCTGAAAGTAAACGTTTCGTTATAGATTGTCGTAGCATATGCCATTTCTGGCCGGAAAGACTTTTATCTTTACTATTGTCTAATACATCTTTTAAACTCATCGCTTTTTTATAATTACGTGTCTCTTACAAACTTACTATATTTTTTAAATAATTATAAGAATTGAGTTTAATTATTAAAATATTTTTTTAATAATGCAATGGTTTTTAAAATTTAACCTCGAATAAATGATTTTTACATTCAAAAACATCTTTGCTAAAAGTTTGTTTGAAAAGTTTATGCAGGGGAATAGTTTTTAAGCTGTTCCCTTTTTTTTATGGACTTAATAAGCGATATCATACAAATATCTGGTACATAACATCTAAGAGACGAAATGTTAATACAATGTTTTATAACCGGACATTTTTATTAATGTAAAGGTAACCTTGCAGACCTACCCTCATTTCTAATTTTGGAGACATATTATAAACAACACACTTGTAGCATATGTCATTTTTTAAATTAAGAATACATCGCAAAAAAATAATCGAAATTGGGGTTTTAGCCAGCGCCGTTCATTCGCAAAATAATCCAAAAATACTGCATCATGTATAAAGGGTTTACAGATGAGCAGCTTGTTGAATTACTGAAACAAGGAAAAGACAAAGCGTTTGATGAATTGTATTTTCGGTATCGGGATGTATTGGTTCGCTTTGTTTATATGCGAATGAAATCGGTTCCGGTTGCTGAAGAAATTGTTCAGGAAGTTTTTACCACTATTTGGGAACGTCGAAAGACTTTGGTTATTCAAAAGAAATTTTCGGCCTATATGTACACTTCGGTTCGTTATGTGACTTTAGATTATATCAAATCGCACACTACTACCGACCAATATATAAAAGAGCTTACCGATAGAAATACGAATGATCACAATAGTACCAATGCCACCGAAGATGCTATCTACTACGAGGAACTTCAGGAAGCGGTCGACAAAGCCACTTTATTACTTCCAAAAAAATCTAAAGAAGTTTTTATTCTAAGCCGCATCAAACATTACACCAACAAAGAAATTGCAGAGGAACTCAATGTATCGCACGAAACCGTAAAGTATCATATTGCTTATGCGCTAAAATTTATGCGAAACTATTTGGGCGAATTCAATTGATTATTGTTTGCTAAAAATTATCAGTGAACGTTTTTTCTTAACAAAAGCGTAACCTTAAGCGCCTACCTAAAAGTAACAATCCCAAGACATACTATTAAAGAGATAAACAAATTATAATGCCTGACAAATTACATCAAGACGTACAACTTTTTTTAGAAGGAAAGCCTTCTGAAAAAGGAGAAGAATTATGGAATAACTGGTACGATCATCCTCAGGAAATTTTAGATCCTGCCATCATAATACAATCTGATCGTTCGAAACTAAAAAAAGAAATCAGACAAATTAAGAAAACAAAGAATGTTATTTTTCTTCATAGCAAAAACTGGACAATGGCAGCTTCACTAATTTTTTTGATGGGGTTGTCCTGTTTCTTTTATCTGTCGTTTGTAAAAACAATTTCTAAAGAATATGCCACCAAATTGGGCGAACACGCAAAAATAACATTAAGCGATGGAACCCAGATTTGGCTGAATGCCGGAAGCCATTTAAAATATCCAATAAAGTTTAAAGGAGCAACACGCGAAGTGTATCTGAGCGGAGAAGCTTTTTTTGATGTTGCCAAAGACAAACAACATCCTTTTATTATTCATACCGATAAAATGGATACCAAAGTATTAGGAACCAGTTTTAATGTTCAGGCCTATCCGGATCACGCCACACAGGAAGTTTCGGTTTTAACCGGAAGAGTGAATGTAAAATCGACCGTAACCGAAGAGAATGTATATGTAACGCCGGGGCAAAAAGTGGTTTTTAAATCAAAAAATAATAAAATTCAAGCCTTTACAGATATTCCGGTGAATTCTATTTCGTTGTGGCGAAAAAACATCATCGTTTTTGAAGACGCTCCTTTGCCGGAAGTTATCGCAACTCTTAATCGCAATTATAATGTGGCGATCCAGATCGAAAACAAAAACCTTAACAGTCTAAAAATCAGTGCCTACTTCAAAGAACTTCCTGTCAATCAGGTTGTGGCTTTGGTATGTAATATCATCAATGCCAATTATAAAATTGAAGCAGGAACTTATATCATACAATAAGATGAATATCAGAGATCTTTAACACAGAGGAAAAGAATTAAGAATTGAGAATTAAAAATTAAAAATCTGCTCGATCTGCGTGATCTGCGAGCAAAAGACATGAAACACAAATTGCACGAATTAAATCATAGTAATCTTTTATCCCGATAGCTATCAGGAGTGGTAAAAAAATTAAACACATAGAAACATAGATTTAAAATTAAGAATTATGATGCTTTTAGAAAATCATGATTTTTTCGCATAACTAATGTGATTTATTACAAGTGAAAGGTCTTTTCTAGACTTTGCAACCTATGTTTCTATATGTTAAAAAATAAATAAAAAACGAATCAATCATCTACGTAGAAACCAAGCAATAATCCAAACACAAATTAAAAATCCAAAAACATGACTAAAAAACAAATGCGGTATGTTGTAAACTGTCAGAGCATTAAAAAAACGATGTTAACAAAAGCACTTCTGTTTGTGGCTTTATTTTTTATCGGATCAACAATCAAGGCAGCCAGCGTTAATAGCAGTAAAAGGGTAACCTTAAAAGTTGAGAATGAAACGATAAAGAATGTTTTTCAGAAAATAGAAAAACAAGCTGATGTACATTTTATGTACGAAACCAATCAGGTCAATACCAATCAGAAAATTAGCCTGAAACTTAGTAACGTAACCTTAGAACAGGCATTAGATAAAATATGCAGCAATTTTTTCCTGAAATACGAAATTGTAAGCAACAATATTGTCATCAAAAAAAATCAAAAACTGGCAGATGCAGGACAAGGCAAAATAAGCATTTCAGGAACTGTTTTTGGTGGAGATGATGCAATGCCCTTGCCGGGTGTTGGAATCAAAGACAAAAATTCTGATGCAAGCGCAGCGACAGATTTCGACGGAACTTTCAAAATGGAAATCAATTCATCAGAAGCTGTACTTGTTTTTTCATACGTAGGGTATGTTACGCAGGAAGTAAAAGTTACGAGTTCGGATAAAAACATAAGCGTAAAACTATTAGCCGATATGAAACAGCTTCAGGAAGTTGTGGTTATGGGATATGGTTCGGTAAAAAAGAATGAGGTTTTGGGAGCTGTTGGAACGGTTTCTATGAAAGAAACTTCAAGCAGAACCTACAACAGTGCAGCCGAATTATTGCAAGGTACAGTTGCAGGTGTTACCGTAATAAATAATGGTGGAGATCCTACGGCAGAACCAACCATCAACATTCGTGGTATTGGTTCTTTGAATGCCGAAACGCCTTTGATCATTTTAGACGGAATTATCTACAGCGGATCTTTAAATACATTAAACCCAAATGATATTGCATCGATAAGTGTGCTAAAAGATGCGGCTTCGGCAGCAATTTATGGGGCAAGGGCTTCTGGTGGAGTAATTTTAATTACATCAAAAAAAGGAATTTCAGATCATATTAATGTCAATGTAAATTATCAGGGAGGTTTTCAGAGTGTGGCCAAAAAACTGGATGTTCTGGATGCTGCAGGATATGCTGATGCTATGAACACGGCCAGAGATAATGCCGGTCTGCCTAGAATTCCTGCTTTTGATCCTGCATTTGAGCCAACAGCAAGAACAACCAAAACAAACTGGATGGATGAAATTTTCCGTACAGGTGAAATACAAGATTTGTCTATTTCGGTAAACGGAAAAACAGAAAAATCGAATTTCTTTTTGTCAGGAAGTTATAGAAAAAATGAAGGGATTTTATTGAATACTTTCGGAACGAGATATACCGCAAGAGCCAATTCTTCTTTTAAACTGGCGCCAAATTTTACATTAGGAGAAAACATGTCGTATTCCTTAACAGATGGACAAGCGGCAAATACAAATAGTGGTTATACCGGAGCTATTTTAGCAGCGATTTTTTATCCGCCAAATGCAACTATTTACAGAGAAGACGGTTCAGGACAATTTGGTGGAGTTCCTGAAAAATATATTGGTTCTTACGGAGACGTAATTAATCCTGTAGCTTATCTAAAAAGACTGGACAACAGAAATCCTGTTTCCACAATTTTGATCAATCCTTATGCCGAATGGGAAATTATTTCAGGATTAAAAGTAAAATCAAATTGGGGGTATACCAGAATTCAAAACAACTCAACCGATTTTGCGGTTAAAATTACAGAACCGGGTAAAGTGTTTGATTTTAATAGATTAACCTTAACCAACTCAACAACAACAGATTTGTTAAGTGAGCAGACTCTTTCTTACGAAAAATCGTTAGGCAAACATAATTTCAAAGCTTTAGCCGGATATACGTACCAACAAACCAAAAGAAATTTTTATACCATACAAGGTACAGGTTTCGATAACGAAGATCCCTCACAACGTTATTTATTGAATGCTAAATTGGTACAGCAAATAAATGCTGGTTTGTCTGAAGAAATTATTTCTTCTTATGTTGGAAGATTGAACTACGACTTTAATCAAAAATATTTAATATCAGGAATTGTGCGTCGTGACGGAACTTCAAAACTAACATCTGAAAACCGATGGAAAGTTTATCCGTCTGTTTCTGCAGGTTGGTTGATCTCTGAAGAAGGCTTCATGAAAGGTATTAATCCGATAATCAGTACATTAAAATTACGTGGAAGTTGGGGACAAATAGGAAACCTTGGAAACCTTGGACCATACCAGTTTAGTGTACCATTGACTCAAACTCAAGGTTTAATCGGGTCAACTCCGGTAATCAATTATGGATACGCAGAAAGTGAATTATCAAACCCTAATTTAAGATGGGAAAGCTCTGAGCAAACCAACGTGGGATTAGATTTCACGATGTTCAACAGCGCTTTGTCAGGATCTTTGGATGCTTATGTAAAAACAAACAAAGACATGTTGGTTCGTGATCAGCTTCCGGGTGTTTCAGGAACTCCACTGGGCCGAATTGTAAACTCAGGAAATGTAGAAAACAAAGGAATCGAAGCAAGTTTGACCTACCAAAAAACACGTGGTGATTTTAAATTTGATGTAACAGCAAACGCGGCCTTTTTGAGTAATAAAATTGTTTCGATAAAAGATGATTTAACCTCTCTTGAGCCATTGAACTTAAGCCGTGTTCGTAGTTTGCCTTTGGCCAATATCTATCAGGTAGGAAGTCCGGTTGGTGCTTTTTACGGCTATTCTACAGACGGATTGTTTCAAAGTAATGCAGAGGCAAAAGCTTATGTAAATACCAAAGGCGAAGTCTATCAGCCCAACGCTGTTGCGGGAGATATTAAATTTAAAGATGTAAACGGAGATGGTGTCATCAACAACAGCGATAGAGTTGTGTTGGGAAGTCCTTTTCCTAAAACCACTTTTAGTTTGAATATGAACTTTAAGTACAAAGGTTTTGATATGAATGTATTTTTTAGCGGAGCAGCAGGAAATAGCGTTTTTAATGCTGTAAAACATACTGGATTAAATGCTTCTTTCCCTGGATACAACTTATTGGCTGAGTCTAAAAATGCCTGGTCGCCAAGCAATACCAATACTAATATTCCGGTACTCTCATCAACAGATAACAACAATAACTTTGGTAGAATCTCTGATTTTTATATCGAAGATGCTTCTTTCGTAAGATTAAGAAACCTTTCGATTGGATATACGGTTAAAGACCAATGGCTAAACGGAAAAGCAAAATTGAGATTCTTTATCTCAGGACAAAACCTTTTCACGATCACCAAATATTCAGGAATGGATCCTGAGGTTGGACTGAACAACTTTGGTATGGACTTAGGAAAATATCCACTTTCCCGTATTTATATGACGGGTGTAAATGCAACTTTTTAAAAAACATAAAACAAATAAAATGAAAAATTTAAGTCTTTTAGTATTGAGTTTTTTGCTTTTACTAGGCGCGACAGCTTGCGAAAGCGAACTTGATTTGGTTCCGCAAGGAGCACCTTCAAGCGGAAATTTCTGGAAAACCCCTGCAGATGCAAAAGCAGGAGTAAACGCGATTTATGCTTTATATTCTGATGATAATATGTACGGTCGCGGATTTTTCTGGCTGAACAATGCAAGTGATGATATTGGAACAAAACCAAGACAAAACGCAGAACGTATCAAGAATTTTATTGTTGATGGTGCAGAATCTGATACCAAAGATATCTGGAGAATTCACTACGAAATCATGAAACGCTGCAACGATGTGATTCGTAACATTCCGAAGATAAATCTAGATGAAAAAACTAAAAACACCATGTTGGGCGAAGCTTATTTTAACCACGCCGTGATGCATTTAGAATTGGCGTACCATTATGGTGACGATCGCGCTGGAATCCCAATTCAGGATCGTGAAAATCCTACCAATGTGTATGTGCCAAGAGCTAAAAATGTAGCTGAAAACTATGCCTATATCGCAGCAGATTTAGTAAAAGCAGCTGAGTTATTACCTTATTTTAATGAACTAACTCCAGACAATTACGGGCGTGCTCATAAAACAGCAGCCTGGGGATATTTGGTTCGTACGTATTTGTATGCCAAAGACTGGGACAATGCCATTAAGTATGCCAATATGATTGTTGCCAGCGGAAAACACAAGCTGTTGGATAATTTTGAAGATGTATTTAAAATTAAAAACAACTGGTCTTCAGAATATATTTGGTCTGTAACTTCAAGTGCCGAAAATACTTCTTTGGGTTCTATTTTTCCTGGAGTTTGTCTGGAGGATAAAGGTTGGGGAGTTTACAATGGTTGGGGAAATTTTTATCCTACCAAAGAATTGTTTGATACTTATGATCCAACAGATAAAAGACGCAGCGCGACTATTTTGCAAAAGGGAGATAAGTTCCTGTATTTTGGTGAACTAGTAACTTTTAATGAAGGAAAATATATAGTAAGTTCCAGTAACAGAACCGGATATCAGTTCAATAAATATATGGAGCCATTTGGTTACCCAAAAACAACTTCTGGCGGAATCGACATTCGTTATGTAAATGCCAATGGAGACAAGCCTTCGACTGCTTTAAACGTGCCGCTTTTGCGTTATGCCGATGTGATTTTAATGTTGGCCGAAGCCAAATTAATGAAAGGTCTAAACGCCGATACCGAAATCAATATGATCCGTCACCGTGCAGGTCTTGGCGATCTTGTCGGAGCAACATTAGCAGACCTAAAAAGAGAAAGACGTTGCGAATTGGCCGGAGAATGGACAGACCGTCATTTCGATCTTGTGCGTTGGGGCGATGCTCAGTCAACATACGCAAAACCTTTACACCATTATAACGGAACCGTGATTTATCCGGCCCGTAATTTCAACCCTGCCATTCACCATGTTTGGCCAATACCACCAGATGAAATCGCAGTAAGCAAAGGAGCACTTACGCAAAATAAAGGCTGGTAATTTGTAGTTTCAGTTTGTTTGTTTTTTCTACGCTGCAAGCTTGTCGGAGCTTGCAGTCGTAAGAAAAAATAAATGAATTTTTAGATATAAAAACAAGCCAGTCTTTTTTTTTAGAAAAATGCTGGTTTGTTTGATTTTTTGCCACAGATTAAAGGATTAAAAATGATTTTAATTGTAAGTTATTAATAAAAAAAAGTCCCAGCAGGACCTCATATTTATAGAAATTTAATCGATAAAAAGAATTTGAACCCCATCAGGGTGACATATATATCGCTCCAATGGAGCTTTAAAAATTAAACAACATACAATGAGAAAAAACTTTGCGACTCCTGCGGCTTTGCGAGATTAAAACTCACAAAGATTGGCAATTCTCATTGCGGACTTAAATGAACCTTAACAACTTAAAAATCTCCAAAAACTTTAAAAAAATAAACAAACCCCATTTTTCCAATGAAAAAATTAATCACCCTTTTTTGCCTCCAATTCTTTGTGTTTGCACAAGGGCAGGAATACAGTTCATCCAACATTCATTCGCATAATGATTATGCGAGTAAACTTCCTTTTTACGAAGCTTATTCTAATGAAACCGGTGTTATCGAAGCCGATGTTTTTCTTGTAAATAATGAACTTTTTGTGGCGCATACCTCAAAAGAAATTACACCACAGAATACCATTAAAAATCAATATCTGGATCCGCTTTCTAATAAATTAAAAATTCTGGGCGCAAAAGCATATCCAAGTAATAAACCATTGATTTTAATGATCGATATCAAAACAGAAGCCGACGCATCTTTAAAATTAATTGCCCAACAAATTAAAACCTATCCTGATTTAATTTCGAACAAAAATCTAAAAGTCGTAATTTCAGGAAACCGACCTTCGCCAACAACCTGGAAAGACTATCCTGATTTTATTTATTTTGACGGAAGACTGAACGAGAATTATTCTCCCGAACAATTATCCCGTGTTGAAATGATCAGCGAGGATCTAAAAGAAATCACCAGCTGGAATGGGAAAGGTGTCATGACTCAGGCTGATGCTGAAAAAGTACAAGCCATCATTAAAAAAGTACACGATCAAAATAAAAAAGTTCGTTTTTGGGCCACTCAGGATAATGTAAATACCTGGATGACGCTGATGAATTTGAAAGTTGATTTTATTGGTACCGATAATGTTCCGGAACTGACGCATTTCATCAACAATATCAAATCTACATTTTATCAAAATACCGAATTTCATCAGGCGTATGTTCCTAAAAATGCTTCGGCTTTAGCCAAAAAGAAACCCAAAAATGTCATTCTTTTAATTGGTGACGGAATGGGGTTAACGCAGATTTATTCAGGCTACACAGCAAATAAAGGGCAATTGAGTTTGTTTAATATTCCAACTCAGGGATTTTCGATCACCAAATCTTCAGACAGTTATATTACCGATTCGGCTGCGGGAGCAACTGCAATGGCAACGGGACATAAAACCAATAATCGTTTTATAAGCGTAGATGAAAACGGAAAACCATTGGAATTAATCACCCAGCAATTGGCCAAGAAAAATTATAAAACGGCCATTATCTCCGCCGGAAATATTACCGATGCTACTCCGGCGTGTTTTTACGCACATCAGCCAGAGAGAAGTTACAGCCAGCCAATCGCCGAAGATTTTTTAGCAAATCCGTCCGATATTTTGATAGGAGGAGGGCCAAAAGAATTTACATCAAGAAAAGATGGTAAAGATCTTTCGAAGCTATTGATACAAAAAGGCTACACTTATTCGGATAAATTCAGCTCTTTGGATACCATCAAAAACTTCAAATTTATTGTTTTGGATGACGCTTCGGTAGTGTCTATGAAAAACGGAAGAGGGGATTTTTTATCTAAATCTTTAGCCAAAGCAACCTCAACTTTTGCCAAAACAAAAAATCCGTTTTTTATCATGGCTGAAGGCGCACAAATCGATTATGGCGGACATCAGAATAACGTAGAATATGTAGTTCGCGAGATGCTTGACTTTGATAAAGTAGTAGGACAGGCAATGGAATTTGTAGATAAAAATCCAGAAACTTTATTAATCGTTACGGCAGATCACGAAACTGGCGGACTTTCGTTAATCGACGGAAGTATAGAAAAAGGATATGTACACGGAAGTTTTAGTACAAACGATCATACCGCAGTTCCGGTTCCGCTTTTTGCTTATGGTCCGGGTGCAGAGAATTTTATGGGCGTGTATCAAAACACCGAAATTTATACTAAGATTATGGAGGTTTTATCTAAAAAATAGCGTTGGTTTTGTTTTAAAAATTTCAAGAGACAGTTTGTAATAAAACTGTCTCTTTTTTTTTATAAATAAATGAATCTTCAAAAAAAGTAAAGGAATAAATAAAGTGATTGTTTTTTTAAATGTTTCTAAGTCAATGGTTTATGTGTGAGGTCTGAAATTCTAATGTTATTCTAATGTAGCAGCGAAAATTTAGATTTAAATTGCGCCCTTGTACTTTTTTTGAGAAAAAATAACTTTAAACAGGGCTATTTTCTGAAGATAATAATTGATTTGAAATAGCCCTTTTTTAATGTGATTGCTGCAAATAATATAACTTTTAGAAATGTTGAATAAAATCAAAAATAGTTTTTTATGCAAATGCCTTCAGGCGTTGCTGATCGGCTATTTTTTAATGAGCAGTATCAATTTGTCTAACAGTTTCAGCCAAATTATAAATGATAATGCTGAGGTAAATTCCGTAAAGGGAATGACCTGCAATTTCCTGAAAAAAATATTCAAATGCGACGGAATTGCTGAAGAACTGGATGATTATGAAACCAAAGATGCTAAAACCACCAAGCTTGCAAAAGGCATTGTTTTATTAGATTATCTGGTTCCTCACAATGCAGCTATAGCGGGTTTATATTTCAAAAACGGATCTAAGAGAAAAAACTACATAGACAATCCACTTTTTTTATTTGCATTTCATGGCAAGATTTATTTGCCTCCACCTGAGATGATTGTATAAATATTTCACTTTTTTTTTGTAGATTTAAATGAAAATCTACCAACCTTAATATGGTATTTACCGTATGTTAATGTCTATCTATTAATCTTGTATTTATATATAAATTCATGACACCATTAAAACGTTTTTATAATTTACTCGCACTTGATAAGCGCGACGTATATCAAATTATATTTTACGCCGCTTTTGCCGGTCTTGTAAATCTTTCACTGCCTTTAGGAATTCAGGCTATTATTAATTTTATTCAGAGCGGGCAGCTCAGTGTTTCCTGGGTAGTACTTGTATTTTTGGTCACCGTTGGAGTTGGTTTTGGCGGGGTTCTGATCATATTACAACTCCGAATCGTAGAAAACCTCCAGCAGCGAATTTTTGTCCGATCTTCATTTGAATTTGCTTACAGAATGCCATTAATTAAATTTAAAGAGATGTATTCTGAATATGCACCCGAAAAAGCCAATCGTTTTTTTGATACCCTGATGGTTCAAAAAGGAACTGCAAAACTTTTACTGGATTTTTGTGCCGCCTTTCTGCAGGTAGGTTTTGGTATTATATTATTGGTTTTGTACCATTCCTTTTTTACCGTAATTGGGCTTTTGTTTATTGTTATTCTTTATATCATTTTTAAGTTTTCGTACAAAGATGGTTTAGAAACAAGTCTCAATGAATCTAAGTTTAAATATAAAGTAGCAGCCTGGATTCAGGAAATTGCGCGCAATCGTGAAAGTTTTCGAAGAAAAGGCGGTTTCGAATATGCATTAAACCGAAACGACGGTTATGTGAGCGAATATATCAATTATCGCGAGAAGCATTTTCAGGTCATGAAAAAACAATACATTCAGCTGACTATTTTTAAAGTTATTGTTACGGCTGCCCTTTTGTCGATTGGTGGTTTTCTGGTAATTCACCATCAAATGAATATTGGGCAGTTTGTGGCAGCTGAAATCGTGATTGTATTGCTGATCAATTCTGTCGAAAAAATCATCTTTGGGTTAGAATCATTTTATGATGTATTGACTTCTGTTGAAAAAATTGGTCAGGTGACCGATATGGAGATTTCGGGTATTCCGCAAACCTCAGCGGTAAGCGATACCGGCATCAATATCGAAACAGAAAGTGTTGCTTACAACTATCCCGATCATAACAAAAAATCGCTTAAAAACATCAACCTGAAAATATCTCAGGGAGAAAAAATTATTTTAAGAGGACCAAACGGAGCCGGAAAAAGTACTTTATTACGCTTACTTTCAGGTTTACTAGAACCCGAAAGCGGTGCGATGTACATCACGGACAATTATATGAACCGTCTGGATGAAAACACCTACAGAGCGCAGGCAGGTACATTTTTGCAGGGCGATACACTTTTTGCCGGAACCATTAGGGAGAATATTCTTTTTGGTAACGAAACCATTGATAATGATGAGCTAAAATGGGCTTTAGACAATGTCTGCCTTACACCATATATTAAAACTTTTCCTAACGGACTCGAAAATCAAATTCATCCGGGCGGGCGCGAACTTTCGGCTTCAGATGTTCAAAAAATTCTTTTGGCACGAAGCATTGTAAACAAACCGAATATATTGTTCCTGGAAGATCCTGTTGATAAAATGGACGAGTTGACTTCGGGTAAAATAGTTGATTTTTTACTTTCTGAAGAAAATAACTGGACGGTAATTTTAACTTCTAAAAATGATATTTGGAAGAATAAATGCGACCGTATGATTACGATTGATGATGGAAAAATTATTAACGACATAAAGCTTTAATCATGCTCAATTTATCTAAAGATAATAACGTACTTATTACTCCGGGAAAATACGCTTCGATAACCAGCGTTGCCCGCAGGCCCCATTATAAAATTTTAAACAGAGTCATCATAGGATTTTTATTGTTCGGACTGGCGTGTTTGTTCCTTCCCTGGACACAAAACATTTCAGGAAGCGGATCCGTAACCACATTAAAACCGGATCAAAGACCACAAACTGTTCATAATGCCATTGCCGGTAGAGTAGAGAAATGGTTTGTAAAAGAAGGCGATTATGTCAAAAAAGGAGATACGATTCTTTTTATTTCAGAAACCAAAGAAGATTACCTGGATCCAAATTTAGTGGGAAATACCAAAGAGCAGGTCGATGCTAAAAAAATGGCGGTAGAATCGTATGGTGATAAAGTGACTTCGCTTAACGATCAGGCAAAATCGCTTAATACCGAAAGAGAACTAAAACTGCAACAGGCAGAGAATAAAATAAAACAGTCACTGCTGAAAATAAAAAGTGACAGCATGGATCTTGAAGCGGTAAAAACACAGTTAAGAATTGCTCAAACACAGTTTAATCGTTCTACTGCCCTTAATAAAGAAGGTTTAAAACCAATGACTGATGTAGAGCAAAAACGACTAAAACTACAGGAATCTGAAGCTTATATTATCACGCAGCAAAATAAATTGCTAAGCAGTAAAAATGAGTTTATAAATGCTCAAGTGGAGATTAATAGAATTAAGGCTGAATATGCTGAAAAAATATCAAAATCAAGAAGTGATAAGTTTACCGCTTTAAGTACACAATATGATACAGAAGCTCAGGTAAATAAGCTGGAGAATCAATATGCAAATTATAGCATCAGAAACGGAATGTATTATATCACGGCTCCTCAAAGCGGATATGTAAACCGTGCTTTACTAACCGGTCTTGGAGAAACCATAAAAGAAGGAACACCAATTGTAAGTATAATGCCTGCAAGTTATGATATCGCAGTAGAAACGTATGTAGATCCTATCGATCTTCCGCTGGTACATCGTGGTGCCGAAGTACGTGTTTGGTTTGACGGTTGGCCAAGAATTGTATTTTCAGGATGGCCGGGATTGTCTTACGGAACCTTTGGAGGTAAAATTGTGGCTATCGAAAACTTTATAAGCGCCAATGGAAAGTACCGGGTACTAATTGCTCCCGATGGAAATAAAGAAGAGAAATGGCCTAAAGAACTTAGTATTGGCGCCGGTGCACAAAGTATAGCATTGTTAGAAACCGTTTCGGTATGGTACGAAATATGGCGTAACCTGAATGGTTTTCCGCCAAATTATTATAAGTCAGATGAAAAAGCAGCAAATGGAAAGGACAAAAAATAAGAGGAGAACTGCTATAAAATTGTTTTCTTTTTTATTCTTATTGGGCATTGTTACCGGTTACGGTCAGGATTTTAACAAAGAAGAATTAAGTTATAGCGAGTTTTTAGGATATGTAAAAAAATACCATCCGCTGGTAAAACAAGCCAACCTTGAAGTGAGCAGCGCTCAGGCCATGCTTATGGTGGCGCGCGGCGGATTTGATCCAAAAATTGAAGTAGATTACAATAAAAAAGAATTTAAAGGAACCGAATATTATTCGTTATTAAACAGTAGTTTCAAAATCCCAACCTGGTACGGTGTCGAAATCAAAGCCGGTTTTGATGATACAGACGGGCAATATTACAATCCACAAAACCGTACGCCCGAAGCCGGATTAACCTCATTAGGAATTAGCGTAGCTTTGGGTCAGGGAATGTTTATCAACCAAAGAATGGCCGATGTTCGCGAAGGAAAATTGCAATTAAAATTAAGCGACGCACAAAGAAAACTGCGGGCAATCGAGGTTTTATATAAAGCCAGTGAAGCGTATTTTGAATGGAGAAAAAGTTATAATGAGGCCGAACTTTATAAAAGTTATCTGGGTTTTGCCAGTACTCGTTTTAATGGCGTAAAAAAACTGATTGAACTTGGAGATTCTCCTGCTATAGACAGTGTCGAAGCTGGAATTACAGTCAGAAACAGGGAACTGAATGTAGAAAACGGGAACCTGAAACTGGCCAAAGCCAAACTGAATCTGTCTAATTATTTATGGATCGAAAATGTTCCGGTGGAGTTAGAAGAGAATGTAAAACCAGAGCAGAATTTAATTCAGACACTCGAGGAAACATTGAAAACCTCAGCGATGATGGTCAATTCAGAAACATTTGAAGCGCATCCTAAAATTCAGGCTCTGGAAACTAAAATGTCGATGCTGGAAATCAACAGACAACTCAAAGCAAATTCATTATTGCCAAAACTAAATGTGGGGTACAATTATATTTCTGAACCCTCTTATTTTAATTCTTTTAATGCCGATGATTATAAGTTTAATATCGACTTTAGTATCCCGATTTTTCTGCGAAAAGAAAGAGGAGGTCTAAAACTCGCCAAACTTAAAATTCAGGATTTAAAGTTTGATATCGATCAGCAAAGACTCGAATTAAAGAATAAAATCAAAGCACAGCAAACAGAAATTGCTTCGTTAAAAAGACAAAAAAATGTTATAGATAATCTGGTCAAAGATTACGTGACCATGCTCAACTCAGAGGAGAAACTGTTTTCCTTTGGCGAAAGCTCGATATTCCTTATCAATTCAAGAGAAAATAATCTGGTAAGTGCAAAACTGTCCCAAATTAGTATCGAGAATCAGTATTATATTTCGAATGCTGAGTTGTATAAAATACTAGCAAACCCAGATTGATTTTTAATACTTTAGAGTTTAATTATATTTATTCGTTGACTGAAAAAACCTGTAAAATTAATGTTTTACAGGTTTTTTCTATTTAATGTCTTTTCTATTTAAAAGCGAAATTAATTCAAGGTAATTTGATACGCACATCTTCTTTCGCCGGCAATAATATGGCTAATACGATTGATCAGAACGTCGTTGCCTAATACAGACCTGAAAGTATTTAATTCAGACGAACAAAAACCCTGACAAATAGTAGCAGCTGCACAAATAGGGCAGTGGTTTTCGACCAAAAGATATCCTTCATCATTCTTAGCGTATTCGGCCATATAACCTTCTCGGGTTCTTATTTCGACAAGTTTCTCTATTTTTTGTTCCAGATTAGGGATAATATCAATTTCTTCGTGATACTTCTTTTTCCCGACTTCTTCATAAACATTAATAACTTCATCGAGCGTATTTTTGCCCATCGAACTAATAATATTAATTAGTTTTAAGGTTAGTTCAGCATGAGTATCGGGGAATTTAGCATTTCCGTTTGCTGTAAGGCTAAACATTTTTTGGGGTCTGCCCACACCTTTAGATTCTTCCTGAGGATGAATAAGTTCTTCTTCGACAAGTTTAACTAACTGTTGCCGAACACCTTCCTTGGTTATTTTAAGCTCATGAGCAATCTCAAGAGCCGTAAGAGAACCTCGCATTTTGAGCAACATTAAAATCTTATTTGTAGTCATAAATTAATAAAACAAGTATTTAGTTGTTTTATTATGCAAAATTATTAATTTTGTCTTACTTATCAAAGCTCATTGCGAGATATTATTATCCTAAAAGCAATCCAACTTGTGAGTTACAGCATTTATTAATACAAACTGTAAAATTATGGTACTAGAATTACGATCACCTCCCCTTAGTTCATATGATAGGATTATTTTACCTGTTTATATCGTTCCGTACTGGAATGTGCTGATGAAAACTTTTAAATAGTCTATCCTCTAGATTTTAAAAATCTCAAATACTTTAATTAAAGATTTACTTACTCAACTTACTATCAAAAAAATAGTATTCAGATTGGGCAGGGGATATCTATGTCTAAAAATCAGCCAAATTCAAAAATTTAAAACGCAATAATATCTCAATTTTTTAATCATCCAGATATGGAAATAATAAATAAAATAGATGCTTCAGGCATACAAACCCTTGATTTACGGTCATACAAACCCAGTGAAAATGATTTTATAGTATTCGATATTGTGCCTTTTCTAATAGAAGATTTTCTATTGCAGGAAAAAGCCTTTCGATCTGAAATGGCCAATATCAACTGGACGCAGTTTACAGGAAAAGACGTAGTAATCACTTGTTCAAATGATGCCATTGTTCCACTTTGGGCTTATGTATTAATTAGTTCATTGCTAGCGCCTCATGGATCAATAGTTTTGTATTCTGTAACAGAAAACCACATCAATCTTTTATGGATTGAAAGAGTACGGAAAATAGAGTTTTCGGCTTTTATCAATCAAAAAGTAGTACTAAAAGCCAATTCATCTCTGCCCGAAGAAATCCTTGTATTGGCCACAAGCCAGTTAATTAAATATGTAAAAACCCTAATGTGGGGAGAAGCAGGTTCTCCTTTAATGATTTATAAAAGAAAATAATGAAAAAAATAACAGCAATCCTGTTTATAGGAACACTTTTGATCGTTTCATGCCAGACTAAAAAAACAGAGCAAACAGAAAGTCCGGTATCATATCCAACACTTACGCTAAAGGCTCAAAAAGCCGATGTTTCGGTAGAATATCCCACCACTTTAGAAGGGGAGCAAACCGTCGAAATACGCTCAAAAGTAGACGGATATATAGAGCAGGTTTATGTAGAAGAAGGTTCGGCTGTAGCCAAAGGAGAAGCGTTGTTTAAAATCGATGCCAATAGTTATTTGCAGGAAGTAAACAACAAGAAAGCCGCAGTTCTCGCCGCCGAAGCAAGTCTGGAAACAGCCGTTATTCAAACCAAAAGAACATCGGCTTTAGCAGAAAAGAAAATTATAAACAACTACGAATTAACCTCAGCCAAAAATATAGAACGCATAAAAAGAGCCGAATTAAGCCAGGCAAATGCTGATTTATCTTCGGCTAAATCTAAATTGGCGTTCACCAATATTGTGAGTCCAATTAACGGAGTTGTGGGAAGTTTACCGTTTAAAATAGGAAGTTTGGTCAGCAGTTCTGCGCCGGATCCTTTGACTACGGTTGCCAATACCAAAAATATTTATGCTTATTTCTCTTTAAGTCAACAGCAGTTAAACTCTTTTTTGGGACAATTTTCAGGCAATCAATTAAAGGATAAATTCAGGAATATGCCCGAAGTTTCTCTGGTTACCGCCGATGGAGAAACCTATTGCTCAAAAGGAAAAATCCAGACTTTAAGCGGAGTTTTAAATGCAGGGACAGGATCAGCTAATTTTAAAGCCGTTTTTCCAAATCCGCAAGGAAAACTCTGGAGCGGAGCAAGTGCTACAATTGTGATTCCAACACAGTTTACAGCGGCCATTTTGATTCCTAAAAAAGCAGTATTCGAATTGCAGAGCCGCTTTTTTGTCTTTACAGTAGATGCTCAAAATGTAGTGCATAACACCGAAATAAAAATAAGAAACGAATCAACCGAAAAAGAATATGTAGTAACCGAAGGGGTAAAAGCCGGAGATATCATCATTACAGAAGGAATAGGAAATTTAAGAGACGGAGTAAAAATCGCACCGATTTCTTCCTCAAAAAAATAAAAAATCATGTTTAGAAAATTTATAGAAAATCCGGTATTATCCACCGTAATATCGATCATCATAGTGATTTTGGGATTGCTGGGATTAGCCTCTCTGCCCATATCACAATATCCTGAAATTGCCCCGCCAACAGTGGTGGTAAACGCTTCGTATCAGGGAGCCAGCGCTAATGTGGTGATGAAAAGTGTAATTATACCTCTGGAAGAACAAATAAACGGAGTTGAGAATATGACTTATA
Organism: Flavobacterium sp. CSZ; assembly: GCF_015350725.1. Taxonomy (NCBI): domain Bacteria; kingdom Pseudomonadati; phylum Bacteroidota; class Flavobacteriia; order Flavobacteriales; family Flavobacteriaceae; genus Flavobacterium; species Flavobacterium sp. CSZ. Next base: position 37,458 of record NZ_JADKPQ010000004.1, read on the forward strand.
TGACCTCTACTGCCAGTAGTAATGGTAGTGCAGCGATAACCGTATTTTTTAAACAGGGAACAAATCCTGATATGGCTGCCGTAAATGTTCAGAACAGGGTTACGAAAGCGACAAGTTTATTGCCCAATGAAGTTATTAAAGCAGGTATTACGACCAGCAAACAGTTGAGTAGTACTGCCTTTAGTTTTTTGTTATACAGCACAGACGGGAAATATGACGAAAAATTTCTTGATAATTATTTAAGAATCAATATTATTCCCGAAATGAAACGTGTTGAAGGAGTGGGAGGAACCCAAATTTATAGCGATCAGGAATATTCGATGCGTATTTGGTTAAAACCCGATGCAATGGCAAATCAAGGTTTGGTTCCGGATGATATTATTGCCGCATTGCAAGAACAAAACATCGAAGCTGCTCCGGGGAAAATTGGAGAAAATAGTAAAGAATCGGTTCAATATGCCTTAAAATTTACAGGCCGACTTGAAAATCCGGTAGAGTTTGAAAACATTATATTAAGAAGCGGTCAACAAGGAAGTTTATTGCGATTGAAAGATGTGGCCGATATTGAATTTGGAGCTTTAGATTATACTACATCATTGATTACCCAAGGTAAAGTTTCTTCAGGAGGAGCAATCAGTCAGATTTCAGGATCGAATGCAAGGGAATTAATTATTGCCTGCGAGGATATCCTAAAAAAAGCATCCAAAGATTTTCCACCGGGAATAGAATATCATACCTTCTTAAATGCCAATGATTTTCTGGATGCATCTATCGAAAAGGTAATTTATACCATTATCGAAGCTTTTATTCTGGTTTTTATTGTGGTATTTATCTTTTTACAGGATTTTAGATCCACACTAATACCGGCAATTGCAGTTCCGGTTTCGATTATTGGTACTTTTTTTTTCCTAAAGTTATTTGGTTTTACGATCAATTTATTGACCCTTTTTGCTTTGGTTTTAGCCATTGGTATTGTCGTCGATGATGCGATTGTGGTTGTCGAGGCCGTTCACGCTAAACTCGATCAGGGCGCAAAATCGGCCAAGAAAGCGACTATTCATGCCATGAGCGAGATTAGCGGAGCAATTATATCCATTACCTTAATTATGTCGGCGGTTTTTATTCCTGTTACTTTTATCACAGGTTCAGCAGGAGTATTTTACAAGCAATTCGGATTAACATTGGCTGTAGCCATCTTAATTTCGGCTGTAAATGCCCTGACTTTAAGTCCTGCTCTTTGTGCTATTTTATTAAAACCACACGATCCTGAAAAATCATATCACGATAAAGGGTTTTTACCAAAATTCTATGCTGGTTTTAATGTAGCTTTTGATGCTTTAACCCATAAATATATTGGAGCGGTTCGATTCCTGATTCGCAGAAAATGGATATCCTTACTGGCTATAGCAGTATTTGGGATGATATTTTATGCTTTAATCAAAACAACACCTACAGGTTTTGTGCCCAATGATGACGGAGGAGCAATTTTCGGAAATGTAGTTTTGCCAGCCTCCTCGACACTGGAACGCACCGAAGAAATTACAAAAGAAATAGATAGTATTGCCAGAAGTATTCCAGAGATAGAGCTTTCATCTACATTGTCAGGAATGGATTTAATTCATGGAAATGGAGGTTCTTACGGAGCATTGTTTATTAGACTGAAACCCTGGAACGAAAGAAAAGGGAAAACTCAGGATGTTAATTCGGTGGTAAGTCAGTTGTTTGCCAAAACAGCTCATATAAAAGGGGCAAGCATCATATTCTTTGCCGCACCAACTCTGCAGGGATTTGGAAACAGTAACGGATTCGAAGTGCAATTGCAGGATCGAACCGGAGGAAGTTATCAGAATTTTGATAAGAATATCGGCAAGTTTATGTTGGCCATCAATCAGCGGCCAGAGATTATGTATGCAACCAGTACGTTTAATATTGGCTTTCCTGAAATGGAAGTGAATGTAAATGTAGCAAAATGTAAAGATGCCGGCGTTAGCGTAAAAACCGTGCTGAATACGCTTCAGGGATATTTTGGAGGAATCTACGCCTCGGACATTAATAAATTCGGAAAACAATACAGAGTGATGCTGCAATCGCATGCGGATTACAGAGCCAAAGAAAGTGATATTAATAAAGTTTTTGTTCGAACAGATAAAGGTGCAATGGCGCCAATTTCAGAATTTGTAACCTTGAAAAAAACGTATGGTCCGGAATTTATAAACCGTTTTAATTTATTTACCTCAACTACGGTTACAGGATCGCCAAATGCAGGATACAGTTCAGGAGATGCCATAAAAGCAATCGAAGAAGTGGCAGCACAAACATTAGACCGAGGTTATACGTATGAATTTTCAGGTTTAACCAAAGAAGAACTTTCAAGCGGAAGCCAGACCACCTTAATCTTTGGACTTTGTTTAATCTTTATTTACTTCTTATTGAGCGCACAATACAAAAGTTATATCCTGCCATTCTCGGTGTTGTTATCCTTACCAATAGGCCTTGCGGGTGCTTTTATATTTGCGAATTTGTTTGGGGTTGATAATAATATTTTCCTTCAGATCAGTTTGATTATGCTGATTGGTCTTTTGGCAAAAAATGCGATTCTTATTGTAGAGTTCGCCCTGTTGCACCGCCTGAGCGGAAGAAGTTTAGTTCAGTCGGCTTTATTTGGTGCGAAAGCCAGATTACGTCCAATTTTAATGACCTCTTTCGCTTTTATCTTCGGATTGATTCCGTTGATGATTGCCACTGGAGCAGGAGCATTAAGCAATAGATCGATTGGTACAGCTGCCGTTGGAGGAATGTTGATTGGTACTTTATTCGGGGTTTTTGTTATTCCGGTTCTGTTTATCATTTTCCAGTCGTTGCAGGAAAAAGTGGGTGGAGTAAAAGAACCGTCTCATGAACCGAGAATAATTGATTAGTAGAGGTTCAAAGGTTCAGAGCTACAAAGGTTCAGAGGGAATAGCTTGCGGTTATTTTTTTGCTACAGATTAAAAGGATTTCACCTTAGCGGACTTTGCGTAAACCTTTGTGAACTTTGTGGTTAATTTTTTTTTGCCACACATTAAAAGATTTTAAAAATTTGATTCTCTCGCAAAGTCGCTAAGACGTCAAGTTTAAAAACTTAGAAAAGAAAAAAACTTAGCGACTCTGCGACTTTGCGAGATTATATCACTCTTATATTAAAAACATACTAAAATGAACAAATACAATCATAAATTAATCATCATTATACTGATTATTGCCAGTATATGGAGTTCGTGCAAGATCACGAAGCCCTATGCTAAACCCGAAACATCAGTAATGTATCGAGAAAAAGAAAGCATCGATACAACAACTATAGCCACTATGAAATGGTCGGAATTATTTACAGATCCTGCTTTACAACAACTTATTTCGGATGGATTGGCGGCAAATCTGGATTTAAAGATTGCAGTAGAACGTATCAATCAATCGGCGGTGAATGTTAAGTTGAGTAAAGCCACTTTTCTGCCTTCGGTAAATGGGAATTTATCGGTTAAAGAATCCAGATTGGCTTTCCCGCAAGGGTTTGGACTTTTCGATCAGTCGACACAATACGATTTGGGAATTACTGCCGGATGGGAAATTGATGTTTGGGGTAAATTAAAAAGTGCTAAGAAAAGTGCATTAGCAAATTTCTTGGCTACAGATGCTGCCAAACGCGCTGTTCAAACTCAATTGATCGCCAATATTGCCAATTTGTATTATGAGTTATTAATTTTGGATGAGCAATTAAAAGTGCTTAAAAAGACAGCCAAAAACAGAGAAACCGATGCTGAGACGATCAAAGTGCTTTTCGAAAATTCGATTATTAATGGAGTTGCCGTTGTTCAGAGCGAAGCCAACTTTTATGAAGCAGAATTAGCCATTCCGGATATCGAACAAAAAATAACCGAAACCGAACATACTTTATGTGTGCTTCTGGCAAAATCACCAACTAAAATCGAACGTAGTGCTCTCGAAAAGCAAAAACTTACCTACGATCTTAAAATTGGAGTTCCGATGCAGCTTCTTTCCAATCGTCCGGATGTGCAACAAGCCGAATATAATTTTAGAGCGGCATTTGAAGAAAGCAATGTGGCAAGAGCTTATTTTTATCCTGCCTTAACGATTAGCGGAGCGGCTGGTTTTTCGAGTTTCGGACTAAAAGACTGGTTTACAAACGGAGGACTTTTTGCTAATATCGCCGGAGGACTTACGCAGCCCATCTTCAATAAAGGAATCAACAAAGGAAGATTAGCAACTGCACTATCTTTACAAAAAGAAGCGCTTTATAATTTTGAATTTTCGATGCTAAAAGCAAGTGAGGAAGTTTCGAATGCCTTGTCAAAATACGATAACGCCGCTTTAAAAGAAGAAAAAAGGAAAAAACAATTAGAAGCTTTATTGAAAGCAGTTGAGTTCAATAAAGAATTACTGAACAATTCGACAACCAATTATACAGATGTATTGACGGCTGAACAAAACCTATTAAATGCACAATTAAGAGGAATTGAAGATCAAAGTCAAAAGCTGCATGCTGTTGTCAATTTATACCGCGCGCTTGGCGGAGGCTGGAACTAAAAAGTTTAAAATTTCAGGAAATAATAAAGCCCAATCTGTTGCGATTGGGCTTTAATTTTTTATTAATTAGCCGATTTTAAATTGTCGCCATCTTTACCATGAAGTCTTCTAAAAACTAATCCGGAAAGAATAGTCAAAAAACCTACGACAAGAAATGTATATCGAAAAGCATTGTGAATTTCGTTATGAATGAGCTTTGTGTCCCCCTGAAAAACTTTAAGTACCAAAAGTCCAAAAGCAATTCCGAAACCAATAGCCAGTTGCTGATTGACAGAAACTAACGAATTGCCGCTACTGGTATGATATACCCTTAAATCGGCAATAGAAATAGAATTCATCGAGGTAAATTGTATCGAGTTAAAGAAACCCAATACCGCAATAATAGGGACATACCAATAAAAAGAAGTATGAATGGACGGAATGGCCAATGCACAGATTAATACTCCAATAATAAAAGTATTCACCATTAAGGTTTTTCTATAACCGTAAGTATTTAAAATTTTAATTACAGCCGATTTTCCAAACATCGCAGTAAGAGCCATGGGCGCCACAATCCATCCTGAAGTTACTGCCGATTGTCCGTAAGCAATCTGAATCATCATAGGCAACAGCAACGGAATCGAACTAAAACCCAGACGCGTTGCCAGATTACCTACTATCCCTACGCGAAAAGTTCTTACCTGAAATAAATTTAAAGGAAAAAGAGGATTGTTGTCTGTCACGGCATGTCTATAATACCAATACAACATTAAAAATCCGGACATTAATACCAATAAAACCGGTGTTAGGCGAACGGTATTGCCAAATAATTCTAAAGAAATAGACAAAAGGAGGGAAGCCGCAGCAAAAATCAGGAAACCTTTTAAGTCAAAATCGATAATGGGAGATTTATAGTCAGGCATATACTTTAGGCTTAACAGAATACCAATAATCCCAAACGGAATGTTGATCAGGAAAATCCAGTGCCAGGATAAATAATCGACCATATAACCACCAACCAAAGGACCTAATACAGGACCTATCAAGGCAGGGATAATGGCAAAATTCATTGCTTTTAATAATTCTTTTTTAGGAAATGTTCTAATGAGGGCCAATTTACCTACGGGTGTCATTAAACTTCCTCCAATTCCCTGAATAACACGCGAAAAAATCAAATGGCTTAAATTCTGCGAAAGCGAACAAAACAAAGACCCGATACTGAATAGCAATAAAGCAAAAATAAATACTTTCCTTGTTCCAAATTTATCCGATAAAAAGCCGCTAACCGGCATAAAAAGCGCAAGAGTTAATACATAACTAATGATGGCATTTTGCATATCAAGCGGCGATTCGTGCAGATCTTTTGCGATAGCTGTTATCGACGTATTTAAAATAGTTGAATCGAGCATTTGCATAAAGATCGAAGTCGCCAAAATAATGGGTAATACTTTTTTGGTGGTTTCAATGTTTAGTTCAGCAGGGTTTGCGTTCATATTTTTAAAACTTTTTCTTTTTTGTATCCTTTTCTACACATAAAATCCATGTTTCTATGTGTTTAAATTGTACTTAACGTAATTAATGATTATAGAAATTTGCTTTTAAAAACGGTCAATTTTTCTCTTGTCATTTCGTTTATGGCATATGAAATTCCGCCCATGCCAATACCCGAAGAATCCCTTCCTCCAAATGGCATCCAATCGACTCTAAATGCCGTATGATCATTAACCATAACTGCAGTCGCGTTTAATTTTTTTACAGTATCTAAAGCAATATCTATATTTTTTGTAAAAACGGCTGCCTGAAAATGAACATCAAGTGCATTGGCTCTTTCGATAGCTTCATCACGATCTGTATACGAATAAATACAAACAACCGGACCAAAGATTTCGGTAGTCGAAACTTTTGAATCCTCTGATGGATTAAACAAAACTGTAGGCTCAAAGAAAGTGTCGGAAATTCTTTTTCCGCCGCTTATTAGTTTCGCTCCTTTTTCAATTGCTTCATTCACCCATTCTTCGACACGATCGACTTCTTTTGGTGTAATAAGCGGACCTACATCTGTCTTTTGATCTAACGGATTTCCTGTAATTAGTTTATTGGTGGCCGCTGCAAATTCTTCAATAAAACGCTCAGCAATCTCCTGATTGACATATACTCGCTGAACCGAAACGCAAACTTGTCCGGCGTGATAAAAACCTCCTTTTACCAGAGTAGGAATCATTTCGCTAAAATCAGCATCACTTTCAACAATAACTGGAGCAGCTCCGCCATGTTCTAAAGCACATCTTGTTCCCGGAGATAATTTACTTTTTAAGTACCATCCTACTTTTGCCGAACCAATGAAAGAGAAAAAGTTAATTCTCGGATCTGTCACCAGTAACTCTGCAGCTTCATTATCACATAAAATGATTTGAAGCCATCCATCAGGCAATCCTGCTTCTTTTAAAATATGGGCAAGAGCCAAACTTGATAGAGGAGTTGCTGTTGCGGGTTTAAAAATTATGGGACAGCCGGCAGCAATTGCCGTAACGATTTGGTGAACTGCTAAATTTAACGGATGATTAAAAGCACTAACGGCCGCGACAATTCCGATAGGTTCTTTTGATGTAAAAGCGATTCTGTTTAAAGAAGCCTCGGTAAGTCCCATTGGTATTTGTTCTCCTTTTATTTGAGAAATATGTTCTGCTGCTAATTTCACACCTTTAATTGCCCGAAGTACCTCAGCTTTAGAATCCTGATAGGGCTTTCCGCCTTCTCGTATGGCGGTATCTAATAATTCCTCGATTCGATCAGTCATTATTGAAGCTGTTTTTTCTAATATTTCGATTCTTTTATAAGCCGGAATCCACTTCGATTGATCTGTAAATAAGTTTTGGGCGGTATTAAGTATATTGTCAATCTCATTTTTACTGATCAAGGGTAATTCTTTAATAAAACTTTGATCATAAGGAGATGTTATTTCTGCAGTCATTTTCATAATATTTTATTTTAAACGACTCAGTATAAAACAAATTCAGGTTTGAAAGAATTGCTTTTACAGAGCCATTGTAGTGTATTTAATCTAAAGTTAATTAAATTAATCCTCATAATTATGAAAAAAGCACAATAGGTTATTGAATTTAACTTGATATTAATGTTGTCTTTTAAAATATACAAAGAGTAATTACAAGTATTAATTTCAAGATAGAGCCTTTGTCAGAGCAATAGAAATTTCGTTAACTTTGAATTTACGAAAATAAAACATTCATGAAAATGGAAAAAATTGAACACATCAATTACATCAAATCGCCTATTGCAGCTGTTTATAAAACACTTACCACACAACAAGGACTTGGTGTTGTCTGGACAACAGAATTGATTGTAAAACCGGAGGTAGGTTTTGTCAATGAGTTTAATTTCGGTGATAATGATAACACAAAAATGAAAATAGTAGAATTATCTCCAAACAAAAGAATCCTATGGGAATGCACAGATTCTGACCCGGAATGGATTGGTACAAAAATTTCATTTGATCTTAAGGAAGAAGACGGAGTAACGTCAGTTGTTCTCAAACATTTTGATTGGCGTGAATTGACCGAGTTTTACCAATGGTGCAATTACAATTGGGCAATGTTTCTGTTAAGTCTTAAAAGTCATTGTGAAGATGGCGAAGGAACACCTTATCAAAAACGAAAGTTTTAGTTTTTTTAGATTGTGTTCCATCGTGCAATTTGTGGTAGAAAAACTCGCAAACTTTATTTTTTTACACCTTAAAAATCAATTTCTTTTTATAGAAAACCCATAATATGAAAGACCAAAAAACAGCATAAATAAGTGCGTAAGCCAATGATGCATTCAAAGGATTTTCGAAACAAGGCGCAATCCCAAATTTGTAAATGGAGGTTTGAAGGCTGATTTGTTCCGAAGCTGCCTCAGGATTCTGAATCTTGATCGAACCTAAAACTCTTGGGATTATTCCTGAAAAGAAAAACACAATCATAGGATTTACACCCCATATCAAAAATAGTTTTGTCCATTTTGTATAATTGGCAACATCTATTATGTAATACAATATCGTTAAACATATGGTGGCGATTCCGGCTGTATATAAAACATACGAACTTGTCCAAAGCGATTTATTGATTGGAAAAAAGGTATGCCAGAGTAAACCCAGAATCAATAAAGAAACTCCGGCGATAGCTAATTTTTTTACAATTTCGATTTTGGTGATTTGCAGGTTTAATATCTGGCCTATACACATTCCCATGATTCCGGTTCCAATGGCTGGTAAAGTACTCAGAATCCCTTCAGGATCCCATGTTTTACTAGAAGCCCATAAGTGTCCGTTTAAAAGTAAATTGTCTAACCATGCAGCCAGATTGGTTCCTTTGTCGAAATTGGCAGGACCAAATCCCGGAACCGGAACAAAAGCCATCAAAATCCAGTAAATCAATAAAATCGAAGCGGCAACGATAAGCTGTGTTTTCAGGTTTGTTTTTAAATATAAAATAGAGGTAAAGAAATAAACAATTCCTATTCGTTGCAGAACGCCAGGAATTCTTACGTCTTCAAAAGCTTCGATTCCGCTGTAGGCTAAGGATATTAAAATCGCAAAAATCCCTACTGCGAGATAGGTTTTCACTTTTAAAGTAAATTTGCCTAAAAGGGCATAAGCCACTGCAAAAGTGATGAGTAATCTCAGGATTAATAACGGAATTCCTTCTAAACCAAATAATTCGAATCGGCTGAAAAAAGCCAGAAAAAATCCTAAACAGAAAATACGCAATGACCGAACTATAATTTTATTAAAAACAGCAGAATCAAAATGTTTTACCGGCATTGCAAACGGAATAGCGGTTCCCATTATAAAAACAAAAAATGGAAATACTAAATCGGTAGGAGTGCAGCCATGCCATTCTGCGTGTTCTAAAGGTGGATAAATAGAGGCCCAGCTTCCCGGGTTATTGACAATGGTCATCAATAAAATGGTAAATCCTCTAAATACATCTAGTGAAATTAAACGTTCTTTTGTCATGGGTTGGGGTTGTTTTTTGGTTTCGTTAATTTATCTGAAAGAGAAATTTTTATGATAGGTTTAATTTTTAATTCGGAAAAGAAATTTTACCCATCGATACGGATGGGATTCTCTTTCTTAGTCCAAAATCAGAAGTACCTCCGGAAACGGTTTCATTGGCTAAAATGGCAAATAATATGGCTTCTTTTGCATCGCCTGAAATGCCTAGAACATCAGTATTTTCAAAATTACAAGGCAATAGTTCTTTTAGCCAACCCACTAATAATGGGTTATGCGCGCCTCCACCTGACATATAAATGGTAAAAGTTTCAGGAGAATAGGTTGTATTGTTTATAGCCGAATGTATCGCTTCGGCAATGGTTTCTGCGCTGAATCTCGTTAATGTGGCGAGTAAATCTTCAATAGTAGTATTTCCGGTTTGGCTTTGGTTTTGCGCTTTTCGGACATATTCGATACTAAAAAGTTCCGGACCTGTAGTTTTAGGGAAGGGTTTAGCAAAGAATTCATCTCCTTTTAAGGCTTTTAAAAGAGCAGCATTTACGTTGCCTTGTTTGGCAATTTCGGCATCTTTATCATAAGCTTTCTCAGGAAAATGAAGTCTTGTAAACGCATCAATTAAGGTATTTCCTGTTCCGGTATCGGTAACAAAAACTTCTTCGGGATTATGGCTTGATGATAAATATGTAAAATTAGCAATACCGCCCATATTGAGCATAATGCGGTTTTCATCTTTTTTACTAAACAAAAAATAATCTCCGTAAACGGCTAGTGGTGCTCCTTCGCCGCCTGCAGCAAGGTGTTTTTGCCTGAAATCAGAAATGGTTATAATTCCGGTTTTTAGGGCAATATGATCTCCGTCGCCAATTTGTAAAGTACCGTTTGGAAATTTTTCCTGCTGATGCAAAATCTTCGGCGCATGAAAAACGGTTTGTCCGTGCGAAGCCACCAGATCAATTTTTTCAGCCGGAATTTTCCAATGGTTCAAACGATCTAAGATAATATTAGCATGAAGAATCCCGATCCATTCATTTAGTAAAACCAAATGCTGAAAATCGATTGTTGGTTTTGCAAATACATTTCGGATTTCGGATTTTACTTCTTCAGAATAATCAACGGTATCAAATTGAATTAACTGAACTTCGGTATTTTCGCCTGAACCTGAAATTTCGCATAAAACTACGTCCAAACCATCCAATGAAGTACCGGACATTAATCCGATAATGGTTCGTGATGGTTTTTGGGCAATTTTATACAGTGATTCCAGATTTGCGTTCATGATATTGTTTTTTTATAAATAAAATTATTCTTCTTTGGCTATAATTTTTTTAACCATATAAGGAATATAAGAACATATTAGTTTTGTTCAAACATTTAAATGAACTTACATTTCTTATATGGTTAATTATAGTTTTTTACTTCACCATAATAGCTTCCTGAATAATTTGCTGAATTTCTTCTCTAATTTTTCCTTTGGCTAATTTATTCTCATCCCCATTTACTCCGGGATAGGTTCTGTTGGATAAAAATACATAAACAATTTCTGTTTCAGGATCTACCCAGGCGATGTTTCCTGTAAATCCGGTATGACCAAAACTAGACGGAGAAACACAAGCACAAGTTGGGCCATCTTTGCCTATTCTTTTATCAAAACCTAAACCTCTTTGAACGCCTTTATCGGCATAATAACAAGTATTGAAGGCATCAAATGTTTGTGGCGAAAAATACTCTTTATTACCGTAATTTCCTTTTTGCAAATACAATTGCATCATTTTGGCAACATCCATCGCGTTAGAGAAAATTCCTGCGTGACCAGCAACTCCGCCTTCCATAGCTGCTGCCATATCGTGTACATAACCCTGAATAACCTGATGTCTGAAATACGTATCAATTTCGGTAGGGGCAATGTTATTATTGTCAAATTTATCTAACGGATTGTAAAGCGTATTGTTCATCCCTAGTGTGTTGTAAAAATTCTGCTTACTCAGGTCTTGCAGCTTTTTATGCGTTTTTCTTTCCAGATATTCTTTTAGGATGATAAAAGTGAAATCACTGTATTTGTATTCTTTTTTAAGGGATAACGGACTATCGGCAATGATTTTCATGATGGTGTCGTGATAATCATTTCGAATATAAAGATTCTCCGCCACTTTTGTGGTAAAACCAGTTTCGGCTATTTTTCGATAATATTTTTCAGAAGGATTATTATTGCTGTCTAAGGTTGCTTTGTAAAACGGAATCCAGGCCTGAAGTCCGGCATAATGCGTTAACAAATCCTTGAAGATGATATTTTCCTTGTTTGTTTTGGCAAAAAACGGTACCATATCTTTTAATTTGGTATCGAGATTCACTTTTTCTTTATCATACAATTGCATCACATTGGGCAATGTAGATATCATTTTCGAAATCGAAGCGACATCATATAAATCTGTGTTGGTCACTTTTTTTCCGTTGTCATACGTTTGATTTCCGTATGATTTCTGAAAAATAACACTTCCTTTTCGCGCTACTAAAACCTGCATTCCCGGTGCCATTTTTCCATCAATTGCTTTTTGTGCCACAGCATCGATTTTTGATAGAATAGCAGGATTCATATTCACATTTTCCGCAGCGGTAAAAGCAAGACGATTTAATTTTTCGGTCATTAGTCCATCATTTACGCTGAAAGAAGTATTGATGGATACTGGCAGTTTTCCTTTGGCTTCGATGGCTCCAAAAAGTAATTCGGCTGAAACTACCTGACTGATATCTGAATTTTGATATGAAACCACCAGACCTTCAATATCATCAAAATCGGTAATCGACAACAGGGAATAAGGTTTGGCAAAGATGTCGAGAATTACGTCGTTGTGTTTCGCAATTTCTTTTAGCCAAAGCAGTTCTGTTAATGTAAATTCTTGTTTTTCCCAGGGTTTATTTACTTTATGAAAACTGATAATCACCTTGTCAAACTTTCTTAATTCCTTGTTCAGGCTATCAAGATTGGTGTCTTTAACTTCTATTATTTCGGTATATTTTTTTAATGTAGATATAAAAGTGCTATTTGTATCATCGCCTAATTTTACGTAAGCAATTTTCTGATCGAGTTCTTTTATAGGAAGTATTTCCTTTTCATTTTTTAAAACAGTAACCGCGTTTTCATACAATTGATAATGCAGCGCATCATTTTGTGACGGGTTAAGATCAGGATAAATGTTCGCCATATCTATTGGCTTGTACTTGTTTAATCCTGCTTTGAATTTATAATGCAATATTTTTTTTACCGAATGTGCAAGACGTTCTTCGGTAATCACATTTTCAGTATAAGCTGCTTCTAATTTTTGAACGGCTACGGGAACATTTTCCGGACAAAGTAAAACATCATTTCCGGCAAGAATTACCGCAATTTCTAAATCACCGGGACCTTTAAAATTACTGGCACCTTTCATGGCTAAACCATCGGTAAAAATCAAACCTTGGAAACCTAATTCTTTCTGAAGCAGGTTCGTAACCACATTGTAAGAAGCCGAAGAAGGAAGATTTGGGATTGGCTCTAAACTGGGAATATTAAGATGCCCCACCATAACGGATACTAAACCTTCATCAAATATTCTTTTGTACGGATATAATTCTATTTGCTCCAGTCTTTCTTTTGAAAAATTAACCAAAGGCAAAGCATGATGCGAATCTGTTGCGGTATCTCCGTGTCCCGGGAAATGTTTTCCGGTGCTGAAAACGCCCTGACTCTGAACGCCTTTCATTAAAGCAATGGCTTTGTTGGCTACATTGACTTTGTCCTCGCCAAAAGAACGATTGCCAATAATTGGATTTTTAGGATTGGTATTAATGTCTAAAACCGGAGCAAAATTAAAATGGATTCCGATTCGTTTGTTTTCGTTGGCCATATTTCGACCCACTTTTTCAATTAAATTCAAATCCTGAATCGCGCCCAAAGTCATGTTCCAAGGATATCGGTAAGTAGAATCCAATCGCATTGCCAATCCCCATTCGGCATCAATTCCTACAAATAAAGGCACTTTTGCTTTCGATTGGTAAAGATTAGTCAATTTGGCCTGACGAACCGGCCCGCCCTGAAAAAAGATCACTCCGCCAACTTTATATTCCTGAACTAATTTTTTGACTTCGTTTACGTGAACCGAATCTTTATTAGAATAAGCCGAAATCATAAACAACTGACCTACTTTTTCACGGAGCGACATTTTACTGTAAATGCTGTCGACCCAGGCAGTTTCTTTGTCAGAGTCTTTAAAAAAAGTCTTTTTCTCGGATGTTTTTGGAGCGGTGTAAACGACTGTATCTTTGGTAACGGGATCTGTTTTTAAATCTTTAATTGTATTGTCTTTTTTAGAAACGCCACAATTGGTGATTAAAAATAAAAATGAAGCGCAAAGGCTGATTTTTATGATGTAATCTTTCATGTTTATTATTTTTTGTGCAATTGAAACTTAATTAAAGTGTCAATTGATTAATCAATAGGGTTGTGTTTTTAAGGCGGTTTTAAAAACTTATTTTTTCTGTGCTGCGGGAACTTGTCAGGTATAATCCTAAATAAGTGATAAGTCCGTTGAGTACGATTAATTCATTATCAAAAACATATCCTGCAAATAATGCTGCTGAATTTTCATTTATTAAATAGGTAAAGAAAGGCGATAATAAGCAAATTATGGGTACAAATTTATCTTTTACATGTCTTGATTTCTGGAACAATCCAAAAGCATATAATCCTAATAATGGACCGTAAGTATAAGAAGCCACTTTGAAGATCATACCCACTACTGAACTATCGTTGATCGAGTTGAAAATAAGGATCACAAAGAAAATCAGGGCAGAGAAACTAATGTGAACCAAATGTCTTGTTCTAACGGTATTTTTCTTGCTGTTTTCGGCTTTGTCCATCCCTAAAAAGTCAACGCAAAAAGAGGTTGTTAAGGCAGTTAATGCCGAATCTGTTGTAGCAAATGTGGCTGCAATAATTCCTAATAGAAATACGATTGCCGGAATTGTAGCCAAATGATTCAGGGCAATTTCCGGAAAAAGTAAATCGGTTCTTGGTTTGCCGGTAACTAGATCCGTTGGGATCGCGATTCCGTTTTTGTTGGCATAGATATAAAGTAAAGCTCCAACACTTAGAAAGAAAATGTTGATCACAACAAAGATTCCCGTAAAGGTGAACATGTTTTTTTGTGCTTCGCCAATGTTTTTACAGCTCAGGTTTTTTTGCATTAAATCCTGATCCAATCCTGTCATGGCAATGGTTACAAACATTCCTCCTAAAATTTGTTTTACAAAATGAAACTTACTTCCCAGAAAATCATCAAAGAAAAATATTTTAGAATAATTGCTGTTTTTTACTTCTTCGAAAGCGCCAATAGCACTTAAATCCATACGGTCGCAAATGAAATAAATGGTAAGAAAAACAGAAGTTACCAGGAAAAATGTTTGTAAAGTATCGGTTATGATAATCGTTTTTAGTCCGCCTCTGTAGGTATAGGAAAAAATAAGTACCAAAGAAATCAGGACTGTAAAGGCAAACGGAATATGATAAAAATCAAATACAAAACGCTGCAATACAATAACCACTAAATAAAGCCTGAACGCCGAGCTAACGGTTCTGCTGATCAGGAAAATAGAAGCAGCAGTTTTATAGCTGTAAAAGCCCATTCTTTGTTCGATATAACCGTAAATCGAAGTTAAATTCATACGATAATACAACGGCAGTAATAATTTGGTAATTACTATAAATCCCATTGCATTACCCAAAACGAACTGGAAATATTTGAATTGTTCACCACTTGGCGCACCCACTTCTCCGGGAACAGAGATAAAAGTTACTCCGGAAAGGGCAGTTCCTATCATTCCAAAAGCAACCAGATACCATTTTGAGTTTTTATTGGCGGTAAAAAAAGCGTCATTTCCGCCATCTTTTCTGCTCACTCTGTGCGAGATGTAGAATAATGTTCCGAAATAAATGATAATAAGCAGAAGGATGGTACTTGGTGTCATGGTATAGTTTTGGTGGTTTGTTTTATAAATTTATGTGAATCAAAGATGAATAAAACCGTCGATTAAACCTAACAGCTTTTAAAACCTGTTAGGTTTCTTTGATAAAAATCAAGCCTATAAATCTATTAAATATTTTTGATTTGTTGGCGGTTTTTAGTTTTCCTGATTTTTGCTTTGAGACAGTAAAACAGCTCTTACGCTTTTGTGTTTTTGCAGTAATTCTTCGGCTACGTCATATTCAATTCCAAGTTCTTCCATAATCATTTTGATGCCGCGTTTTACCAGTTTTTCGTTAGAAAGCTGCATATCGACCATTTTATTGCCTTTTACTTTCCCTAGTTTAATCATTACTGATGTAGAGATCATGTTTAAGGTTAGTTTTTGGGCTGTTCCGGCTTTCATTCTGGTGCTTCCGGTAAGGAATTCAGGTCCTACGATTAATTCGATAGGATAATCTGCTTCCTGAGCAATAAGTCCGTTGCTAATGCAGGAAATACTTCCTGTTTTGATATTGTGTTCTTTTGCTTTTTTCAAAGCTCCTAAAACATAAGGTGTATTTCCCGAAGCAGCAATTCCTATGATAAAATCTAAACTTGAAATTTCAAATTTAGCCAGATCTTTCCATGCTTGCTCGGTGTTGTCTTCGGCATTTTCTACGGCTTTTCTAATGGCAGTATCTCCACCGGCAATAATTCCGATAATCATATCATGAGGCACACCAAAAGTTGGCGGACATTCTGATGCATCCAGGATTCCAATTCGTCCTGAAGTTCCGGCTCCAATATAAAATAATCGACCGCCCAGCTGCATTTTTTTTACAATGGCCTTAACCAGTTTTTCGATTTTAGGAATCTGCTCGTCGATAATATGCGGTACTTTTTTGTCCTCTGTATTGATATTGGTAAGAAGTTCTTTCACGCTCATTTGATCCAAGTCTTTGTACAAAGATTCTTGTTCAGTTTCAGGATTTTTATTTTTCATTTTTCTTTTTTTGATTTTTGAAACCAAAGTTGTTCGAATAACCGGTTTCGATATTTTGCAATTTAATTGGTTGTATTTTTACTCGTTGGGCTTATTTTTTTAACACATAGAAACATAGTTTATTACTTTAAAAAAAGGCGTTTCACTTATTTTAAAATACACATAAGAACTATGTGGGAAAAACAGTTTTTTAATAGAGCAGGTAAGCCTTTCTCATTTTTTTGAAAGCTTCTAAATCCTTCTGCCAGCTCCTTCTTATTTCATTTTCTGAAACTCCGCTTTCTATTTGTTGCTGTAATTTTTTTGTTCCGGCAAGTTTGGTGAAAAACGGATTGAAGAATTTCGTTTTATCGCTGGTATTTTGATAGGCTTTTATGAGCCATTTAAGTTCTAATTGCGTGAGTTTTGGGTAAGAAGTTAAATCTTCTCCAAAACATTCTTTTCCGTTATAAAGCGGATCTTTGGCTCCAAAATTTGGTTTTGGAGTAAAAGTAAAATTCGTTTTCTTTAAAAAAGGAGAACCATAAATCTGAAATTGTTTTTCGGTTCCGCGTCCCATACTTACGTTGGTTCCTTCAAAAAGGCATAAACTTGCGTATAAGTTAATCGATTGGTCATTAGGTAAATTTGGTGAGGGTTTTGCCAGTAAACTGTATGGCATCTCTCTTTTGTAATCTACACAAGGAATAACAGTTAGTTTGCATTGAACGGCATTTTTTAACCATTTCTCGCCATTGATCATTTTCGAATATTCTCCAATTGTCATCCCGTGAAGTAACGGAATAGGGTGCATGCCTACAAAACTGGTGAATTCTTTTTCTAAAAGCGGTCCGTCTACAATACCGCCATTTGGGTTAGGTCTGTCCAGAACAATAAGCGGAATTCCGTTTTCTGCACAAGCTTCCATTACATAATGCAACGAAGAAATATAAGTATAAAAACGTGCACCAACATCCTGCAAATCGAATATCATAACATCGATTCCGGCCAATTGTGCCGCTTTTGGTTTTTTATTGTCTCCGTAAAGAGAGATGATAGGTAATCCTGTTTTAGGATCTTTTCCGTCTACTACATGTTCTCCTGCATCGGCAGTTCCTCTAAATCCGTGCTCGGGTGCAAAGATGGTCTGTAGAGCCACTTTTTTTTCTAATAAAAAATCTACTACATGTTTTTTATCCGATAAAATTCCGGTTTGATTCGTAACGATTCCTACTTTTTTATCTTTTAATAAAGGCAAATATTTTTCAAAATTATCAGCTCCGGTTTTAATGGAAGGGGCTGTAATTTGGTGAGGATTATTTTTTGCAGCTTTTTGAAATGAATTGGAATAAGACGGTGTGTAAATTATAGAAGTTACTACAAAGACACTTTTTGCTATGAATTTTATCATTTTAAATTACAGTTTAGTAGTGAGAAGACAAAAATTGACTCAATAAAATTATATTATTATTTGATTGGTATTGTATGTTTTTTTGATTTGATGATCTAGTGTGGTATTCGGGAGAGGATGTCTATGATTTTTAGACCTGTGTTTTATTTTCGTCAGTTTCTTTTATGTCTTTTTTACAAAGAAATAATTTTAAAATACTACCTCTGGTTTTAGTGCCCAGAGGTAGTCTATTATTTTATGGGTTTAGCAATCGAGAATTACCAGCCCGGGTTTTGTTTTAATGTAACACCTTGAGCTTTATATAAATCAATATCATTGGTTGGGATATTCATTAAATAATGTTTTGGTTCAAAGGTTCTTGTACTTGCAGGGTAGATTTTTACATATCCGTTACCATCTACTACGGTTTGTGATCCTACAGGAGTACCAATTCTGGCTCCAAGATTTACGTCAGGATTTTTTGATGTATCAAGATAATCTCCTTTTTTCCAACGGTAAATATCAGCTTGTCTTAAAGTAGTCCAGCTCATAAATTCTATTTGACGCTCACGACGTACTTCCCAGATTAGCGGACTAACAACACCAGAGATTTGCTCTAAAGCTGAGGTTCTTCTTGGGTCATTGATCACTACATTTCCTGCAGAAGCATTGTTTCCGTCAGTAGTCAAAGCGGCAATTCCTGCACGTGCACGTACTTTATTGATCGAAATATCAAGATCATTGTTGGTTGCTGTACCCAATTCAGCACAAGCTTCGGCGTAGTTTAAATATACTTCGCTTAGTGTAAATATTGGCGCATCAGTATAATTACGTCCTCCTGTAGTAACATCAGGGCCTGTTGTAGCAGGATTGTTGTACAATTCGAATACATAACCTGACATCGAAACTAAAGCGGTTGTACCAAAAGGTTTTCCTTTGTAACCGTAGTTGGCAGGGTTTACAGTTTTACCAAAACGCGGATCTCTGTTAGCAAAAGTTTTAGTTACGTTATCATCACCGGTATACTGAGCGTTTCCGGCTTGTTGAATTGGTAATCCGTTTGTCGTTACATAACTGTCAGCAGCCCATTTTGTTAAACCGTATTGAATAGTCGATGTATTGGTGTAGTTTTGAAGAGAGTGCATCAATACGTTTGTTAAATAACGTTTTGTAAGTATCACTTCTGTATTTCCAAGTAATTCAACTGAATTGTAAAGCGATTTCCAGTCGGCGTTTAATTTATAAGCCGGATTGTTCATTACGGCTAGTGAAGCTACTTTTGCTTTGTTAAGATAAGCACTTCCGTCCTGACCTAAATGGTATTTTCTATACGTTCCTTCATATAAACATGCATTACTTAAAGCAGCATAAGCCGTGTATTTATTTACAGTAGCATTTTTATCGTCTGAAACAAGCATGAGGTTTGCAGCCTCTTCTAAGTCTGCAATTACTTTGTCCATAATTTCTGCTCTTGGCATTGCCGGAGCATAAACTGCAGGATCTGCCTGAACTAAGTATTTATCAGTATACGGAACATCTCCCATTTTTTGCACTAAACGAAAGTAAGTATACGCTCTAAAGAATTTAGCTACTCCAATATAATGGTTCTTTTTCTCTGCAGACATGCTCACCGTTGGTACTTTCTCCAGCATCAAATTACAACGACGAATAAGTGTATAATATTCATTCCATGAATAAATATTTGTAGTGGCTGCAGTAACCGGCATTTGATAAAAAGTAAATGCTGATAAATTATCATCTACTTTGTAATCACTTCCGTGATAATAGAAAAAAGAAAGTCCGATTGTTGTACCATTTCCGTAGCCATAAAAAGTATCATAATTAAGCCATGAAAATGTTTTTACATTATCTTCCGATTGCCAAAAGTTTTCATTTGTAAATTTATCTGCAGGATCATCTGTTAAATAATCTGAACAACTAACAGCAGTTGTTGCTACTATAGCTGTAGCAAACATCAGCAGAAATCTTGATTTTATATTTGATTTTTTCATTTTAAAAGTTTTGAATGGTTAGTATTAAAAAGCAAGCTCAACACCAAAAGAGATTGTTTTGGTATAAGGATAAGCTCTTCCCCAGAACACCTCTGCTTCATCGATTTCAGGGTCAACAGGAAGACGTTTGTCTGCCCAGGTAACTAAGTTTTCGCCTGATGCATAAATTCTTACTTTCTCTAAGCGCGCTCTTTTTACTAAATCTTTTGAGAGTGAATATCCAAGAGTAACATTTTTTAGACGTAAATAAGACATGTCTAGCAAATATCTTGTTGATGTAACAAAGTTGTTTGAACCTGAAGTACCTGAACCAAGAGTATTCGCCTCATTTCCATAATATGGGTTTGGCCAGTAAGCCTGAGTGTTTTCTGGTGTCCAGTAATCAGCCTGGTTAGCATACATTTGCTGAGGCGCGCGATAGAAAGGCAAAACAACATCTGAAGCAGCCCAGTAATCACGTTTTCCAACTCCCTGGAAGAAACCAGAAACATCAAATCCGCGGTATTTTCCACCTAATGTAATACCGTATTTATAACGTGGAGTTGTATTACCAATTTTTTTCAAATCTCCGTGATCGTCTGCAGTTCCGGCACCACGACTGATAACTCCGTCACCGTCAAGATCTACATAATGAACATCTCCTGCTCCATATTTAAAGTTACCCACCATTGTTTTAGAGTAATCAACACCATTTACTGTTTTACCATTATTGGTAATTACGTCATCAGCCTGAAGAAGTCTGTCGCTGGTTAAACCCCAGATTTGTCCAATTTCGAATCCGTCATAATAAGGATATGTAGTAGGAGTAACTAAACCTAATAATTTAGAAGTGTTGTTCCATTTTGTAATTACAGATTTATAATCAGATAAAGCTACATCAACAAATACAGAAGCATTTTCGCTTAAGTTTTTATTAAAGTTCAAAGACAATTCCCATCCTCTTGTTCTCATGTTTCCTGAGTTGGTTTGAGCTGCATTTTGACCAAATGAACCAGGAAGTGTTATACCAGGAGCCAACATCCCTTTTGTATCACGTTGGTACCAGTCAAACGAAGCACCAAGCATATCTAATATTTTAATATCGATACCTACATCTTTTGTGTATACTTTTTCCCAAGTTAATGCAGGATCAACGTTAGTTGGTAAACCTGTAGACGGAGGCAATGTAGAACCGCTATTTACCCATGAAGGGTTAGTAGAGTTCATGATCGATAAGAAAGCATTGTTTCCTACGTTTTGATTTCCGATTGCACCAATAGAACCACGAATTTTAAGGTCGTTTAACCAACCACGTGTGCTTTCCATGAATTTTTCATTCACAATTTTATATCCTACAGAAGCAGAAGGGAAGAATCCCCATTGTTCGTTTGTAGGGAATTTTGAAGAACCATCGTAACGTGCATTCAATTCTAATAAATAAATTCCGTTGTAATCATAGTTAATACGAGCAAAGAAACCTGCGATAGAATAGGTTGTTTCTGCCGGATTAAGTGATGTATTTGCAGATCCTGAAACAAATTGTTCTCCAACTGCAAGATTAAATTCTGGTTTTGATTTGTCTAAAAGTGTATTTCTTCGGGCATAATTACGAGAGAAATCCTGCCACTCAGAGTTAAAACCTCCTAAAACTTTAAAACTATGTTTGTCTATTTGTTTTTTGTAGTTAGCATAAATATTAACAACATTGGTAATAGATTCTGATTTAGATTGCGCTACATAATCATTTCCGGCTTCAAGAGTTGCAGGAATTGCAGTTTGAATTGTTGTAGCATCGTATGGCATAGCAGACCAGCTGTCCCATGCTAAGAATTTACCACCATTTTGTTTTCTGTTGTACGTTTCAGTTACACTGCTAACCTCAGCAATTACATTAAAATCTTTTGTAATATCTGCAGTAAATTTACCACTTAACCTGTTATTGCGCTTAACGTTTTCATTTCTTGATGCATTAGCTAAATATCCTCCTGCAGTACGGAAATTATACCCTCTGTATGTTCCAAAGTTCGGGAAATACTGTCCCCAACGAAGTGCATATCCAAAATAACCTGTATAAAGTGGATCATCAGTACCAGCACCACCATAGTAGTTAAATGGCTGGTCGTATGTACTGTTAATAGTCATTACTTTGAAATCACCCGTAAGCCAGTCAGCCAATTTTGTAGTAAATCCTAAGTTGATGTTTGTTCTTTGTCTTTGTTCCTGATTTACTCTTAACATACCTTCCTGATTAGTAAAAGCAAATGAAGCAAAGAACGAACTTTTATCTCCTAAGTTACCTTGCGCAGAAAGATTGTGAGTAGTCTGGAGCGCATTTTTTGCATACAATTCTTTGTTATTATCCCAAACTCTGTAGAAATACGGTGTACCATTTTTAATCTCCCAGTCTTCACCATAAACCATTTCATTACTGGTACGATTGTGTGCATATTTTTCTTTCCAGGTTTTAATTCCCTCTAATAAAGTATTGTAGTTTGCACCAAAAATTTCCGGTACAGCACCATCAGTACGTCTTCCTGCAGCAATTAGTCCTGGAATTTCTTCAGTTGGATCTAAGAATTGTAAAGTAGAAATTGGGTTCGTAAACGCCGTATTGGCAGAATAAGAAAATCTTACTTTTCCTTCTCCCGTTTTTCCTCCTTTAGTTGTAATCAATACCACCCCAAAAGCAGCACGCGCACCATAGATAGAAGCCGAAGCAGCATCTTTAAGTACCGTCATGGTGGCAATATCATTTGGGTTAATAAGTGATAAGTCTGTAGGAACTCCATCAACTAATATTAAAGGAGCATCTGAACCATTAATAGTTCCGGCTCCACGTATGTTAATAGTAGCCGCACGATTCATATTTCCCGAGTTAAAACTAACATTTACCCCCGGCGTAGTACCTTGTAAAGCTTTGCTTACATCAGTAAGAGGTCTGCTTCCAATTGTTTTAGCTACATCGATTGAGGCAACAGCTCCGGTTAAGTTTGTTTTTTTCTGAGAAGAGAATCCCACGACAACAACTTCGTCTAGTTTTGAAGTACTCTCAGCAAGAGAAACGTTGATTTTTTGTTGCCCGTCAATTTTTACCACTTGCGTCTCAGATCCCATGTAGCTGAAAACTAAGCTTTGCCCTGGTGAGGCTGGGATACTGTAGTTTCCGTCAAAGTCGGTAGTAGTACCTGTTTTAGTTCCCTGAATAAGGATACTAACCCCTGGTATAGGAAACCCATCCGCTTTGCTTTTTACAGTTCCGGTAATTGTTTTTGTTTGCCCAAATGTTACTTGAATGAACAAAACCAACAATGAAATAAGGAATAATTTTTTCATGATTATTTGGTTTTTTTAATGGTTGTTGAGCAAATATATTTATTTATTGCATATAAATGCAGTATTTTGAATTTTTTTTCGAAAATTAATTCAAATAACGCAAAATAACGCATATTTAAGATGTGAAATCTTTCTGCTTTATAATATTGAACAGAATTATGCAAACTATTGCAGTTTCCTACAAAAGGACAGTTATTCAATTGAAATATTTGATATATTTGTCCTGAATTTTAACTTTTTAAAAACATGCTGAAAGCCGAGAGACATAAGTATATAATGACTAAGCTTATTGAAGAACAGAAAGTTGTCACAACAGATTTGGCTTTGGCTCTGGATTTATCAGAAGATACAATTAGGCGTGATTTAAACGAACTGGACAGTAAAAAGCTACTGGAAAAGGTGTATGGCGGAGCTGTGCAGGTTTCGGAAAAATCCGTTGACGTTTTTAATATCAATATAGCTGCAGAGGAAGAAAAGAAAAAGATCGTGACAAAAGCACTGTCTTTATTACATGACGGACAGGTTATTATAATGAGTGGCGGAAGCACTAATTTAGTTTTTGCAAAGTTGATTCCTTCGGATTTAAAGGCGACAATATATACGTATAGTTTACCAATCGCCATGCAATTATCACAACATCCTAATATCGATTTAATATTTATTGGTGGCAAAATGCAAAAAAATGCAATGGTAACAATAGGTATGGATGTAATTCAGGTCGTATCGAAAATTAAAGCAGATATTTGCTTTATAGGCGCCAGCAGTATTAATATAAAACAAGGTTTGACTGAGATTGGATATGAGATCTCAATTGTCAAAAAAGCGATGATAGAGGCTTCTGACAGGGTTGTGTCGATGTTTTCTTCGGATAAGCTAAATACTAAAATGCCTCATGTGGTTTGCGATTTGAATCTTTTGGATACTATCGTAACCGAATTGGATCCGGAAGATGTAAGACTCGAAGAATACAGAAAATCGGGCGTTTTCATCCTATAATTTAAAATTCAATAATTAATTTTTGCGTTATTTTGCGTTATTTGATTTTTATTTTGTTAAATAACGCAAAATAATGTATTTGTTCTGTTTTTTGTATCTATATTTGTTAAAACTAATTTTTAACTAAGATATATTATGAAAACGAATACTTCTTTGGCTTACGACATTCCCGGGAAATTTGAAGAAACCAGATTTGAAAAAAATCATAACGTAATTTTTGAAAATTCTGTTCAGGGATCAAAAATGGTTGCTCAGGAAATAGCCGAATTAATACGTTCAAAACAAGCAAACAATGAATCTTGTGTTTTAGGACTTGCCACGGGATCATCACCTATAAAAGTATACGAAGAATTGGTGCGCATGCACAAAGAAGATGGCCTTAGTTTTTACAATGTTATCTCTTTTAATCTGGATGAATATTATCCAATGACCAAAGAGAATCGTCAGAGTTACCATTATTTCATGCATCAATATCTTTTTAATCACATCGATATTAAACCGGAAAATGTAAACATTCCTGACGGAACAGTTGCGATCGAAGAACTGAACCAATATTGCGTTGATTACGAATTGAAAATAAAACAAGCCGGCGGACTTGATTTCCAATTATTAGGAATTGGCCGTACCGGACACGTTGGTTTCAACGAACCTGGATCACACATCAATTCAGGAACCAGAATTATTACATTAGATCACATTACCAGAGTCGATGCTTCATCAGATTTTAATGGTATCGATAACGTTCCTAAAAGAGCCATCACAATGGGAGTTTCGACAATTCTGAGATCTAAAAGAATTGTGCTTATGGCCTGGGGGCAAAATAAAGCTTCTATTATAAAGAGAACGATTCAGGGTAAAATAACCTCAGATGTTCCTGCTACTTTTTTACAAAATCATACTAATGCGACCTTTGTATTAGACCAATTTTCTGCATCTGAATTAACCCGATTCGAAACACCATGGTTAGTGGGCGGATGTACCTGGACACAGGAATTAAAAAGCAAAGCCATCGTTTGGCTTTGCAGAGAAACAAAACAATCGATATTAAAACTTACCGACAGAGATTATAACAATAACGGAATGTCGGATCTATTGGCGCAGGAAGGCTCTGCTTATGATTTGAATATTAATATGTTCAACGTATTGCAGCATACGATTACAGGATGGCCAGGTGGAAAACCCAATACCGATGATTCACATCGTCCGGAAAGAGCCAATCCTGCAAAAAAACGAGTAATTCTTTTTAGTCCGCATCCTGATGATGATGTAATTTCGATGGGAGGAACTTTTTCGAAATTAATAAAACAAGGTCATGATGTACATGTTGTATATCAAACTTCAGGAAATATTGCTGTTACAGATGATGAGGCTTTAAAATTTGCAGAGGTTGCCAAAGATTTTTTAGGTGAAGCAGAGGCACAAATCAACTTTAAAGCGGTGATTGATTTTCTGAATAGCAAATCTGAAAACCAAATAGATTCTCTTGAAGTTCGAAAATTAAAAGGGCTAATCAGAAGAAGAGAATCTTACGCAGCAACAAGATATATTGGTCTAAAAGATGAAAATACACACTTTTTAGATCTTCCGTTTTACGAAACCGGACAAGTCAAGAAAAATCCTTTAGGACCTGAAGATATTGCCATTGTAAAAGATATTATCGCCAAGATAAAACCTCATCAGGTATTTGCCGCAGGAGATTTAGCAGATCCACACGGAACGCATGAAGTTTGTCTGAATGCAATTTTTGCTGCCATGAAAGAGCTAAAACCAGAAAAATACATGGATGATTGCTGGTTGTGGTTGTACAGAGGAGCATGGCACGAATGGGACATTCATGAAATTGATATGGCCGTTCCGCTTTCTCCATCAGAAGTACTTTTAAAACGTAGCGCGATTTTATACCATCAATCTCAAAAAGACCGAGTAATGTTTCAAGGAAATGACTCGAGAGAATTCTGGGTGAGAGCCGAAGACCGTAATAAAAATACTGCCATTTTATATGATGATTTAGGATTGGCAGAATACGAAGCAATCGAAGCTTTTAAACGTTTTGATTATTAGTAATTTCTGAAAAGTTAACCTTTTTCAGTGATAAACCTGACGGGTTTTCAAAACCCGTCAGGTTTAAATAACACAATCAAAATAAACTTTTAAAATTACCAACCAAAAGCAAACCAACCAATAAAATGTCCAGTCTTCTCCAATTACAGCAATTATCTGATTCATTAGAAGGAACTCTTTTTTATGACGAACTTCATAAAAAGTTATACGCTACTGATGCTTCTGCTTATAGAATTATGCCTCAGGCAGTGGCAATCCCAAAATCAGAAGAAGATATTGTGAAGATCATTCGCTTTGCGGCAAAAAACAAAATTTCGATAACACCCAGAACTGCCGGAACATCTTTGGCAGGACAAACAGTAGGAAACGGAATAATTGTAGATGTTTCTAAGCATTTTACCAAGATTGTTTCTTTTGATGCCGAAAAGAAAACCATAACGGTTCAGCCCGGAGTAATTCGCGATGAACTGAATTTATATCTCAAACCACACGGATTGTTTTTTAGTCCAACTACCTCAACAACAAATAGATGTATGATTGGCGGAATGGTCGGTAATAATTCATCCGGAACAACTTCGATACGTTATGGGGTTACGCGTGATAAAATTGTGGAAATAAAAGCGGTGTTGAGTGACGGAAGTCTTGCGGTATTTAAAGATTTAACTTCGGACGAATTTATTGAGAAAACAAAAGGAGATTCTTTAGAAAGTAAAATTTATAAAACGATTTTCGAGGAACTTTCGAACAAAGAAAATCAGGAAGAAATCAAAAGGGAATTTCCAAAACCTGAAATCCACAGACGAAATACAGGTTATGCGATTGATGCATTATTAAAATCAGAATTATTTTCAGGAACAGAAAACACCATCAATTTAGGAAAACTACTTTGCGGAAGCGAAGGAACACTGGCATTTACAACCGAAATTACATTAAAAGTAGATGATTTACCGCCAACAAACAATATTATGGTTGTGGCGCATTTTCATACCATTCAGGAAAGTTTAGAAGCGGTTGTAACAGCCATGAAACATCATTTGTATACGTGCGAAATGATGGATGATACGATTTTAGATTGTACCAAAACCAATAGGGAACAGGCTAAAAACCGATTTTTTATTGTGGGAGAACCAAAAGCAGTTATCATGCTTGAAGTAGGATCTCATATCAGCATGGAAGATGCGGAGTTGCAAGCCGACGCTTTGATTAAAGATCTTGAAGCTAATAATTTTGGATATGCTTTGCCTAAAATTTACGGAGCCGATATTGATAGAGTAAATGATGTTCGAAAAGCAGGTTTGGGACTTTTAGGAAGTATTGTTGGCGATGATAAAGCAGCCGATTCAATCGAAGATACAGCGGTTGAACTAAGTGATCTACCCAATTATATTGCTGATTTTGCTGCCATGATGGAAAGACACGGACAAAGCGCGATTTATTACGCACATGCCGGAGCCGGAGAATTGCATTTACGTCCGAAGATCAATTTAAAAACAAAAGAAGGATTACACCAGTTTAGAAATATTTCTACGGAAGTGGCTCATTTGGTGAAAAAATACAGAGGTTCGTTAAGCGGTGAACATGGCGACGGAATTTTGCGTGGAGAGTTTTTGCCTTTTATGATTGGGGATAAAAACTATGAACTGCTGAAACGAATAAAAAAAGCATTTGATCCCAACACAATTTTAAACGTTGGGAAAATTGTAAATGCTTCTAAAATGGATGAAAATCTTCGTTTTGAAGCCGGCAGGGAAGAACCGGAAATAAAAACCATTCAGGATTTTTCAGACAGTATGGGCATTTTGCGTGCCGCCGAAAAATGCAATGGTTCTGGTGATTGCAGGAAATTACCATCGGCAGGAGGGACTTTGTGTCCGAGTTACCGCGCTACCCGAAACGAAAAAGATACTACTCGCGCCAGAGCTAATGCCCTGAGAGAATATCTGACACATTCAGAAAAAGATAATAAATTTGATCATGAAGAATTATACAAGGTATTTGAGTTGTGCGTAAGCTGTAAAGCCTGTGCCAGCGAATGTCCGAGTAATGTAGATGTGGCGACTTTAAAATCGGAGTTTTTGTACCAATATCAAAAAGCAAACGGATTTTCTGTTCGAAATAAAATCTTTGCTTTCAATTCAAAACTCAATAAGTTAGGAAGCATTGCGCCTTCTATGACCAATTTTGTGGCCAATTTGCCTTTGGTTAAAAAAAGTATGGGTATTGCTCCTAAAAGACAGGTTCCTTTATTGGCGCAGACCACTTTTAGAAAATGGTACGAAAAAAATAAAAAATCAGCTGGAAATAAGTTATTTGAAAACGGAAAAGTATATCTTTTCTGTGATGAATTTACCAATTATTATGATGTTTCGGTAGGGATTGATGCGTATGAATTACTAACCAAAATAGGTTATGAAGTAATTGTAATTGATCATGAAGAAAGCGGAAGAGCTTTTATATCGAAAGGTTTTCTGGAAGAAGCGCAGGATATTGCCAATAAAAATGTGGCTATTTTCAAGGATTTAATTAATGAGAATACTCCATTAATCGGAATAGAGCCTTCGGCTATATTGACTTTTAGGGACGAATACATTCGACTGGCCTATGATAAGGAAGCTGCCGAAAAATTATCAAAAAATACCTTTACAATCGAAGAATTCTTTAAAAGAGAAATAACAAACGGAAAAATACATTCAGGACAATTTTCGGATACAGAGAAAACAATAAAAATTCACGGACATTGTCATCAAAAGTCATTAAGTACTACCGAAGCTTCATTTGCCATGCTGAATCTGCCTAAAAACAGTTCGGTTACCATTTATAATTCAGGTTGTTGTGGTATGGCGGGATCATTTGGTTACGAAAAAGAGCATTATGAAATTAGTATGCAAATGGGCGAAGATACGCTGTTTCCAAAAATTCGTTCCACCGAAGCTACAACAGCAATTGCCGCTGCAGGAACAAGCTGCAGACACCAGATTTTTGACGGAACCAATAGAAAAGCCATGCATCCGGTCACTATTTTAAGAGATTGCTTGAAATAATTTCCAGAGTTTTAAATTAAGCTTAATTTATCTTTTTACCATTAAGAGATTAAGTAATCTAAGCTTTATGAATTGAATATCTTAATGGTAAAAAAAGAAACTTATTTTGACACAATAATTAATTACAAGATTTTATGAAAAAAGCAATCAGTACGCTACTTCTGGCATTCGTCTTTTTTTCTGCGAAAGCAGCTAAAATCGATACCATTCAGGTTTTCAGCGCTTCGATGAATAAGAGCATAAAAACCTGTGTCATAACCCCTGATAATTATAAAAAAAGCAATACAAAATTCCCTGTGGTTTATTTGCTTCACGGTTTTAGCGGCAATTATGCAACCTGGGTAAAAAGCTTTAAAGAAGTGGGGAAACAGGTCGACCAATATGGCTTTATAGTAATAGGTGTTGACGGAAATTATTCCAGCTGGTATTTTGACAGTCCGATAGATACGGCGTTTAAATACGAAACTTATGTGGTTAATGAATTAGTACCTTTTGTAGATAAAAATTACAAAACCACTGCCAGCCGCGAAGGCAGAGCAATATCCGGTCTTAGCATGGGCGGACACGGCGCTTTGTATTTATCCTTTAAACATCAGGATGTATTTGGAGCAGCAGGAAGCATGAGCGGAGGAGTCGATATTCGTCCGTTTCCTGAAAATTGGGACATAAAAAAACGTTTGGGCAGTATCACCGAATTTCCTGAAAACTGGGAGAAAAATACTGTTACAAATATGCTCGATTTGGTAAAAGACAATAAGCTGAAATTGATTATCGATTGTGGTGTTGATGATTTTTTTATGGATGTAAACAGGGAACTTCATAATAAAATGCTGGCTCTAAAAATAAATCACGATTATATAGAGCGCCCTGGAAAACATAATATTGAATATTGGGAGAATTCGTTAAAATTTCAATTGTTGTTTTTTGACAATTTTTTCAGGGACAATAAAAATAAATAAGAAATTATGTATTGCGATTAACACTAGCAATACATAACTATTGGTTTGGTTACCTATCCTAACAGGTTTTTTTAACCTGTTAGGTATTTTTTCGCCACAGATTAGAAAGTTTTTTTCGCCACAACTCGCACAAATTGTCACGAATTAAATCTGCTAAATCTGCTGAATCTGCTTGAGAAAAAAAATATATGGATTAAAAGAAAGCTTTGCGAACATCTCGTAAAAGCTTTGTGGTTAATCTAACACCATCATAATAGAATTTGTTTCAAAATAAATTAAAACAAACCCATGAAATATCTATTTTCCAGAATATTATTAATTTTTATAATTGCGTCAGGCTTCAGCCAAAAAACAGAAAAATCAGGTAACATCAAATTTGTACAGCTTACAGATTTGCATGTTTCTCCGGGAAATGAGAATGATTTTTTGCTGCAGAATATTATAAAAGAAATCAATAAATCTGATAATGAATTTGTGGTGGTAACAGGAGATTTAACCAATCGTGGCGCCGATGACGAACTTAAAAATGTTCATGCTATTCTTTCGAATTTAAAAATCCCTTATTATGTTATTTCAGGAAATCACGAAACCAATTGGAGCGAAAGTGCCGGTTTAACCTATAAAAAAATATGGGGCAGCGACCGCTTTGTATTTTCAAAAGGAGAATATCTTTTTATCGGATTTCCGTGTGGGCCTTATATGAAAATGGGAGATGGTTTTGTAAAACACGAAGATGTGCTTTGGCTGGATAAAACGTTACAAGACAGCCTTAAAAACAGCCATAAAAAAGTATTGAATTTTGCGCATTATCCGTTAGACAATAGCGTGAGTAATTACAAAGAAGTACTTTCTGTTTTAGAAAAATATCCTACAGTTGTCAGTTTCTGTGGTCACGGACATACTTTAAAAAAATATGATTTTTCCGGTTTGAGTGGTATTATGGGCGCATCGATTACATCCCGCGACGGAAAAACAAAAAGCTACAATGAGGTAATTATTAGTAAAGATAGCATTAGTATGTATCAGAAGGAATTGGAAAAACCAGGCATTTTTAAATTTTCAGTTCCAACGAAACCTTCAAAAATAGAGATTCCAAAAGATACTTTCGACAATAGTTTTCCTCCGTTTATAAAAGATATTGCCTCTATTTATAGTCTTCCTTCTTTCGATAAAAAGAACCTTTATTTTGCTAATTCTATTGGTGAAATACAATCAGTCAATTTAAAGAATAAGACTTTGAACTGGAAAACAGAAACAGGAAATGTCATTTATTTTTCGCCTGTAATGGTCAAAAATGTTCTTGTTGTGGGTACAATAGAAGGAAATATAGTGGGATTTGATAAAGACTCGGGTCAACAAAAATGGAGCATTCCTGTTGGCGGAATTTTGGTTGGTTCGCCGATTGTCGAAAACAATAAACTTTATACAGCGAGTTCTAATGCATTTATTTGTATTGATGCAATTAGCGGAAAAATAATCTGGCAGAATAAATTACCGGAGTCTTATTCGCAGGGAGTTCCTTTGATACATGGCGATCTAATTATTTTTGGCGCATGGGATACCAATGTTTATTGTTTGAATAAAAATACGGGAACGCTCATTTGGAAATGGAATAATGGTAACAATAAACAAGTTTTATATTCTGCCGGAAATGTAAATATGGTGGCATCAAAAAAACGACTTTATTTGGTTACTCCGGAACGTTTTCTGACGATTTTAGAAATAGAAACCGGTAAAACTCTTTTAAGAACTTCAAAATGGAAAGTTAGGGAATCGATGGGGAAAGGTCAGGACGGAAAATGGTTTTATGCCAAAACAATGGAAGGCGAACTTTTAAGATTACCGCTTAATGATGATCTGGAACTAACGGAAGAAAATTTGGTAAACCAAAGCAAAATTTTGGATTTAAAACTAGGATACGAACACAATCCCGCGGGAATATTAGAAAATAAAAATAAGATTTATACAGGCAGCCGAAAAGGTGAAGTTGTTGTTGTGGATGCTGAAAAATTTGAGATTATAAAACAAATCAATTTAGGAAGTTCCAGTGTAAACGGCTTCTCGGTTGACGATCAGGGAAAAGTTTGGACATCGCTTATAGAAGGCGGTATTTATTTATTAGAGTAGTTATGTAGTTAGTTATCCTAACAGGTTTTTAAAACCTGTTAGGTATTTTATTAGCCACAGATTAAAGGATTTAAAGGATTTTTTTCGCCATAGCCCGAGCGACAGCGAACAGGCGAAGCAATTCCACAAATTTCCGTGAATTGAATCTGCTGAATCTGCGAGAGAAAAATAGACTCCAGAAATTACTGAAATAAAGAACTAAACAGATGGAATAGCATAGCGAACTTTGCGTAAAAACCTTGCGAACTTTGCGGTTAAATCTCCTGCCAAAAAAACATAAAACTATATTAACTAACCAAAAATAATATTTATGAAAAGTTTAAAGATTTTAATTTTATTATTACTGTTTCAAACCAATATTTTTAGCCAGCAACCAGCAAAAAGAGAAATGCGTGCTGCCTGGATCTCGACAGTAGACAATATCGACTGGCCATCGAAACCTGGCTTGTCAGACAAGGAAATGAAGACCGAAATGATTACGATTTTGGATAATTTACGATCTTATAATCTGAATACCGTTGTTTTTCAAATTCGTCCTACTGCAGATGCTTATTACAAATCGACCAAAGAACCTGCATCACACTGGATTACAGGAACTCAGGGAGTTGCTCCGGGTTTTGATCCGCTGCAATTAATGATCGATGAAGCCGGAAAACGCGGAATGAGTGTTCATGTTTGGCTTAATCCGTATCGTGTGCAAAAAGATACGACAAACGAAGTGCTTTCAAAAAATCATTTGTTTTTTAAGAAACCTGAACTGTTTCTTACCTATGGAAAAACCAGATATTTTAATCCGGGATATAAAGAAACGAGAGATTTTGTAGCTTCTGTAGTGGGCGAAATAGTTCGTAATTATAATATTCAGGCCATTCATATGGATGATTATTTTTATCCTTATAAAATTGCAGGACAGGAATTTCCTGATCAGGCGGCTTTCGCCAAAGAGCCTCGCCAGTTTAAAGACAAGGACGATTGGAGAAGAGACAATGTCGATTTGATTATCAGGCAAATACGAGACACGATAATTGCCAATAAACCAGATATCGAATTTGGAATTTCACCTTTTGGAGTCTGGCGAAATATTGCCAAAGATTCACAAGGTTCTAACACAGTGGCTGGAGCTACGAATTATGATGATTTGTATGCCAATATTTTGAAATGGCAAAAAGAAAACTGGATCGATTATGTAACGCCTCAATTGTATTGGCACATTGGTTTTGACAGGGCTAATTTTGAGGTTTTGGCAAAATGGTGGGCAGCACACAAATACGGGGCAAATGTTTACGTAGGTCATGGGGTTTATAAACTTTCGAAAACAGCAAAAGAAGTAGAATGGAGAAGTCCGGATCAAATTGTGAAGCAAATAGAAATCGTGAGATCAATGCCTTTGCTTGATGGTTCGATGCATTTTACGGCAACTAATTTCCTGAAAAAAGGTGATACGCTGAGAAAACCTCTTATGGAAAAACAATATAAATATATTGCCTTAACACCTGAAGCCAATAGAATTACAAGGATAAAACCTCAGCCGCCAGTAAATGTTTCGATTGCTCAAAAAGGAGGTACTGCAGTGCTGACATGGAAAGCTGGTGTAAACAATCAGAAATATGTGATTTATAGATTTCCTAAATCAAAAATAACCGATTTCTCTAATCCGGAGAATATTTATTATGTTACTACAGCAACAAAATTAGAGGTTCCGAACGCTAATTTACAGCAATATACTTATGCCATTACCGCTTTGAGTAATACCCAAACAGAGAGCAGTCCGATACAATTTTAATACAATAAAAAAGCTTGAAAAGATGAAAAAAAGTATTTTACTAATCGCCATTTTCCTGAGTTCGCTGAATACGATACAGGCTCAGAAACTGGATATAATCCCGAGGCCTGTAAAAATAAAACAGAAAGATAATGCGTTTGTAATTCCTTCTCCTTTGAAGATTATTATTGACAAAAAAATAGAGAAAAGCACTATTTATATTGCAAGTGATTTTTTTAAAACTACAGGAATTACGGCATCAGTTGTTAATGGAAATAAACAGGAAAAAAATACAATAGCACTTTTGGTAGATGAAAAAATAAATCTTCCAAATGATGGTTATCAATTGACAGTAAATAAAAAAGGAGTTCTGGTAAAAGGAAAAACGCCAAACGGAGTGCTGAATGGCTTTCAGACCTTAATACAAATTTGTTCTGCAAAAGACGTAAAAAAAGGAACAATTCCGTTTGTGAAAATCGAAGATTACCCTCGTTTTGACTGGCGCGGAATGATGCTGGATTGTTCGAGACAATTTTTTGATAAACAAACGGTTGAAAATTATATCGATTGGCTGGCAGCACATAAAATGAATGTTTTTCACTGGCATCTTACGGATGATAACGGCTGGAGAGCCGAGATAAAATCAATGCCGGATTTAACTGCAAAAGGAGCATGGAGAGGACCGGGTGAAGTATTGTTGCCATCGTACGGTTCAGGAGACAAACGTTATGGTGGTTTTTACACTCAGGAAGACATGAAAGAAGTGGTAGCTTATGCATCTGCCAGAGGGATTGCTGTAATGCCCGAAATTGAAATTCCGGGACATTCGCGTGCGATAACAGCAGCGTATCCGGAGATTGGTTGTGCTATAACGCAGGAACTTAAAAGTGTTCAGGGTGAAGTAAAAAATGTCTGGTGTGTTGGTCGTGAAGAAAACTACCAAATATTAGATTCGATCATTAGAGAGGTTTCGGGACTTTTTCCTTTTGAATATATTCATATTGCAGGAGACGAAGTGAATCGTGCTAACTGGGAGCATTGTCCAAAATGCCAGGCTTTGATGGCGAAAGAAGGATTTACAGATAGTTTTCAGCTTCAGAATTATTTCTTTAGAAGAGTTCAAACCATTGTGGATAAATATCATAAAAAAACAAATGGCTGGAACGAAATTTTAAAAGGGGGAGAAATAAATCCAAATACCTTGATTAGTGCGTGGCAGGGAATAAGTTACGGAATTGAATCGGCTAAAAGAGGTCATGAAACCATTATGATGCCGGGACAATATACGTATTTTGATATGGCACAATCTGAAAATGAGCGCGGACATCGCTGGGCAGCTATTACAGATACCAAAAGAGCGTATTCGTTTGAACCAATTCCTAATGATGATTTAACACCGGAACAGCAAAAACTTATAAAAGGAGTTCAGGGTGCTTTGTGGAGTGAATATCTGGATCGCCCGACGCGATTTATGGAATATCAAAGTTATCCGAGAATTGC
The DNA here is from genome assembly GCF_015350725.1 of Flavobacterium sp. CSZ. NCBI lineage: Bacteria > Pseudomonadati > Bacteroidota > Flavobacteriia > Flavobacteriales > Flavobacteriaceae > Flavobacterium > Flavobacterium sp. CSZ. The sequence continues at coordinate 73,152 of NZ_JADKPQ010000004.1, forward strand.
TGCTTTATCAGAAATTGGATGGACTAAAAAGGAAGATAAAAACTGGGATGATTTTTATGGAAGATTAACACACAGTCATTTACAGCGTTTGGCCAATATGGGAATTGCTTTTAGGGATTTTCCGCCAACAGCAATTTACAAAAGCGGAATTATTACGGTAACCCCGCCTTATGAAGGAGCTGTTGTGCGTTATGATGCGCAAGGAAATGAACCTACAAGACAATCGCCTTTGTATACAAGCCCGATTCAGACCAAAGAATACGAACAATATATGTTCCGTACTTTTTTTAATGAAGATGTGGCAAGTCCTGCTGTAAAAGTCGATAAATTACCGGTTGCCAACTGGAATACCTCTAAAATTGAAGTGTTGAACATTTCAGAGAATATTTCTGAAAATGTAGACAAAAAAGGAATCTGGTACTTAACTTTTGATCCAATAGCTGATGGAAGCACAAGCGGAATTATTAAATCGGTTTCACTTTTTGAAAATGATAAATTGATACAAACTTACGCAGAAGAAAAAACATTAAAATCAAAACCCCGTTTGCGATTTGTGATCGAAAATTATAACGAAAAAAATACCTATCGTTTGGATTTTGTTGTGGACAATAAAGAAGCAAAAGAATCTGCTGCAAAAGTAAATTTCAATTGTTCTCCTTATTTAGAGCCAGAAGTAAAAGTAACGTCATCGATGGCGGATAACCCTAAATTTCCTATTTCAAAATTAGAAGATTATAATATAGAAACGTATTTGCGTACCGATGTTGCCTGCGCAAATGGCGACTGGATTTTATACACATTTACCAATGCCGTTGTTTCTTCGAAAATTGATGTATTGACAGGAATTCCGCATCACCCGAGATTTATTGTCAATGACGGTCATGTAGAATATTCATACAATGGTGTTGACTTTGAAAAAGGAGACAGTTTTGATTACGGAAATGCATCTATCTATCCAAAACAGCCTGTAAAAGCAGTAAAGATTGTGATTACAGCCACCAACAATGAACCTTTGATGGCTGCTCAGGACTTAAGAATTAATCCATAAAAAGTATGAAAAAAACAGGAGTGAGAGTCGTACTTGTCTTTTTGATTTTTTTAGGGATAAGTTGCAAGACCCTTAAAAATTCAAAAAAGTCTTTTGATACAAAGCAAAATGAAGTTTTCATTGATTCGATGATGAATAATGCCCTGGGTAAAGGATTTTTTCCCGGAGCGCAAATCATGGTAGGGAGTAAAGATTCTGTTTTTATTTTGAAAAATTATGGATATCATGATTATTCAAAAAAAGAATTAGTAAAAACAGACGACGTGTATGATCTGGCTTCTATGTCTAAAGTTTTGGGAGCAACTCTTGTAGCCATGCGTTTGGTGGGCGAGGATAAAATAGGTTTACAGGATAAATTGGGAGATGTTGTTCCTTTCTATAAAAACTCCGCTATTGCAGATTTAACCCTTTTTGAATTATTAACGCATACCACTGGACTAACGCCAAGTATTACTTTTTATCAAAGTTTGCTCTCTACGCCTGATGGTTCGCCTTTGCTAAGCAATCAGCAATCTGAGAATTATCCTGATTTATTTGATACGATGTATGTGAATAAGAATATTGTTTACGATACAAGATACCTTTCTTTCGAACCTAAAGAGCATTATATTCAGATCTACAAAAACATGTGGCTGAATCCCGAATTTTATCAAACGGTTTATGCTAAAATTGCGGTTGCCAATACGCATCCGCGTGGTAAATATTTGTACAGTGATCTCAATTTGCTTTTGGTTCAGCAAATGATGGAAACAAAAACGGGTCTCAAACTCGATCAATTGGCCAAAGGAATTTATAATGAATTAGGCATTTCAAAAATTGGATACAATCCGCTAAAATGGACTTCGGAACAAAATGTGATGCCAACTGAAATTGATAATTTTTTTAGAAAAGATACGATCAAAGGTTATGTGCATGATGAAGCGGCGGCTCTTTTGGGTGGAGTTTCAGGAAATGCAGGTTTGTTTGCCAATGCCCAATCGATTTCGGTAATATGCCAGATGCTGCTTAATAATGGTCAATACCACGGAAAACAAACTCTAAAGGCACGAGTGGTGAAACAGTTTACAAAATCGCCTTTGGCCAAAAAAGGTATCTATCGCGGCCTTGGATTTGATAAACGAAAACCGGATGAATTTTACGGTAAAAATGATTTTGGACATACGGGTTTTACAGGAACTTTTTTCTTTCTGAATCCTGATAATAACAGGTTTTTAATTATCCTTACCAATCGCGTAAATCCAACGCGAACGAATAGATTAATGTACAAAGATGATTTTAGTGCTAAAATTTGGAAACAAATTAATGAGTAAAAAAAAGTTACCGCGTTTTTTTTGCCACGAATTGCACAAATTTTCACGAATTAAATTTTGTGAATCTGCAAAATCTGCGAGAGAATAATTTAGCCACTCCCTATAGCTATCAGGATAAAAGATTAGAAGGATTTTTGTTTCACGCAGATTCTGCAGATTTAAGCAGATAGGCACAGATTATAAAATTTAAATTCATCTGCCTTAATCTGCAGAATCTGCGTGAAAAATTAACAGCAACAAAATGAAAAATCTTTTTAATTCTCTAATCTGTGGCAAAAAAAATAAACGATATGAAAAAACTATTAATTTGCGTACTAATTACAACAGTATCTTTTGCGCAAAAAATAAAAACAGGCGCTGAAAATTACGCAGCCTATTTGCCTTTACTTAAAGGAAAAACAATCGGAATTGTAACCAATCAAACCAGCATTATCGATGAGAAAATCCATCTCGTTGATTTCTTGGTTCAGAAAAATATCAAAATCAAAACCATTTTTGCACCGGAACACGGCTTTCGTGGTACTGCCGATGCCGGCGAACATGTATCAGATGAAATTGATGCGAAAACAGGTTTGGCTATTACTTCCCTTTATGGAAAAAACAATAAACCAACTCCTGAACAATTAAAGGGAATTGATGTTATGGTTTTTGATTTGCAGGATGTGGGAACGCGTTTGTATACGTACGTTTCTACGATGCATAGAATTATGGAGGCTTGCGCAGAGAATAATATTCCGCTAATTGTACTGGATCGTCCAAATCCGAATATTGCGATTGTAGACGGCCCTGTTTTGGATATTGCTTTTAAAAGCGGAATAGGAATGCATCCAACGCCTTTGCTTCACGGAATGACTTTGGGGGAAGAAGCCAAAATGATCAATGGACAAAAATGGCTAAAAGACGACATTCAATGTAAATTAACTGTGATTCCGTGTTTGAATTATAACCGAAGCATGACGTACAGTTTACCCGTTCGTCCTTCGCCAAATTTGCCTAACGACCAATCGATTAATTTATATGTGAGTTTGTGTCTTTTTGAAGGAACGAATGTAAGTATGGGACGCGGAACCGAAAAACAATTCCAGATTTACGGCTCGCCTTATTTACCAAAAAGCGATTTTGCCTTTACTCCAAAACCTAATTTTGGAGACAAAGATCCTTTGTACAATGGAGTAGAGTGTAATGGAGAGGATTTATCGGCAATTCCGAGAATTAATAAGTTAGAAATTAAATGGCTGATTAAAGCTTATCAGACTACGGCAGATAAATCTAAATTTTTTGATAAAAGAAAATTCTCTATTCGCGCAGGAAATGAAAAACTACAACAGCAAATCGAAGCAGGAATCTCAGAACAGGAAATAAGAAACAGTTGGAAAGAAGGTTTGCAGGACTTTAAAAAAATGAGACAACAGTATTTGATTTATAGAGAGAAGTAAGCTTTAATAAAAAGTAAAACTAAAGGGATTGGCATAAGGCTATTCCCTTTTTTTTGTGGAATAGTTTATAATGGAATAAAATATTTATTTTTCGATATGAAATTTTGGGTCGATTGTAATTAGTAGCCTTTTAAATAATTGTATTAAACGATTTCGGATCGATTTAAGAATCAGAGTCATGGCATCGAAATTTTCGACTTCTTTTTTTGTTTTGATCGCAATAATATTACTGATGATCGAAATACCGTCGCTTACAATAAGTAAATCCATAACTATGGTTACAAACCAATTGAAGTCGTAATTAAGCCCTTTGCTCATCAATGCCAAAGCGGTTGGTATTAGTAAAACGGCTAACTTGGAAACGAATCCTAGAGCTAATTTTTTAAAACTGAATTTGTTGTTTAGTACAATGGTTTTTATGATGCCAAGAAAGGTATCCATTACCATTAAGTAAAACAGTACTTTGACAATTCCTGTGTCCATTTCTAAATAAATAAAAATGGCGTAAAGCAGTAGTTTTAATTCATTCGAATATTCTGAAAATTTATGAATCATTGGTTTTTGTTTTTAGAGATTATTTGGGGTCGGTAAGAAATCTTTTGGGGTTTTTATGCCCCAAAAGATTATTAGTAATTACAATTTACTTTTTATAAAGAACTTATGGTTATTGAAGCTTCCTTATAAGCAGATGCATTTCCGCTAGGATCGATTGCTCTAACTCTGTAAGTATATGTTCCGTTTGATGAAACTTGCTCACTATAATACGTATTAGGATTTTTTTTCAAAACTGTAAATAAGGAACCAAAGGCACTTCGCGAAAGTTCATAATCTATGGGACTATCGTCGTCTTGTGATTGAGCCCATTCAAGTAGTATATAACCTTGACCATTATGAACGCAAGAAAAAAATGAAGGTAGTGTTGGTGGAGTTGAGTCTGCTGCAAGTGTAGCTGTAGTTACAGTAGCTGGCACAGATAAATTTCCTGCAGCATCTTTTGCTCTGACCTGGAAGCTGTAAGAAGTATTGGCAGATAACCCAGTAACATTATAAGTTAGAACTTCTTTTCCTAATTCGGCTAAAGGAGTATTGCTATTGTCTTTATAAACCAGATAATTAGTAACACCAACATTATCTGTAGATGCAGTCCAGGTTAAAGTTAAACTTTTAGTGCCAATCTTTGAAACTGTTAAAATTGTTGGACTTGTAGGTGCTATTGTATCGACAGGCGGAGTAATATTTCCTGTGTATTCTATAAAATGAACAACTCTATAAGGGTTTAATATTGAAAAAGGCATATCGCCACCAAAAGGTTTTATTAATTCTCCTCCAACATAATCCCCGTTTGCATGATCTCCAACTGTCAAACCACTATTACCTCCCCAAGTGCCTCCTTTTTTTAATGCAGTTCCATTTATAGGGCTTATTTTAGGGAGTTCGTCAATTGTTAATTTTTTGTTTTTAGAACCTCCATCCCTTACAGTCCAATTATTAAATTCTAACTGAGTACTATCAAATCCAACAGGCATTCTACCTCTCAATGGCACATATTCTTCCCAACCTTCAGGAAATGGAGCTGGTTTCCCCCAAATGGCAATCATTCCTTTTGGCACTGCTGTTGCAGGTTTTTCTTCTAAATCTGTGATGCGTTTAATAAGTGATTCTAATAGTGTATTGCTTTTAGTAACCTGATTTGAACTGTCTACAACTAACAAAGAACCAGTAGAATTGGATGAACTGATATTGTTTAAATATACTTTTCCGCCAATATTTGTATTTTCCCAATCTGACCCATAATTTAAAGAAAGATTTGTACTGTCGTTTACTATTGCTCTGCCTAAGTTTGATCCCAGTCTAAAATCTGTAACTCTTACATTGGCTGTAGGGGTTTCTTTTATATCTAACTTTGATAATTGATAAGAACCCAAATTCAGATCTCCTTCCATTGCCTTTGATCCCTTAAGCGGAAGATAGTTACTACTAATATCTGCTTCAATTTTATCGATGTTTGCTTCAACGCCGTCAATATTTGACTCTATTGCAACGATATTTGTTTTAATTGCCTGAATAATCGTTTCAATTGCCTCAATATCTTTAACGATTTCAAAATCATTCAAATCATAATAATATACTGTTAGGGCATCAGTCATCGAAGGAAATGCAGGACGATTAGTGTATTCATCCGGAGTGATATATTTTGCATCATAATCAAAATAAGCGGTTTGTAATACTCCTGTTCCGTATGTTAGATTTGTACCTGTTTTGGTAGTTTTTAGAAATTGCGTTGGAGTACCTTTTTCAATAGGGTATAAAATTCCTTGCAATATTTTTACAGCTGTTTCGTCTTTAGGATCTTTTTCTTCCTGATGAATAATAGCCCAGCCTTTTTTGTTGTTCGTTGCTGGAGTTATAGTATAGTTCTTATTGGTCTTAATACTTAAATGTCCTTTTAAAGCTCCAAATAACTCAGATCTGTAAGCCGTTTGTAGTCTTTCCAAAGTTTCTTGCTCAAGAGGAAAACCTCCTGGATGAGTAAAATTTACTTGTTTCATTTTTATTTATTTAAATGTCTGTTGTTTTTATATTATTTTGATTTCTTATGTTTAGAATATTTCTTCTTATGTCAATTTTTAGCTTAATCTTTTGCTGAATAAGAATAGGTTTCATAACTCTTTCCTGCCAGTTTATAAAAGTTAAGGAGATCGTTATATTTCTTATCTGTCACATTGATAACTTCTGTGTTTGACACGATTCCTTCTTTCTTTGGTTGACTCAGTATCGTTTTATTGTCGATTAAATTTTTAGGAACAAATACTCTGAAATTAGCATAATTTATTTGTGTATAATCTGTACGATGGGCGAGATAAACAGGTTTATAGTTTTTATTTTTTTTATACTCATCGTGAGTATATACTTCTAATTGCGGGATCATTAAAGGTCCATCGACGAGATTGCCATCTGGTGAAGTAATCTTTGGTTCGTAATACTCTTTGTGCAGATATACATATTGTAAGGCAGGTTTGACCGATTCGTCGATATAAATTAACCTGTCTGATCGTTTTTGTTTGGTGCTTGCATTGGGATTGTAACTTTTGTCAGGATTAAAGGTTTCGTTCAATACTTTTTCCAGATAAATGACCTGGCCCGTATGCTGCATTTTATAAAGAATCTCTTCGTAAATGGTATGAAGCGGGGTTAGTAAAACATCGAGCCAGTCTATGTGCGTTTTTTTTCTAAGAATAGGAGGGACGAGCCATAACAATAGCTTTTCCCATTTTAAAACAGTGTATTTATTCATTGTATATATTTTAGTCTATTGTTTATCTCGGTAAAATGTATAAGGAATATAGTTTACCTCAAACTCAAGGGTATCCATGTCAAAATAACCGGCTTTTGGAATAAAATATTCTATGTTGGTAGCATCAGTAAGCGCAGGGTTCTGTGTGTCATTTGGATTTTTTGCTACAGAAGTCTGAACCTTGGTCAGGATAGGAATTTTAACCCCTTCTGCTTTTTGAACGGCATCTACCAGATATGTTTTGACAAAGGCACCATTGAATTCAATGTTTTTCAAATGTTCTCTAATCGAGTTTATTACAGGAAATTCCTGATCATCTATTATTAATGAACCATTTTTTTCATTTAAAGGATCTGTTAATAATGCTAATTCGTATTCCGCTAATTTTATTTTTTCCTGGGTTGTTAAATCTCTGCTTAAACTTTTTAACTGATAATATTCAATGTCTTTTGGGTCAATGTAAATAGTCAATGGATCGATGTAAACATTCAATTTTAATTGTAGAATATCGCCCTGATCAGATGTGATGTGTACCTGATTTCCTGCATCTTTGATCTTGGCGATATATTCTTTAAAAGCAAAAAGCTCGTTAGGAACGTCGATTCTTGAAATTTTATCATCTTTTACAGTGGCTACTTTTATAAAAACAACCCCAACTTTATTATGAAAATAGTCAGAGAATATTTCTTCCGGTTTTTTGTTGGGATCTAGTACTGTCCCTAAATCAATTTCGCTTACTGCACAATGTTTGATTATTTTAGCATTTTCGATTTCGGTATCAGAAAGTTTTGTGGTATCAAATTGATAAGAACCTTCTTTCCAGATTAGGGGTATTATGTTGCTCGAATCCGGATCTATAGGTATCCCGTAATGAAAGTTCAAAGCCTGTTCGCGATACCAGTTTAGCGTGTGAGGTCTTGATATCAGGGCGTTTTTTTCGACTATTTTTTCGTGTACCCAAATTGCAGTTGCAACTATGTTGATCCAAAGTTTCCAAATCGCAGCTTTTGAATCTGTTAAGCCGTTTAGAGAGGTTTGTTTCCCCTTTTCAATCAGGATTTCATCCTGTATTTCAGCAATTGTACGTGCCATATTTTAATTTTTTAATATAGTTTAGCCTGTAAGACATGTGTAATATGCTTATAGATAATTGTTTATGTTTTTTTGTAAATACTACAGAGATGTAGTTTTCTTTTAGAGATTTCTAAAAGCAGAGATTGAAATTTTTTAATATTCTTAAATTTGGATGTTTTAGATCATCATAATTTAAGTTATTGACTAATAAATGATAAAATCATCTTCAATAATCATATAATCAATTCCGGAGAAATTGTCCAGCAAATATTGTTCTTCATCTGTAATAGAAGTTGCGGGTTTTAAGTTTCTTGAATTGTAGTACTCAACAATGTCTTTTTTAAAGGCTTCACGGCCAATTTTTAAATCCTCATAAACAGAAATGTCATCTGTAAGATTAAATTGATCATTGTCTTCCAGAATATCGAATACTTTTTCGATACTTCCGTACTCTTGCAAAGAGATGTCAAAAATGTTTTGGTTTTCCTGTGGTTTAATAGTTTCCATCGATTTTAATGTTTTGTAGATCGTTGACATCTAATGTTTTTACATAAAAATTGTCATACGATAATTGTTTGTCTATTTCGTTTTCTAGTCTTAGCCTGGAGGTTGCATCCGGGCTGTTAATGTATTTTTTTATTCCCACTCCAAGAATAGGAAACTCTTTATAACTTCCTTTCTGGCTTAACAATAGATGTTCTATGTTTTGCTGATCTGCCTCTTTTATGGCGAAATCTCCATTTATAATCAACAAGTCTTCATCTATGATAAAATCTTTCATATGTCGTTATTATTTATTGTGTTATTAATTGATTATCACCTTTGAATCTGCGCGCCATACCCAAAAGAAGATGTTTATTTGATACCGTAAAAATAAGCTTTGCTAACTCTTTTATCAAGATTTTGAGGCTTAGTAATCAGTAGTTTCAGTAAGTTTGAAAGCCTTTAGAACTTGACTTTTTTAATGTTCTTTTTGTTAAAAAAATATTTTTAAACTTTAGGAATTATAAGGCTGGTAATAATTTGAATAATCATTTTTATAATGTTGTTTTTAATGGTATTCAGTTTTATTTTTGATATTCCTGCTGTTTGTAATGCCTGTAATACAGTTAAATCTAATTGACTTTTTAAAAGCCATTCAAATTCTTCTTCGGTTAAATCACCAGCGGAAAAAAGAACAATCCAGCGTTCCAGTTTTTCTTTTGAGGTTTGAAAAAAAACAGTAAGATCTTTTTCCAACTGAGGTTTGATATCCTTATAACTGTTGGCTATGATCGCTTTTAATTCCTTTTTTAAGTTTTCTATTATTTTATCTTTGTCCATAAGTTGGTGTATTAAGGTTTATTAAATCTAAAAGTGCCTCTTTTGATTGTTTGTCTTTTTTGATTTCATATTGAAGAAGTAAATCAAAAGCTTCTAAAATTTGTTTTTTTGATTCCTGTAAAAAAGATTTTGATGCAACTCCTTTTGTTTCCCAATGCTTAAAGAAACCTGCTAAAAGATTTTTGTCTTTATCATTTAGCATTTTCAGCATTTCGAAAGTGATTTCGTTGTTGGGTTTGTTTTTTTCATATTCGACCAATTTTTCAAGGTTGAGAAATAATTTTTCAATTTCTTCCTGGTTAGCAGAATAGGGAGTAGTGGCCTTACTAATTAATTGATCAGTTTCTACTTTGAGTTTTATGGTTTTTTCGTATGAATATTGGTCGAACAGAGCGGTTCTTGTAGAGTTGCAGGAGGAAATTGCAAAAGAGATCGCAATAAAAAATAGCAGCTGTTTTAATTTTAAATGTTTCATCATGATTATTTGTATAAGATTACATAGTTTTTTCTGTCACGTTTTAGTTTACTGAGCACTTTCCAGTCGCTGTATCCTTTTTTATCAAAGTGCGGAAGATCTTTAAAGGTTTTCCAGTCTCCGCCCCAGTTCCAATTGTATTTCTTGAAGATTTCGACACATTCCTGCCAGTCCGAAATTTGGTTGCCATCCCAGTCTTTAGCTGTGTCCCAGGAAGCCGTTTTTCCATCAATAATTAAACAGATATCTACCGCAAAGCCATAATTGTGAATAGATTGTCCGCCTTTTGCATTCGTTACTTTTTTTCCTGGTTTTGTTCTGCCAAAAGCATAAAGATCTTCTTGTTCCTGAAAAGTTCTGAGACTTTGCGTAATGCGAACTTTAGCTCGTCCGGTTAATGCCAGATCGCATTCCTCTATGATTTTAGTAACTTCTTCCCTAACCGAAGGATGCAGCAAATCAATGTGTTTTTTTGTTGTTTGATCCATATTTGTGTGTATTAAAGATTTAAAATTTTGTGAATAAAAAGCCTTTCCTGATAGTTTGACGACAATCAGGATTTTTATGCTGCGATAAAATTATTTGTGTTTAAGGATTTATTTACGGTTAAGAAAAACTTGTAAATAAAGTTTGAAAAGTTCCTTTTTGTGATCACATTTAAGAAGTGAAACACGTTTTAATAACACTGTAAAAATACGCCGAAATAGCGTGTTTGAAAAATAATATGGAGTTGTAAGTCAGTAGTTTCAGTAGATGTTTTTGCGTTTTTTATGGCTAAAAAGATAGGGTAAAGTGCAAAAAAATAACCCGCTTCTCTCGAATGGAAAAACGGGTTTGTAATGAATTGAAACTGAATTTTTAGTAGATATTAATAAGAACCATCAACTTCGATATATTCTGCTTTTTTGTGTATATAAAGTAATTTCAATGTCTCTGCATCGAAATATGCAAAACAATACATTCCTTCAAAAAATGATATAATCTTACCATTTTCATCATACTCTATATTAGTACTTTTTGTTTTAAAAGATACTACATAAACTTCTTTTGTTTTTCCATCTCTTAACACTGCTAATTCCTTGTCTCCGCAATCCAGACCAATACAATCATCGTAAGAGACTACTTTGTTTTTTTAACCAATTTTTAAGTTTTCAATTATTTGTTCTTTTGTATTAATAATTATATCAGAAATTAAATGCTTGATTAATAAGAGCCATCAACTTCTATGTATCCTGCTTTTTTTTGTATGTAAAGCAATTCTAATGTTTCTGCATCAAAATAGGCAAAACAGAGCATTCCGTCAACAAAAAAATTCATTTCACCATTTTCGTCATATCCGACCTTACTTTCAGTACTAAAAGATACTATATAGATCTCCTTAAGTGTTTTTCCATCTCTTAATTTTGTTAATTCTTTATCCCAACAATTAAAACCAATACGTTCGTCAAATGAAATAACTTTTGTTTTTTTTAACCAGTTTTTAAATTTTTCAGTTATTTGTTCTTTTGTATTCATTATTTATTTTATTTTTGTTATGTCAACATTATTGGCTTCACAGTTTTTGATTACTTTGTTCATGTAATTTTGAGCATCTTCTATTTGTGCGTCGTTGAATATAGCTTTGCTTTCCATAATTTTATCAAACACATATTTTTCTCGCTTATAAGTTCTAATAGCATTTAATGCGTGATCTCCGGTAATATCTAATGCACCTTCTAGATATTTAGCTAATCCTATTTTTTTAAATTCTTCGAAATGCTTAAATTCATGAAAAATTTCAAATTCTGTTAAGCCTTTTTCAACATATAGGTTACCGGAAAATGGATGGAATGCTGCCTTGTTTCCTTCCAAAAATTTATCACCTACAGGAAGTATAATTAATTTTGATTTTCCATTTGACATTTCATTTATTTTTCGAATATATGCATTTAATTCTTTTTTTGATAATTTTTTAGCACCTAAGTACCTTTTTCCTCTTATTGGTTTGCCTTCCCATTTGGATAAGTAATCAAAAAAGTCTTCGAACTCTTCTTTAGACATTTTAGAAACGTCCATACAAGTTTCTGCTTCAACAATTCTGTTTGCTTCCTCAATAACTTTTCTTGTTTCTTTCGCATCTTTTGCTGTTTCTGCCAATTCCGCTGCAGCATTTCCTTCTCTTGCGATTTTAGATAAATTAGGTAATCCAAAAGAAGCAAGATCTGCTGTTACACTAAAAGCAATCCAGAGGTTGGCTAACCAGTCATAACCGTTTTCGTGCCATTTTTCTAGAGTACCGTTGCTTAACATAGCGTAGTGAGCAGCGTCTTTTGCCAAAACAACCCCAGCAAGTGCTCTTGCTGCCATTGGGGCTCCTTTTGCCAGCACAATACGCAATGCACCAACAGCAGATAGTAAGCTCAATAAATCTGTAGCCTTATTAAACAAATCCCAGTTAGATTGTTTTGTAGCCATATTGTGAAGTTTTAAGGCAATAACAAACGTATTTTCATCGCCTATTTGTTCGCCCAAATCTCCCAGTTTTGTCCCAAAATTTAATTTTGCTAACGGATTAAATGATCTGTTTAAGTATTGTTTTAAAATGTTTACTTTTTCAATTGGCGAACTACCCATATTACTATCAAGTTCCATAGGAACATATGTTTTATCATATGTTATAATTGTTTGGGTTTCATTTCTGTAATTATTTATCAAAATTTCGCCTCCAGACCAATCTGTTTTTATATGCGTATCTCTAAATAGATAATAACTGTTATCAAAGTATACAATATCCGATGGTTTTGAAGTATCAAATTCGGCTACCAAACGAGTTAAAAAACGAAGTAAATCTTGTACTTCTTCGCCATGAAGTTTATTGTATATTCTATATAATAAATCACTATAGCGAAGTTTGAGATATAGCACTTGTCTGTCGCTTATTGCATAAAGAATTTGTAAAATGGCCTTATCTTCGTTTGTGTCTAAATCTGTAGGAGCAATAACTTCTAAGTATGATACATCACTTAAAAGGATTTCAAGATGTTCATACAATTCCTGATCATCCATTTTGCCAAATAAAGTTCGGGGAAGCGATTCATAAATAACATCTAATTTGCTTGGATTATTATTGGCTTCTTTTATCTTTTTAAGATATAAATTAATAATTATTTGGGCATCGCTGGTAATTACAACTCCCAACAAATCAAAAAGTGCTATATAAAGATCAAAATCCTGAACTATAAATTTGAAAGCAATTTCTTTTAAATTATTGTCGAAAATGGTTAAAGAAAAATCGGTGTGATATTTTCCAATCTCAATAGAAGGTTTGAAAGTTTTGGCTATTAGATTTATTCCGTTAAAAGTATTCCATTCTAAAGATATTCCACCTTGTTTTTGTGCTCCCTGGCTATCATTATAATTTATAATTCCTAATTTTTCAGGTGTACTGTTAATTGGACCATCGATAAGTTTGCTAAAAGAGGTATTAGGATAAACAACACCAATTTTTCTTTTAATGCATTCTATAACTTCGTATACTGATACAAATTTAATATTACTGTAGTTATTGGAGCTTTCAACATACTTTAGCATCTTGTCAGAGTTTTTATCATCCTCAATCTGCTGACGCCATATGCTAAGCATCATTTGCCTGAACCTGGCTATTTCAGAAGCGCTGGTATCTTTTAGTTCTATAGTATGGTTTTTAATAATCATTAGGATAGTTTTTATGAAGGGCAAAAAAGGTGTTTGCTATAGTATTTCTACTTTAACAGGTTTCGGCTGAATATGATCTGAGAATGCTGTGGTAATATTGAGACGTAAATCGTCTTCTTGTTCGATTTTGGCATTGCCACCCAAATAACAGTTTTTGAATAATACTTCGAGCGCTTTAAACTCGTCCATTTTTGAAGCTTGTAATACAGCAGAACGAATACTCATATCCGGTTTTTTGAAATAGGCAAACAGGGTGGTTTCGTCGTCATCTGCAATGGTCAGTTTTACTACTTTTTTGTGTTTGTATTTCCATTGGTTGAGTTGAGCCTGAGTAATGTTTCCGTCAAGAACATCGATGTTTTTTGAGTTTTCTTTTTCCATTTTAAAATTCTTTTATTGTTTTTATGATAGAGTAAATTGATATCTGATTAAGTGGTGTCACTTATGTTTATTCTATTGCAATCGCAAAGCAGTGGAAGACACATGTAAAAGTTTTATCCTCAGTTGTAATAGCTGTTGACGTTCTGTTGTTATTAAAAATTGAATTAGTAAGAGATGCGGATTAAAAAAAAGAGACTGCCTGAGTTATTTTTTTGGGGTTGAATAATCTCGAGGCAGCCTCTTGAAGAAGATTCCCCGCTTAAAGCGGACTAATATAGAGCTTGTATAATAAGTTTGCTGGCAAAAATCAAGTTTCTTGAACTCCTTTTTTGCATAACGCATTTGATATTGGTTTTCTCTTTTCAGTCGGTTTTAAAAGACAGGGAAGGGGATTATAATGTTAGGAATTTATCGGGATGATTAATTCCATTCAACGTGAGAACAGATCAAGTCAAAAGATACCGCAATTTTAGTATCTCCCTGGCTGATTCCTCTACTGTTTGAGTTGAATTCGCAGTTTCTCACTGTGTGTGTGATTACTTCGTTACTGTCATCCAGATAACTTACAATGATGCTGAAAGGATTAATATCTTGCAATCTTTGTCCTTTTGGTAAAGCGGCCAAAATCGCTTCTACTTCGTAATTGTATAAAGTGATAGAAGCTTTTGCCTCGTATTTCCCTCTACCTCTGTGTACTGGCATATCTCCGGCACCGTAATGGTTTTCTTTAGATACTGAGTCACTATAGTTTACAGCTGTAATTCCGGTAACGATGTTACCTGCAATACTTACTTCGATAGATGACCAGCTGTGTTGTTGTCCGTTTATTAATGGTAATTTATTCATATGTCGCTTGATTTGTTTTTATTTTCCTGATAACGTTCAGTAGCTATCACTTTTATTTGTTTGCCTTTATAACAATTGAATTATGGCGATAGGAATGGTGAATTTTTATTGTTTGTGAATTATAACGAATTCGATAAATTATGCTTTGTCGATTCCGAAAGGATTTTTGAATCCTAAATCGACCATAATTTTACGGGCAGTTCCAATAGGAGTAATTTCTGCTTTTACTTTTAATTCTGAAGTTGCCAAAATGTTTTGTTTTGGATCTACATATACATCAAAAGCAGAAACTTCCTGATTGGCAACCATTCCTTCTAAAGCAGATCTGCATAGTCCTTCAAAGCTTTTTGAAACTGATTGTGGTAATTTACCATCGATATCTACTAAAACCGGAGAAGCCAATTTTGGTAATAAAGCGGTACGTAACAAACGAGTGGCTTTATTGATAGTACGGTTGTTTTCTACATAAGCAAAGTCTGATGTGCCTGTAGTACAAGTAGCACTGTCATTAAAATAAACACCCGGTAAACCAGTATGAGTTCTTGCAAAAATGAATCTTTTTTCGTTTAAGTCGCTTAGAGTTCCAAGAGTTTTAATTTCCTCTCCGCCTACAAAACCAGCTTTTGCGAAACCTTCACCAGTCAGGTTGAATTTTTCAATCCAGGCAATATTTTCAGATACTTTAGCTTTAGAAATTGCACCTAATGCCAATCCTACTGCTGCTGAGTTTGGATAATCTTTTGCTTTGTCAACATCCATAGCGACAACTACAGATACGTTTTCTGCATCTGATCCGTCTAAAGATGGTGCATCAACAGTAAATCCTTTTCCTTCGATAATAATTTCAAAAGGCATGTAATCTTTATAAGCAAGATCGGCTTGTGTTTGAGCTTTTAAAACTGCGGCTTGCGTTTGTGCAAATGTTGTTACTCCGGAATAAATAATGGCCATTTGGCGAATGTTTCCGTTTGCTTTTTCCTGCATGTCCATGGCTTTTTCAACAATTTCTTCGTAAGAAGTAGCTGCTGTTTTCATAATGTACAAATCACCTGAAGGGTTCATTCTGAAAAATTGCTGGATTTGATAGTAAACAGATTGTACTTTAGTATCATAATCAGCTGTAATGCCTAAGGCTTCAGCATCTTCTAACGAAGACAAACGCTCAATTTTGTTTAATGCTAATTTTGCAGTTTCGGCACCATCAAAAAGTAACCCTGAAACCATGTCCTGTTCTGGAGTTCTTCTTCCTAATCCGCCTGATAGTTTGTTAATTACTACATCGTTTAATGTACTCATAATATAAATTGTTTTAAAAGTTTAAAATTGGTTTTGTTTTTTTGCCTGAAAAAAGGCAAAAAAAGGACTGTAACAAGTTGCCTAAGCTTGCTATTATTGATTGTTTAATGTCTAAAAATGGTATTCGTAATCTGGAATCCAAAAAGTAGATTGGTATTTTTGGACGATTTATAAAAGCGGCTTTTTCAATTGAATTTTGCTTCTGGCCAGAAGATAAATTTGCTTTTGATATCGGGTACAAATTTAAGGCTCAAGGATGCTTTTTCCAATTTTTTCGATGTTCAAAACCAGTAGTTTCAGTGCTTTAAGCTCTGGCCTCTGTAGCGAGTCCTTCATTTATAATGGTATAAATGGTGCGCTCTGTAAGGAACAAAGTATCCGAAAGTTCAGATACTACAACTTTCATTTGTTTAGCTTGATTTCTATTAAGGTAGTTAATCACATACTCTCTCCTTTTATCTAATAGTGTTCTGCTTCTTTTCATGTTTTAAGGTTTAAATAGGGTAATGTTTTATTTTATTTAGATTGGCGTCGATTGTGTTTATAGTTTTATGTCATTGAACAGTTTTTGATTGTTTTTTATTTAATGAGAATATTTTTGACTGACTTATAATCAGATTAAGGAGCAGTATTTAAATCGATATTTCCCTGAACCTGATTGGGGTTTATTCCTATTATTCCAGAGTTTAGGTCATATCCTAAATCTTCCAATTCTTCATTACTTAAACCATTATTAAAAAGGATGTATTTCTTTTTTAAGATATTTTCTATTAAGGTTGTTTTATAAGTTATCTCCCAAATAAAATAATCGTTTTTATTCCAGTACGTGTGTTCATTTGTGCATTGTTTTTCTCTTATTTTAAATGTTGAATTAGTATCTATTTCAGCATTACTGTTACTATTAGATAATATGGCTTTGTCTATTCGCTGTGCAATATCAAAAGCATTTGCATAACTGGTCGAAGAAATAGTTTCTACAGGTAATATGATATACAGACAAAATGATACATCTGCCTTGTAATTTTTTTTAGAAGATGTTTCCCAGTCTATAGTATCGTATTTAAACATTACTACCAGTGTTTCGATAGAATCTTTAAAAATGGCATCACTATAAAGTTGCACTGTTGGCGCATTAGAAGTGAACTCGGTTTCTATTGCGTTCTTTTTTTCGGTATAAAAGTCTTTTAGAATCATATGGTGGATTGTTTTTTGACAAATATACAACATATGTTTTGATTATTGCAACATATTACGATGAGAAATGCAGTAATTTCAGTAATATGATTTAGTTTTTTATATTGACTATTAGAGTAATACAGTAAGAAAAAGCCTTTAAAATGCTTTAAATTCAGATGTTACGTAAGAAAAATAGAAAAGAATGCTAATATTTGTTATATATTTTTTAGTTTTGCAACATATAGTGGAATGTGTAATGCTTATTAAAACATATTACATAACAAAACAAATGCAACACAACATGGAAATACATACTAAGATAAAACGTATTATAGATGAAATGAAGTTAAATAATAACTCATTTGCTAAGTTAATAGGGGTAACCAGTACTACAATAGATAGTATCACTATTGGAAGATTGCAGGCCGATGGAGAAAGAAAAAGGACAAAGCCTGGATTTGATTTGTTACAAAGCATTATCACACATTGTAATGTAAATCCGGACTATTTTTTTGGAAATAGTGATGAAATTTTTGCTGATAAAACAAATAGTGAAGTTGGTTTACATTTACCAAAGATTATCACGGTAAATGAAGAAGGCGAGGAGAATATCAATTTTGTTGGGGTAAAAGCAAGAGCGGGATATCTGGACGGTTATGCTGATCCGGAATATATGGAAAGTCTTCCGTCATTTAGTATGCCAATGCTAAAGAATGGAACTTACCGATGTTTTGAAATAAAAGGTAACTCGATGTCGACCACCATACATGACGGCGATTATCTTTTTGGAAAATACGTTGATAATTTTGATGATATTCTTGACGGAAGAATTTATGTTATCATTAGTAAGAATGATGGAGTAGTGGTAAAAAGGGTTTTAAACAGAATAAGGGAAAGCGGAAAGTTAATCCTGAAATCCGACAACAGAGACGGAAATTACCCAATGTATTCTATTTATGCCGAGGATATTCTGGAAGTTTGGTACGCGAGTATGTATGCTTCTAAACAAATGCCGGATCCTATTAATATTTATGAAAAGATTCATGATCTCGAAAGTAAATTTTATGAAATGGAAGAGACTTTGAGGAAGAAACTGAATTAATATTTCTGGAGTTGACGTTTTTATAAAAAAACACACCTCATACAGTAAAGCTGTAAGAGGTGTTTTTTTTATAATAATTAAATTTATTAGGAAATACTTCCTGTCCCGGTTCCGGTTTGTGCTGCAGCGCTACCAGTTGTAGTTACTGTGGTAGTTACAGTTCCGGATTTTACAAATGCTTCGATGGCAGACGCTAGTTTTTCTGCAATGTTATCGATAGACGAAGCATTGTCTTTTTTTCCTTTCTCTTCGCTCAAAAGAGCTTTTATTGATCCTTGTAAAGCTGATTTATTTAAAGCCATAATTTATTATTTTAATAGTTCTGCTAACTTTTCTTTTATTCCTGCAATTTGAGTTGAGTTCATTGGAGGACCGGATGGGCCAACGGGTGTAGGAACTGTGATTTTGACTATTTCATCAATCAATCCATTTAATTCAGTCAATAAATTTTTTCCCTCTGCATCAATTTTAAATTTATTATCCATTTCAAAAGTTAACTTATCTTTCTTAAATGAAGTTTTTGTATCTGAAATTGTAGCTTCGAAACCGTCTTTAATGGTAATTTTGGCTTCTTTATCTTTTAAATTAAAAATTGAATTTCCTTTGTTAAAATTAATTTCGGTGTGTAGTTCGTCAAAAGTTAATTTTTGTTTCTCAGCCCCCTCTTTATCTAAAAACTGCATTTGTGCATTTGGATTTTCTCCTGAAGAAAGCGTAAATTTTACTCGTTCTTTAGCATTGTCACCATTAATAGTACTTAAAATAGTTTGTTGTTGATTTCCATTAAAGATATTCTTCGAAATTTCTTTGCCATTTTCATCATAAAAAGATGTAGTAATATTTGAATCATTTTTGCCGCTAAATTCTATTTGTGCAATATTTTTATAAGTAGGCTTTGCAGTTGATGATGTACCACTTTGGCTGGCTTCTTTTTCTTTGAACAGCATTTGAAATTTATCTGCTTCACTATTTATTTCAAGATATTGGTTCTCATCATTTTTAAAGCGAATAAAAGTACGTTCGATTTCAGAAAACTGGGAAACAAACGCTCGTGTTTCTACTCCGTCAATAATGGTAACCAAAACCCAGCTGTCTTTTTTTGGAATGGTAATAATTCCCTGTTCAACATCTAGGATTGAAGCTTTCAATCGTACGTTTTTGATAATCGCGCCATCGGCACGCATGATGTTTACCGTGTAAGCATCTTCCGGATTGTGAAATGATTCTATTTCATTATTTATTTCGATGACTTTTGCCGCAAAAGTTTCAATAATTTGATTTTTACTGGCGACATCTTTTATTAGATCTGTTATATTTCCCATTTTGTATTTTTATACTGTTTCTACTCTTCGTCCTATATAAATTTTTTGTCTGTAGCCATTTTTGCCATAGTTTCGTTCTACTTTTTCGACCTGAAAAGTTCCGTTTTTTTCTTTATCCTTGGCATTTTCCAGAATTACCTTGTCTGTAGGTCTTACGAATGGTTCACCAAAAGTCAGGAAATAGCCTTCGAGTCCGCTTGGTTTAGATTGCATGGCTCGTAAAGCAGCATATTGATACAATTGGGCAGCAACTTTTGTTGATGCGTTTTCAAACGCCTCAGGATCATTGGGTAAATCCTCTTTATCGTCATGCAAAACATGGGTTTTTATTAGTTGCCCGTTTGGATCGCCTAATTCAATATAAATTGGAGTGTTCGAATTTTTAAAATATTTTTCGACTCGTGTGCGCGTATTTTTGGTAGATTCGGTAACGACTTTTAATTGATCTTCAATAATATTATAACGAAATCTAAAACGAACTTTCCCCAGAAAACCTCCCGAAACAGACTGTACGACTCTATTCAACTTCGAACTTAAAAGACTAAGTCCCTGATTGATTAATTTTTTGACCAATGCGCCGGCTAACGGACTTTTAATGAAATTTCGATCAATAAAACCGGCTAATTCGGCTGTAGTATGCTGCTGCGGATTATTAGTAATAGTAAGTACAGGAGCCACCTCTTCGGTTTTAAAATACGTATAGATTCCTTTGTCTTTTAGCATCTCGAAAACCTGGGCCAAGCTTTGGTTTCTGTTGATCATTACATTACCCAATTCTTCATCGAGAGCATTTACTTTAAAAGGTAAATTCAATTCTTTGATTCTTTTTTCGAAGAAAGTTTTAGGGTTAAATCTTTCAACATTTGTGGTTGGATTGGTTGATACAACATTCAGGACGTCATTTTTATCCTGAACATCATCATCTTTTACGGCTTTTACTTTTTTAAAAGCATACATCGCATCTTCGCAGGTTATGGTAGCATTTGTATCTGATTGTACTCCTGTAATGTAACCTCTAAAAGCGGGTTTGTAATCGTCATCATAACCTAAAAAGATCTCTATGAAATTTTCGAGTTTAAAAAAGTCGTGAATCGTTTTTTCTTCACCATTTGCATTTTTAAACAAGTTTTGATCAAATCCTTTTGTATCTGTATACACTTTTTGAGGCATTACAATAGTAGCCGTATCGGTAAGCGATTTGTACGAACTGCTTATGTCTACATTTTTGACATAAGTAAATTCATAAAATTTAGGCATAGGGATAAGTTTTACTGTTTCGTAAACCCTAATTTTAGCATTTAGTTTAAGCATTGTCTCTAATTATTAGTTCTACAGTTTCGTCTGATGTGGCGCTGGCCGTAAATTTTTGAATGTTTTTTGTTCCCGAAATTGATGGGATAGAGTAGGAGTCGATCACTAATTCGTAAATACCAAATCGGTTTAAAATAGCATGCGTTACTCTTAGAGCATAAGGGGCATTTAAGAATTGTTTCAGTAAAAAAAGTTTTTCTTTTGGGTATTCGTCCCCGGTTTCATTAGCAATTAATCCATCTATAGAAATACTAAAATCACCATTTGTAATATGTTCTTTGATAGTGGAATCTCGTCCTTCGATTCCTTCTTTTTTAATTGTTTTTGAACGACTTAGATTGACAGTAACGGCATCAATTCGTAAGCTGGCCAGATTAAGATCTTTTTTTACCAGGGGTTCAAAAACCAAAGGAGCAAAGACTCTTAGATTAAATTCGCCACCGGTTTTATCTATAATAAAATCTTTCGATTCTGATTCGTTATAGTTAATGCCGGTATATTCAGGATCTTTGGCATCTAAAATTTCGTTTACATTAAAATTGAATTTCATAATGATTTATTTTTTTATTTTTTAATTTGAAAATGTTTGTGCAAAGGCTGTCATGATGGTGTTCTCGAGTCTTTTTTCATTGTGTTTTTGTAACCAAAGGGCCTCTTCAAGTAACTTATAAAACTCATCCATTGATAATTGATACGGATCTACCTGAAAAGCATATCGAATAAGCGCAGCCGATTTTTTGAATTCGTCTTTTTGTGGTGTGGCATCGATTGAAAATTCGCTATCATTTTTAATCATGGCTATAATAGAATTTCCTGCCGAAAGCATAAATTCGTCATCATAATTTTCCTGATCCAGGACACATTCCTGAAATAAAAATAAGATTGCTTCGTGCGGATTGTCCTTGTATTTATTTTGATAATTTAGGAATGTAGTGAATGATGGTTTTTTGCAGTAAACAGTTGTCAGTTGATCCTCTGAAGTAAGTTTTAATACGGTACCGTATTTTTCTTTTAATTTTTGTATCGTTGTTTCGTCTGGCATTTTTATGGTTTTAGAGATGTTGTCTTTTACTGTGATCTGGAATTGATTTAAGAAGCTTTATGATTTTTAAATATTACTATCGCGGCTTTCTTTTTTAATAATTTCTGACAGATTTTCATTTTTTCCAGATACGGTTAAAGGCGTAATAGTAAAACTCTCTATAAAAATGTTTCCTTCTGTGGTTTGTCCCAAAGGATTTTTGAAATTACTCATGTCGGGTGTTTTAGGTTTTTCGCCTAAATCTTTTGGTGTATAATCCATGATTGGTTGAATATTTAATTGTTAATATGAATGTTGAAAGTATGGTGTACAGATGAGGTATCTATTCTCCAAAAAAAATCTGAGAATAAAGTGTAATATTATATCTGTTCGGGGATGCTAATAGTTGTTATTAGAGTATATAAAAGTAGGGTAGAAGAGGTTAGAAAACGAATAATTTGAGGGTGGTTTTCTGTAGTTTCAGTGGAAAATATATTGGCGTAAGTGTTTGTATTTTATTTATTTGTGGTTTTTTAATTGTCGCATTTTACACAATAATAAAACACACTCAGGATGATTTAGAAATTTGTTTCCTCTAATGATTCTGAGTGTGTTTTGTTAATTTATGTGAAAGATTTTTTTTTGATATAAAGTTTTTATTTCCTATTACCAGAAATTCTTTTGCTTTTTATCATTCTAAATTCCTCCATCTGTTATTGTCCAATTATAGGGAGAGTTTTGTAAAATCATTTTTCCTATTGTTGAATTAGCAGTATGTTTCGCTGTCCCGAAACTTATGTTTAAATTTGGTTTAACAGGTTTTGAACTCCAACCATTATAAATTGCATCTAAATTTGTTGCCGATAAACCTATTTTACTTCCCATAAAATTAGTCATGTTTGTAACATTCAAAATATTCCAATTTCCTATATTTTGGTTAAATGAATTATTTGTAACAAACATACCATTCATTAATGTGACTCTTGAAACATCCCAATTTCCAATTTGTTGATTAAAAGATGTAGCTTGAAACATTTGAGCCATGTTAGTTACATTTGAAACGTCCCAAGAGCTAATATCTTGATTGAATATCAATGCGCCTTGAAACATTGCGTTCATTAATGTAACTTTTGAAACGTCCCAATTCCCAATAGGCTGATTAAATGTATTTGTTCCAAAAAACATATTTCCCATATTGGTTACAGAAGATGTAATCCAGTTATTTATATCAGGATTACCCCCATTATTAAATGAATAAGCTAAAAAAAAAAGATTTGACATATTAGTAACTTTTGAAACATTCCAAGAACTAATATTTTGGTTAAACGCATCTGCTGATTGAAACATACCTGTCATTGTTGTAACATTCGAAGTATCCCATGATCCGATATTTTGATTAAACTTTTTTGCATTAAAAAATGAAAGGTTCATATTTGTCACTTGTGAAGTGTTCCAATTCCTAATCGCTTGATTGAATTGAGATGCTCCATAAAATATGAATGATGTGTTTGTAATTTTTGAAAAATTCCATTCATTCATCCGATTGACTGTAGTTAGATTAGTACATAGATAAAATGCGCCTTCCATATTAGTTAATACAGTTGTATCTAAAATATCACTAACTTTTGATAAATCTAAATTAGAACAACCTTGAAAGTAATACCCACGATTTCCTAATCTAAGATTTCCCCAACTTAATATATTTAAAAGCTTTAATCTATCACCAGTGTTTAAGAAAGCCCAATTATAACAAATACCTGTTATATTTATTTTATAAATACCTGCTAAACTATAGGTATGAGTAACTTGTGATTGATTCCAGGATGTTATTGTATCTTTTGTTCCGTCACCCCAGTCTACAATGAAATTATATACCCCTCCATTTTGAAGGGGTAATTTTATCTGATTTTCTGCGCTTGATCCTGTTGAAATATTATCAGTTTTCCATGTTGAAACAAATTCTTTTTCTGATTCTCGTTTTCCAAAAACATATTTTTTTATCCCCATTATACACTTAGTATTATTTGGTTGGTATTTCCTAATTTAGTCAGGTTGAAATACTTTTTCTCGGGAGTAATTTCAGGTTCTCCAAATACCCATTCAATCTGATTTGCCCATTGCCAGGTTAGATTTACACCTTCTAGTGTGATTGCATTAAATGAAAATTCTTCTGTTTTGATAATAGGCATTCTTACGATACCACTACTTTTAAAAATAATAGTTTGGCCATTCCAATTTTCCTGAATATCTATATCTCCACTTATAATGATTTGTTTGTCTTTTATTTGAGCCTTTTCTTCTAAATACTCTTTTGTAATTAAGGATTTATTCCCTCCTGAATCAATTAGAGCATTTGTTAAAGTAGGAGCAAGCAATCTGTTATCAGCTTCTTTTCTGATTGCAATATGTCCGATTCCATTAGCAAATATTGCTAAGTTAGAATCATCTTGATTCAATCCTTGAACTCCACCTATTATTGTATTACCACTTCCTGTAGTTATACCATTATTTCTTTGACCAGTATTAATTGAAATATTATTATTTCCTGTAGTATAATTAAGATCTGCATTTGAAAAGGGGGTTCCTATTAATACATTCCCTGCTCCGGTTGTTAAATTAAACCCTGATTGAAATCCAATTGTGATATTGTAATCGCCTGTACCAATAGTTGTAACACTAGACCCACTTAACCATCCTAATGATGTATTATAATTACCTAAGGCTCCTGCTGCTGCTGCTGTTCCGACAGCAACATTTCCAGTTCCAGTTAAATTATTTACTAAAGCATTTGTGCCAATACCTAAATTATAACTTCCGGTGGTTAAATATCTTAGAGCTGCCCCACCTATACCTACATTTTGGGTTCCTGTAGTTAGGTTCGCAAGTGTAATAGATCCAACCCCTGTATTATAACTGCCAGTTGTATTCAAAGCTAATGCAGATCTGCCTATTGCTGTATTTTGAATAGATGTTGTAGCATTCATTAAAGTGTTTGATCCTAAGGCAGTATTAGTAGCTCCAGTACTATTATTTCCCTTGCCTATTCTAATTCCATTTATAAGTTTATCGGCTCCTCCTAACTCTTGTAAGGAAGTATTATCAACTATACCTGATTGATTTGCTGAAACAGGGTTGTTTAGTTCATCTGTAGTGGCCAATGTTTTAGCTGTTCCATCGCCTTTAGGTAAAAATAATTCAGTATTTGCAGTAGTTTCAGAATTAGGTAATATTGAAGTCTGATAAACATCAGGACCAAACTCTTTACCTAACATTAAATATCCTGTGTTCGCAACTCCCTGAGAAGGAAGAGTCCCAAATCTGCCAAGATCATAATTTTCACCGTAATCTGGTCTAATTTGACTTAATCTAAAAGTAGCTCCCGTGTCATGTAATCTTATTTCTCCGCCTGAATTATTACCTGCACGTAATGTTTCTTCTAAACTTTGAGGATTTACTTTCGGTATATCATCTAACGTTGCTAAAGTTTTTGTTTCTTCTTCTGTTGTTATTGCAGGCATTAAAACAGTTGAATAGTTTGCTGTGGTAGCTGGATTCATTTCTAAAGTAGAAAAATGATTTGAATTTAAGTTACCAAATCCAACACCTTGAGCAAATAAGGCTGTAGTTTCTCCTGTGCTTGAATTGACAAAATCAATTAGTTCGCTATTTAAGGTTAAAGATGCTGTTTTATTTTCACCTCTAGTGACGGTGCTTGATTGCGTCATTTCAATATTCCGTCCATTAATAGTGTTTGTGTAAACATCATTATCAGCATAACTTTTAAATAAAGCAGTTTGAGTTGTTTCATTCCCATTTGACAAAACTTGTTCAAAAGTTAAACCCTCAACGTCTAATGTTATATCGCCAGTTCCTACTATTGGTTCCCCATTAATAGTTTTAAATTCGGGTTTATTAAGTAATTGACTAAAACCAGATTCGCTATTCCAGTCAGTATTTATTTGCGGTGCATGAGCATTTTTATCAGCTAAGTGATTATCTAAAATTGTTTTGTCTGCCTTAGATAAAAGTAATTCGTCGATTCCCTCGACATCTTTTACTGGAACTTTTTCAAATTTGTGTCGGAAGGAATCCCAAGTGTCCCAAAATTGAGTTTGTGTTGGTTTAAGACCGGTTTTAAACCATTGTTTTATGGTATTTAATGTTTGTAAAGCCATGTTTTTTATTTAGTTATAGATTTTAAAAAATCAACTTTTTTAAATGTTGGTAAAGATTTTCTCTGATTTTGAGATCTTTTTTATTCCTGCTTTTTGGATTTTTTTATCTTTCTTCTGTTGAAAATAACGAAGTAATGCTTGACAATACTGCTGACAAAACCAAACCAATTAATTTGATTCTGTTGATGGTTACCAATGATAATCCTGCATCTTGTAAAAGATCGAATTTTGTGTCAACTAAGCCCGTTAAAACAATTAAAAGACTTAAGATTACTGTAATTTTTGATTTATTCATAATTTTTGATTTTGGGTTGTTTCTTTTGTTATTAAATATTGTGTAAAGTGACCCAACTAGTTAATGCTTTCTACCTCAATCATAATATAATGACTGAAGTAGAAGCTAAATTGTAGTGTCATAATACTTATAGGGTTATTTAATCTAACATGTTCATTATTGTTTTTCAATCCATGCAGACCAAACTCCGGCTGTTACTGTTCGTATAAAAAATCTGCCAGCTGAAGCAGTAGATGTGAATGTAATTCTCTGCATTCCGTAATCAGAAATATTATATCTGAATGTTTCTAAAAAGTAATCACCGGTAGCTCCTGCTATTTGGATGGTATTACCTGCTATTGTCCTCTGCGAGCCAACAGGCGTGTTGTTGAATATGGCATCTGATGATTCTGTCAATGCTGCGGCTACGTTGATTCCGTTAGTTGAGATAGTTCCATTTACCTCTAGTTTACTTCCGTTATATCCTGCTGTTCCTATAGTAACATTACTATGAAATTGCCCTGTGAACGAAGTTATTGACCTTCCTATAAAATTTGTAGCTTTAAGATCTCCATTTTTATTAAGAATTATATTGGTCTCTGGCGGACGAGGAAAGGTATCCATATCAGTTATTTCTATATTACCAGTTATACCCAGATTACCAGTTATATTAAGGTCGCCCTCTTTAAACTCGTTACCGGTTTTATGTAATACATTGTCGTCATATACGGATATGTCTCCAGTACCTACTATTGATTGTCCGTTGATAGTTTTGAAATCTGATGTAGTTGCTAATGTTCCAGACTTATCAGGAAATAACAGACTGTTACCTTTTGTGGGTTCTTCAAATTCTACTATAGTAGTAAAACCTAATGAAGGTTTAGAATACCCAAGTTTTAAACCAGTCCCATTACCCATTGTTATCCCAGAAGAAATATCTAAATCGACTATGTTATTATTTAATATTATATTTTCATCCGTTATAGCTACATAAGAAATTTTGTTACCTTCCAATTGGTTACCTACTATCGCAATACCTCCGTTGTCAATAGTTTGTTGTAAATTTTGAGACCCTCCTGTAATATCGTCTGTAGTAGCTAAAGTATAATCTGATCCTTTTGTTTTTACAGGCAATTTGAAATTACCAACTCCTACGCTAAAATCAAAGTCACTTATAACATCCTGTAATACAACATCAAATTTAGTTATAGAGTTTTTATCATATTCGGTAGATGGAGTTCCTTGTTGCTTGTCTCTATATACTGTTTTGTCGAATTTTATATCTACAGAATTTGTTTGTAAATTAGGATCTTCATTCAATCTAATGAACTTACCAATAGCAATATTCCCATTATCTAATATTTCATCTAAGTTTTGAGAACTACCTTCTGAATGAGCATCTAAATACTCTTTAGTTACTAAAGATTTAGCTCCTCCTGAATCAATTAAAGCATTCGTTAATGTAGGAGCAAGCAATCTGTTATCAGCTTCTTTTCTAATTGCAATATTTCCATTACCATCAGATATGATGGCTAAGTTAGAATCATCAGAATTAAGTCCTGTAACATTACCTATTATAGTATTATTATTTCCAGTAACAATACCTGGCCTAACATTCCCTTGCTTAACTATAAGATTATAATTACCACTAGTTAACTCTGAACCACTATTTACGCTTTGAATTGTTACATTATTAGAACCTGAAGTAAGATCTTTATTTGCTTGATAGCCTAATGAAATATTAAATTCTCCTGTAGCAGTTTCGCTTGTAGAACCATTAGCTAAATATCCAATTGATGTATTTTTACCACCTGTAACACTTCCACCTGCATTTGCTCCTACTGCTGTATTGAATGATTGAGTTGTTAATTTTCCTAACGCTGAATTACCAACACCCATATTGAATGATCCAGTAGTAATTGTTCTTAGTGATGATGCACCAATTCCAACATTTGAAGATCCTGTTGTTAATGCATTTAGAGCGAATGACCCAATTCCTGTATTAGCAGGTGCAGATGTGGCTAAAGGCATAACACTTCTGCCAATAGCTGTATTGTTAGTTCCTCCGGTTATCGTGCTTCCTAAAGAATTATTTCCAAAAACTGTATTAGTAACAACTTGTAAATTACCTGCTCCAACTCTTATACCATTAATTAGTTTATCTTCTCCTCCTAACTCTTGTAAAGGTGTATTATCAACTATGCCTGATTGAGTTGCTGAAACTACCTGATCTGTAGCTAATTTATATGGAGTACTGCTATCTGGCATTTCTGGAAAACTAAAAACATTTTGTCCTGTAGATTCTCTATCAAAAATTAATTTTAAATTTTTATCTGCTTTACTCCAGTTGATGTTATCACCATTGTACTGAATAACTTCTTCGAGCGGACCATCAATGGATAAGTTTTTAGAATCTATTGTAGCACTATATTCTTCATTTAAAAATACAATTGGCTGAGTAAGGGATTTATTGTCTGAATTTAATACCTGATCTAATGTAGGAATTGCTGAACTAATAGTAATATCTCCTTCTCCAACTATCTCTTCTCCATTAATTGTTTTAAAATCTTCTTTAGCAGCTAATGTAATTTCTGTACCTTCAGTTACAGGTAAATTTATCGTGCTAACGCCTGTCGAAGATGTATTAATTCGTAAATATGATTCAGCAGTATCCCGATTAAAAAATATACCTTGAGGGTTTATCGAAACATGTTGACTATCATCATGTGTAAAAACACCAGCAGAATCAATACCTGCTAACAGATTTGAGTTACTATCGGTTAAACGTATAGATCTGGAATCTATGCTTGTTTTTAACCAATTATAGTAGTCATCGTTAAAGATTATACTGTTTGTGGTCTCATTACCATTACCTAACGTTGTTTGTAAATTCTGAGCTCCGCCTGCTTCAATAACTATATCTCCACCGCCTGTCAATGGCTCCCCATTAATAGTTTTAAATTCGGGTTTATTAAACAATTGACTAAAACCAGATTCACTATTCCAATCCGTATTTACTTGTGGTGCATGTGCAATTTTATTGGCGAGGTGATTATCTAAAACGACTTTGTCAGCCTTAGATAAAAGCAATTCGTCAATTCCTTCAATATCTTTTACGGGAACTTTTTCAAATTTGTGACGGAAAGAATCCCAGGTATCCCAAAATTGTTGTTGTGATGGTTTAAGACCAGTTTTAAACCATTGTTTTATGGTATTTAATGTTTGTAAAGCCATATTTTTTTATTATGTAGTTTTAGATTTTGCTAAATTCAGTACTAATTAGTTTTTAGTTAAATTATGATTATCATGGATATTTACTTGTAACTATATAGTTAGTTCCGTCATTTATTAATGTAACCCCATCATTAGCTTGTATTTCGTAATCGCTTTCTAAATTACCTTGATATAGTATTTGCAAATTTCTGTTTTTACAATTTATGATAGTATTTCCTAACGGATT
Organism: Flavobacterium sp. CSZ; assembly: GCF_015350725.1. Taxonomy (NCBI): domain Bacteria; kingdom Pseudomonadati; phylum Bacteroidota; class Flavobacteriia; order Flavobacteriales; family Flavobacteriaceae; genus Flavobacterium; species Flavobacterium sp. CSZ. The sequence continues at coordinate 103,170 of NZ_JADKPQ010000004.1, forward strand.
TCCTGTTATATAAAAGATAGCCCCAACCGAATCAGTTACATTTGGTAGAGTTATGGTTTTATTTATTGCTAAAACTGTTATAAATCTAGTAGCATAACCATCAGGTATAGTAAAATCATCAGATATACGGCTTATCTTAGGTAATATATCATCTAAGGTCGCTATAGTGTAAGCTTCGGCTCTTAAAGGTTTAGCAGGTATCAATATCTCAACTCCAGGACTTGTAGGTTCTGCAAAGGAAAGGTTGGTAGATTTGGGAGTTCCTGATAACATATCCCTTTTAACCATCAAAGAGATAGTAGATAAGTTCATTTCTAAGATACTTTGTTTATCTCCATCATTATATGAATTAGTTACAGTAAATACATCTGGATATTGTTGCATACTGGTAAATCTATGTCCAGATCCTGAAACTCCATTATCTAATAAAAATTGGTTACTTACAAAACTCTCTCCGCCTTCTAATAGAGATATTGTACTGCTTGCTTTAGTGGCTGTATTTTTATTTGTATCTATTAGTTTTTGCAAAGTAATATCATCTGTCGTTGCTAATTTGTAAGTTAAATTATCCCCGTTAACTTTAGCTGGTATTTCATAAGCAACAGTACCCGATAAATTAGTATTATCCTCAAACCTTAAAATAGACATACTACTACCTAGTATCGACCCGTCTTCATTTAATCTATTTAATTGTACTGACATAGTTGGGTTTCCATTAGTACTTCCAATTGCTCCATTTTTATAAACATCAGGTTGTGTTATTCCAACATCTTCTGACTGCATAGTAACTCCATTTTCTGACATACTAAAAAGTCCTGTTTGTACAGGATATCCTAAATATGGAGCTAATGTTGTAGATTTTTTCTCAATCCAAGGTTCTGATCTAAAGTCTATATTTAATGAAGTATCAAGAGAAGTATAAGATGCACCATTATCTAAGGTTTGTTGCAAATCTTGCGAGCCTCCACCGATTTCAACATTCCCAGTTCCTAGAATAGACTCTCCGTTTACTGTTTTAAAATCGCTTCTTAAGGCTACCGTTCCAGTTTTTGCAGGTAAAACTACCTCGTAATTACCTAGTGGGTTTGTACTAAAAGTTAGTTGTTTTGAGTATGGAACTCCATCTACTGTACTTGTGCTAATTATAACATCTGAACCTATTTTAACTTCGTTATCAGTGGTTTTATTTGTCATAATTAAAGGAAAAGTATTTGAGGCTTGCAATTCTATTTTACCCTCCGAATCCTCCATATTTACGAGTGCATTAGACACGTCTAACTGCATAGATCTACCACCACTCCCTGTAAGCATTATAGATTTATCAGTTGATTCATTTCCCGAACCTAACACTTGATCTAAAGTTGGAGTTGTTCCACCTGAATGAGCGTCTAAATACTCTTTAGTCACTAAGGATTTATTACCGCCTGAATCAATTAGAGTATTTGTTAATGTCGGAGCTAATAATCTGCCATCAGTTTCTTTTCTGATTGCGATATTTCCACTACCATCTGACAATATAACTAAGTTTGAAGCATCTGTAGGTAATCCTGTAATACCTCCAACGATTGTATTACAGTTACCTGTCTTTATTCCTGCATTATTTTTTCCTGAATTTATTACGATGTTATTGCTTCCTGAGCTTACAGTTCCACCTTCCTGAGTTTCTAATAATATATTAGCTGATCCTGATGTAAGATCTCTACCCGCTTGGTACCCAATAGCTATATTACTACTTCCTGTATTTGTTACTGTTGCACCTCCAAGAGCTAAATATCCAAGAGCTGTGTTTTTTTCTCCTGTAGTAATTGCTGACCCAGCGTCATTACCTATTCCTACATTTTTCCCTCCTGTAGTTAAATTATAAAGAGAGTTTGACCCGACTGCTGTATTAAATGTTGTATTAGTTGCAAGATTTAAACTATTTGAGCCTATTGCAGTATTAGAATTTCCTGTAGTTAATTTTGCTAATGCTTGAACACCTAAAGCTGTATTGTAACCTAAACCTGTTGTAAAATTATATAGAGAAAATGCTCCTACTGCTGTATTAAAACCGACAATGTTTGTTCTTAATGCACCATATCCCAATCCCGTATTATAAGTTCCTATTGCATTCTCTCTTAATGAGAGTGCTCCAACTCCTGTATTACCAATTCCTGTAGTATTTTTACTTAACACTGAAGCTCCAATGGCTGTATTATTTGTGCCAGTAGTATTAAGAGATAATGCAGTATAGCCTAAAGCTGTGCTATTATTAACTGCGCCTGCTCCTCTACCTATTCTAACAAGATTTATGATTTTATCAACTCCTCCAAGTTCTTGTAAAGGCGTATTATTAACGATACCTGATTGAGTTGCTGAAACTACCTGATCTGTAGCTAATTTATAAGGAGCACTACTATCTGGCATCTCAGGGAAAGTAAAAGTATTTTGTCCTGCTGATTTTCCATCAAAAAGTAATTTTAAATTTTTCTCTCCTTTACTCCAGTTTATGTTATCTCCATTGTATTGGATACCTTCTCCGAGTGGACCATCAATTGATAAGTTTTTAGAATCTATTGTAGCACTATATTCTTCGTCTAAAAATACAATTGGCTGAGTAAGGGATTTATTGTCTGAATTTAAGACCTGATCTAATGTTGGAATCGCTGAACTAATAGTAATATCTCCTTCTCCAACTATCTCTTCTCCATTAATTGTTTTAAAATCTTCTTTAGCAGCTAATGTAATTTCTGTACCTTCAGTTACAGGTAAATTTATCGTGCTAACGCCTGTCGAAGATGTATTAATTCGTAAATATGATTCAGCAGTATCCCGATTAAAAAATATACCTTGAGGGTTTATCGAAACATGTTGACTATCATCATGTGTAAAAACACCAGCAGAATCAATACCTGCTAACAGATTTGAGTTACTATCGGTTAAACGTATAGATCTGGAATCTATGCTTGTTTTTAACCAATTATAGTAGTCATCGTTAAAGATTATACTGTTTGTGGTCTCATTACCATTACCTAACGTTGTTTGTAAATTCTGAGCTCCGCCTGCTTCAATAACTATATCTCCACCGCCTGTCAATGGCTCCCCATTAATAGTTTTAAATTCGGGTTTATTAAACAATTGACTAAAACCAGATTCACTATTCCAATCCGTATTTACTTGTGGTGCATGTGCAATTTTATTGGCGAGGTGATTATCTAAAACGACTTTGTCAGCCTTAGATAAAAGCAATTCGTCAATTCCTTCAATATCTTTTACGGGAACTTTTTCAAATTTGTGACGGAAAGAATCCCAGGTATCCCAAAATTGTTGTTGTGATGGTTTAAGACCAGTTTTAAACCATTGTTTTATGGTATTTAATGTTTGTAAAGCCATATTTTTTTATTATGTAGTTTTAGATTTTGCTAAATTCAGTACTAATTAGTTTTTAGTTAAATTATGATTATCATGGATATTTACTTGTAACTATATAGTTAGTTCCGTCATTTATTAATGTAACCCCATCATTAGCTTGTATTTCGTAATCGCTTTCTAAATTACCTTGATATAGTATTTGCAAATTTCTGTTTTTACAATTTATGATAGTATTTCCTAACGGATTTCCTGTTATATAAAAGATAGCCCCAACCGAATCAGTTACATTTGGTAGAGTTATGGTTTTATTTATTGCTAAAACTGTTATAAATCTAGTAGCATAACCATCAGGTATAGTAAAATCATCAGATATACGGCTTATCTTAGGTAATATATCATCTAAGGTCGCTATAGTGTAAGCTTCGGCTCTTAAAGGTTTAGCAGGTATCAATATCTCAACTCCAGGACTTGTAGGTTCTGCAAAGGAAAGGTTGGTAGATTTGGGAGTTCCTGATAACATATCCCTTTTAACCATCAAAGAGATAGTAGATAAGTTCATTTCTAAGATACTTTGTTTATCTCCATCATTATATGAATTAGTTACAGTAAATACATCTGGATATTGTTGCATACTGGTAAATCTATGTCCAGATCCTGAAACTCCATTATCTAATAAAAATTGGTTACTTACAAAACTCTCTCCGCCTTCTAATAGAGATATTGTACTGCTTGCTTTAGTGGCTGTATTTTTATTTGTATCTATTAGTTTTTGCAAAGTAATATCATCTGTCGTTGCTAATTTGTAAGTTAAATTATCCCCGTTAACTTTAGCTGGTATTTCATAAGCAACAGTACCCGATAAATTAGTATTATCCTCAAACCTTAAAATAGACATACTACTACCTAGTATCGACCCGTCTTCATTTAATCTATTTAATTGTACTGACATAGTTGGGTTTCCATTAGTACTTCCAATTGCTCCATTTTTATAAACATCAGGTTGTGTTATTCCAACATCTTCTGACTGCATAGTAACTCCATTTTCTGACATACTAAAAAGTCCTGTTTGTACAGGATATCCTAAATATGGAGCTAATGTTGTAGATTTTTTCTCAATCCAAGGTTCTGATCTAAAGTCTATATTTAATGAAGTATCAAGAGAAGTATAAGATGCACCATTATCTAAGGTTTGTTGCAAATCTTGCGAGCCTCCACCGATTTCAACATTCCCAGTTCCTAGAATAGACTCTCCGTTTACTGTTTTAAAATCGCTTCTTAAGGCTACCGTTCCAGTTTTTGCAGGTAAAACTACCTCGTAATTACCTAGTGGGTTTGTACTAAAAGTTAGTTGTTTTGAGTATGGAACTCCATCTACTGTACTTGTGCTAATTATAACATCTGAACCTATTTTAACTTCGTTATCAGTGGTTTTATTTGTCATAATTAAAGGAAAAGTATTTGAGGCTTGCAATTCTATTTTACCCTCCGAATCCTCCATATTTACGAGTGCATTAGACACGTCTAACTGCATAGATCTACCACCACTCCCTGTAAGCATTATAGATTTATCAGTTGATTCATTTCCCGAACCTAACACTTGATCTAAAGTTGGAGTTGTTCCACCTGAATGAGCGTCTAAATACTCTTTAGTCACTAAGGATTTATTACCGCCTGAATCAATTAGAGTATTTGTTAATGTCGGAGCTAATAATCTGCCATCAGTTTCTTTTCTGATTGCGATATTTCCACTACCATCTGACAATATAACTAAGTTTGAAGCATCTGTAGGTAATCCTGTAATACCTCCAACGATTGTATTACAGTTACCTGTCTTTATTCCTGCATTATTTTTTCCTGAATTTATTACGATGTTATTGCTTCCTGAGCTTACAGTTCCACCTTCCTGAGTTTCTAATAATATATTAGCTGATCCTGATGTAAGATCTCTACCCGCTTGGTACCCAATAGCTATATTACTACTTCCTGTATTTGTTACTGTTGCACCTCCAAGAGCTAAATATCCAAGAGCTGTGTTTTTTTCTCCTGTAGTAATTGCTGACCCAGCGTCATTACCTATTCCTACATTTTTCCCTCCTGTAGTTAAATTATAAAGAGAGTTTGACCCGACTGCTGTATTAAATGTTGTATTAGTTGCAAGATTTAAACTATTTGAGCCTATTGCAGTATTAGAATTTCCTGTAGTTAATTTTGCTAATGCTTGAACACCTAAAGCTGTATTGTAACCTAAACCTGTTGTAAAATTATATAGAGAAAATGCTCCTACTGCTGTATTAAAACCGACAATGTTTGTTCTTAATGCACCATATCCCAATCCCGTATTATAAGTTCCTATTGCATTCTCTCTTAATGAGAGTGCTCCAACTCCTGTATTACCAATTCCTGTAGTATTTTTACTTAACACTGAAGCTCCAATGGCTGTATTATTTGTGCCAGTAGTATTAAGAGATAATGCAGTATAGCCTAAAGCTGTGCTATTATTAACTGCGCCTGCTCCTCTACCTATTCTAACAAGATTTATGATTTTATCAACTCCTCCAAGTTCTTGTAAAGGCGTATTATTAACGATACCTGATTGAGTTGCTGAAACTACCTGATCTGTAGCTAATTTATAAGGAGCACTACTATCTGGCATCTCAGGGAAAGTAAAAGTATTTTGTCCTGCTGATTTTCCATCAAAAAGTAATTTTAAATTTTTCTCTCCTTTACTCCAGTTTATGTTATCTCCATTGTATTGGATACCTTCTCCGAGTGGACCATCAATTGATAAGTTTTTAGAATCTATTGTAGCACTATATTCTTCGTCTAAAAATACAATTGGCTGAGTAAGGGATTTATTGTCTGAATTTAAGACCTGATCTAATGTTGGAATCGCTGAACTAATAGTAATATCTCCTTCTCCAACTATCTCTTCTCCATTAATTGTTTTAAAATCTTCTTTAGCAGCTAATGTAATTTCTGTACCTTCAGTTACAGGTAAATTTATCGTGCTAACGCCTGTCGAAGATGTATTAATTCGTAAATATGATTCAGCAGTATCCCGATTAAAAAATATACCTTGAGGGTTTATCGAAACATGTTGACTATCATCATGTGTAAAAACACCAGCAGAATCAATACCTGCTAACAGATTTGAGTTACTATCGGTTAAACGTATAGATCTGGAATCTATGCTTGTTTTTAACCAATTATAGTAGTCATCGTTAAACATTATACTGTTTGTGGTCTCATTACCATTACCTAACGTTGTTTGTAAATTCTGAGCTCCGCCTGCTTCAATAACTATATCTCCACCGCCTGTCAATGGCTCCCCATTAATAGTTTTAAATTCGGGTTTATTAAACAATTGACTAAAACCAGATTCACTATTCCAATCCGTATTTACTTGTGGTGCATGTGCAATTTTATCGGCGAGGTGATTATCTAAAACGACTTTGTCAGCCTTAGATAAAAGCAATTCGTCAATTCCTTCAATATCTTTTACGGGAACTTTTTCAAATTTGTGACGGAAAGAATCCCAGGTATCCCAAAATTGTTGTTGTGATGGTTTAAGACCAGTTTTAAACCATTGTTTTATGGTGTTTAACGTTTGTAAGGCCATATTTTTTTCTTTTAATTATGTAGTTATTGATTTTTATAAATTGAATCTTTTTATGTAATAAGACAAATAGTAATGTTCTTTTGATTTTTCATAATTGTCAATTTAGATTAGGATTGAATTGCTTATTAGTAATCTTTTTTCTAAATGTTTGATTAGGAAAAATTGAGAATTATTCTTGTCGGGTATTTTAGGCATTTTGCTGATGCCCATTAATAATAAATAATCCATAATGGCTGCTGTTTTAGTTTGATTAATATATAGACTTGTAATTCTTTTTATTGAAAAATAGGAGAGTCCTTTTTTAATAAATGTTGTAGAAAACCAACATCAGTATTTAATTTTTGAGAGTGTAAAAGTAGAACAGAAGAATAGAAAAAGAACCAAAAAAAGCCTGATGAATTCAGTAGTTTCAGTAGAAAGGAAACTTGCTGAAACTACTGAATACAAGTAGTTTGGAATTTAGAAATCGCAAACTTTGATACTACTTTTACACCCAGAAAAACACCAAGCGATGAGTAAAAATGTAATTCATAATTTCAATCTTTCCATAAAAAATAGTGCTGATATAAAAAGTTCAGAACATTTAACCGAAACCATAATAAAAGAGTTGGCTAAAGTTTCAAAAGAAATGAGTCAGCAAAAAGATATCGTACAACTATGGCAGGAGCAAAACAATCAAACTGCAACTGCTATTTTAAACAATTCTACTGCCTCAATCGAAGGAGACGCGATCGATACTAGTGCCGGAACAATGCAAAATCCGATGCAATTAATTAGCAATACTCTGTCGGTTTTAGAGGGAATGCAGGATTCGATGGTTTCAACAGGAACTTTAGAATCTGGATTATTTACTACTTTAACAACCACTCCAATCGAAGGAGGCGCCGCTGATAACACTCTAAGAACAGAAATGAGTTCTTCTGCATCAACCGGCATTACTCCTTCGGTAATGGGAGATCAGAATTTGACTAATCAGGCATATTCAGGTATTTCAGTACAACAAAGTCTGATGGTGCCGGAAAGCTTTCAAATAAATGATAATGAGCCGTCTGTAGAAGTAATTAAAGCTGAGGTTAAAAAGAAATTAGATGCTGCAGTTATTGAAAATGATACTGAATCTATAAAATATTGGACAAGTATTTCTAAGGCTTTTGATCAAGGTGCGACGGTTTTGGATTTTGATGGAAAACCAGGTAATGAATTGTTTACTCAAATGTATGTGGAATTAAAGCAGTTAAATTTCTCTGCCGTAGTGGCTCAAAGCTTTAACTGGGAGATCGTTCGTGAAAAAATGATTAAAGCAATTGATGCTAATATACTTAAAGGATCTATTTCTAATGATAGTAAAAAACGCTGGGAAATAATAAAAGATCAACTGGCCAATGATAAGACAAATATTGCCAATCTTTTTGAGCGATACGACGAACTATTTTTATTATTAAAAGAAGTGCAAGGACTTGATAATTTGCCTACGACTATTACCATAATTACTAAAACGAAGATATATCCTAATTTAAGTGCAGACAAATTATATCCAGAAATAGGAAAAGAAGCTATTTATGGACGCCTTAAGCAGATTATTGAAACTAATTTTAAAGGAAGTGGAGTAAACAAAGGTGCGTTAAAAATTAGAAATACAAAACAAACTTCATTTATAATAGGAGAAAGCCTCGAATTTTTCGTTGATGAAGCCTTTATAAATCAGATGCACAATCAAAAAGAAAATATTAACTGGATAGTGTATAATAGCGACACAAAAAAGGAAAATATTTTTAAAAATGAAGGCACTTCTTTTAGCTATAATTTCGATACACATGGAACATACAGAATCGATGCTTATGGAGAAAATTACACAGTAAAACAGAAGAAAAGTGCAAAAACGGCTACTTTCATAGAGCTAAAAATAATAACTCAGGAAATTGTAATTGCACCTCCGGCAAATGTTGCTGGTGGCTTTGTAAGACCTTTCTCCGAAGAGAAAAATTTTAAAGTATCGCTAAAACATACTGCAGTAAAAACACTAAATCCATTAAAACTGTATTATCAAATCGAAACTGCGACTACTGGTAAAACAACTATAATTTCAGAAGAACGAGAACTAGACTCAGCAGGTAGTATTAAATTATCGATGCCAGATTTAGGAACTTATAAAATTAAAGTTTTCAGTAAAAATCAATATGCATTAGTTAAGGAGTTTAAAACTTCGGTAATTAAAAATGAAGTTACCAGAATTGGTCTCGCCGATAAAGCATCAAACAATAATGTGTTCTTATTGGGTATTCATGACGGCACGGTAACTTTAGAAGCGAAAAAATTCAAGATAAATCCTCCTACAGATGCAGAAAAAGAAGATGTAAGTTGGATGATTTATGATTCTACTAATAAACGATATCTGGCACCTGGAACCGAATTATTCACAAATAAAAAAGATCCTCAAACGGCGTACATTCATAAATGGAATTCTTTTATTATGCCTATTCCTCAAAAACCAGGACATTATACAGTAGAAGCTTTTAGTGATCGTCAAAAAGGAGCCAAATCAGAATGTGTTTATAAAATGGAAGTAAAACACCCGGAAGTTACTGAAGCTTATTGGTCATGGAGCGGTGGAAGTAAAAAGGAAATATCTGGTTTTTCGGGAGAAAGCAATTATATAAAAGCTCAAATTCCTCACTACGAAAATCAAAAAGTTAGAGTTTATTTTTATTTAAATAAGGCAAAAACGAACCATTACATTGATGTAAAAACTAATGCAAAAGGTGAAATTTTTGAAGAAGTAAAATTTGATGCTGGTTTTCAAAAAGCAATTGGATTTACGAATGGAAAAAATGCCAAAATTGGATTTAAACTATTAGGAATACAGAATAGTAAACCATATCCTTTTAAGACACCAGCTAATTACGAATTAGATACTGTTTTATCTGTTACAACAGATGCAAAAATTCTTGATGTTTATTTTACTTATGATGGGGTTCGTGTAAGACCAGAGGATGAAGTTCCATTTGGTAAAAATGGAGCAATTGTAACTATAGTGGCTAAAACTCAAAATTTGGTTGGACAAGAAATTAACCTTACTGCTCATAAAGTGCGGGAAAAACCATCTTTTAGTAATAAAGCAAGAGTAAATTCAGAAGGAGTTGCAACAATTAGTTTTACTTTAATGAACCTTAATAAAAAACTCAAAAATGGATCACAAATAAAATATTATGCTGGTGTTGAAGGTTATTCTACGAAACATTTGACTGATAAATTGTTGACTATGGTTGTAGGCGATGGAAATGTAAATAAAGGAGAAATTATTGATGAAGATGATCCACAATTAATTTGGGGAGCTAAAGTGAATAAAGATTTTAGAGTGAAAGTAGTACAAATTTGTAAAGAACTTTGGCCAAAAAATACATTGGAGATGGCAAATGGGCTTATGGCTGTAATGTATCGAGAAACAGGAGGCAATTTTGCTCCAAATCAAATTGAAGGGAAGTCATTAATTTCTAAAGAACAAATAAATAAAAAAACGTTTGAAAAATATATAAATGGAAAAAAATATTCAAGAGCAGTAGGCTTAATTCAATTCACTCAGAATGCACTTACTAGTATGGGTGAATATACTGGAGGAGGACATGATGTACTCAATGAATTAAAAGTTCAATATGCAAATATGACCCAGCTGGAGCAATTAGCTAAAGTTAAAATATACATGGAAAAAGTAAAAACTTTACCAGTGATACACGAAGACATTTACGTGGCTGTTTTTGCTCCATATCATGTTGGAAAAGGACTTGATAAAACAATGTATGAGCTAGGAACTGTAGATTATAGTCAAAATGCTAATTTAGATATTGATAAAGAAAAAAATGGTATTCAGATGAGAGAATTAATTACTGAATATTACACTAGTTTAAATGACGGTGAGTATGGAAGAAATATATGGCGTAATCCTCTTGATAAAATGGAGTTGAGGGGATGGTACAGTACTTGGAGACCAGAAGATAGTAATGATGGTATAGTTCCGACAAGAATTGCAGGTAAGCATGATGGACTTGATTTGTATGCTTCTGTTGGAACTCCCGTATTTGCATGCGTTGATGGAATACGTGTTAGGGTTGGTCCCAATCCGTCAAGTACTTATGGAAACACAATTACAATTAAAGGTTTTTATAATGGTAAAGAATACTATTTCTTTTATGCTCATTTAAGTGAAACTTTTATAAAAATAGGTGAGAAAGTAAAAGCAGGAAAAAAAATTGGATTGACTGGTAAAACTGGAAATGCAAGAGATTTATTAGCTAAAAAGACACATTTACATTTTGAAGTGAGAAATTCAAGTGCAAGTCAAGGAGCTTCTGTAAAACCTTTTAAAGCAATTTCAGAATTAAAAGAGTCTGTCAATATAAATCCGAATAAGGAAAATCAAAAATAGTGGAGGAAAATAATATTATCTTCGTAAAAAATATCAATAATGAGAAATGTATTATTTATTTTAATATTTGCTTTCTTTTCGTGTAATCAAAAGCAGGAGCAGGTAAAAGTAAGCAATAGAGTATCTGTGGATAAAAATGATATTCACACAAGTGAAGCTAAAAAATTTGTGGTTAACAATGTGTATGATGAAAATGATTCTGATTTTTCAGATGTACAGGTCAATTATAATATAGGAAAATTTGTTTTCGACAAGAATTATAATGAATTTATTATTGATTCAACTTTCGATCATGACGTAGCATATCAAAAAATAAAGGATTATTTATCAGATCAATATGCAGACGACAAAAATATTATCCGATTGTCTAATTATGTTTTTTCACTTCAAAAAAACGAAGGTTTTTTATACATAGGTCTTTTTAGAAGAATCGATAAGAATAAATGGAAATGTAAAGATTTAATAAAACTTGAGAGATATTCAGAATTAGGAGAATATAATTACATTTTAGGGGATGGAAAAATTTTTAGTTACGCATGTAATACAACTGCAGGAGATTCATGTTTCGCAGTAGTTATTGATAAAGTAAATTCAGCAGGCAAATATGATCAAATTTTAAAAGCTGTAAAATTTGATTTAGTAAATGAAAAGATTATCGAACTTGACCTAAATAAAGAAAAGGTAGAATGTCTTCCTGAAATGAGTGATGAATAAAGTTATTTATTAAAAATTTATAGATCTTATTAAGTATTAAAAAAAGCGAAAAAGTCATTTGACTTTTTTGCTTTTTTTCTTTGAAACGATCAACGATTATTAAAATTAAGTACAAATGCACCCCTTAAAAAGAAAAAATAGCGACATCTCTTTTTTTGTTTTAGATTTATCTTGCAGTGCGTTTGGTTTGTTTTTTTTCTAAGTTTAGAGCAAATAAACCAATCGCATTAATTAATCATTGATCTGTAAGTAAATCAATTTATGAAGAACATTAAAAGCTGCATTTTAAGTCTTGTATTATTTTTTTCCATTTCCTTTAGTGCCATCGCTCAGGGATCAGATTTGTATTTTGATCATATCGATTACGATGTGAGTTTTTCGCAGAGCATGATTTCGAGTATTCATCAAACTAAAAAAGGGTTTATCTGGATAGGAACTGCAAACGGATTAATTAGTTACGATGGCTACAGTTTTTTGAGATACGCTTACAATAAAGACATTTTAAATACCATAAGCAACAACCATATTAATGTTGTTTTAGAAGATAACGAAAAGCAGCTCTGGATAGGAACCAATAACGGTCTGAACCTTTTTAATAAAAGAGAACGTGATTTTTTAAGAGTCGATGTTCAAAAAGTAAAAGGCGGTAGAAACTACATTTCATCTATCATTCAGGACGATCAAAACCGAATCTGGATTGGAACTTTTGGAGGCGTCAAACGCTTAAATAAAAAGCAGTATTTATTAGAAGAAATTTCAAACGATCATAATTCCCCTTTTAGAAAAAGCAGGGTTTTATCACTGTTTTATGATCGTAATTATGGTGTTTTAGTGGGCACAGCAAAAGGACTGGAATGTTTTGACCCTAAAAACGGATCGCGAAAAGAACTTCCGAAAACTTTAAAAGAAAATGAAGCTTTATTCCATTCTAAGATTTGGAAAATAATTAAAGAAAAAAATGGTGATTTATGGTTTGCGACCGAAGCAAACGGAGTTTTTCATTATAATGCAGCCGCAAATTCCGTAAAAAATTATCTTCAGAATTCCGGCAATAAGAAAAATTTATCATCAAATTGGGTCAATGATATTGTGGCTGTAGATGCTAATACCATTTGGTTTGCCACAAAAAACGGATTATGCATTTATAAAAAAGATAAAAATGAGTTTACCAAATACCAGCATAATCCCCTTACAAGTTACAGCTTGTCTGACGATGATGTAAAATGTTTCCTAAAAGACCGTCACGATGATATCTGGATTGGAACCAATGGTGGAGGAGTAAACTTTTTCCAGAAAACCAATACTAATTTTGCCAACGTAAGAGAGGTTATAAAACCCAATTTCGGATTAAACAGCTCTTTGGTAAATGCCGTTTCTAAAGAAAGCAACAATGCTGTCTGGGTAGGAACAAACGGCGGCGGTTTGAATTTTCTGGATTTCAGAAACAACAAAAATTCTTCGTATTTAATAGATACCAATGATTTTGATAAAAGTGTGAATATGATTATGGCTTTGGTCAATCAGAATCAGGAAAATTTGTTTTGCGGAACTTTCAACGGATTATTTAAGTTTAATAAAAACAGCAAAACCTTCAGCAAAATACCGCTTTCTCCAAACCCCAAAGAACGCAGCCGACCGATAACTTCTTTGTTACTTGATAATAATGATTTATGGGTAGGAACAAACGGAAGCGGATTAAAAAAAATACTGCCAGACGGAACCATAGAAAGTTATATGGCCGACGGAACTTCAAACGCGCTCAGCGATAATTTTATTACAGATATTGCAAACCGCGAAAACGGTTTGTGGATTGCTACACAATACGGTTTGAACTTTTTTGATAAAAAACTTAAAAGAGTTACCAAAATCTATAAATCAGGAAAAGCCAGCGGATTGCCAAATAACAGCCTTACGGTTATGTTTACCGATTCTAAGAAAAGATTTTGGGTAGGTTCTGAAAGCGGTGGCATCAATTTGTTGAATGAAAAAGCCGGACATTTTTTCGAAATCAACCGCGCGCTGGGTTTTACAGATGAAACCATAAAAAGCATTTCAGAAGATGCACAGGGAAATATCTGGATCAGCGATAATAATTTGCTGTATAAAATCAGAACAAAGAAATTGAGAACAACTCCCGCTATTTCTGATTTTGAAATTACTTCTTATTCCGCAAAAGACGGTTTAAAAGTAAAGCAGTTCTCGAACAACAGCAGTTTAAAATTAAATAATAACGAGCTAATTTTCGGATCTTCAAACGGATTGATTGTTTTTAATCCATCCAAACTCATAAAATCTCCGGATAATGCAGAGATTGTTTTAACGAAGCTTATCGTGAACAATGAAGAAATCAGACCCGGAAGTAAAGAAGTGGAACTAAAAGAAGATATAAGTGAAACTCAGGAAATTACCCTGCATCATGATCAGGGATATATTGGATTGGAATTCAGTGCAATGAATTTTGTTTCTCCCGAAAAAAACGAATATGCCTATAAACTCGAAAGTTCCTTTAATAAAGACGATTGGCATACCATTGGTTCACAGCATTATATCAATCTTACCAATTTAAATTCGGGAACTTATCTCTTGAAAATTAAAACGGCAGATGGTGGTGGAAAATGGAATCCAGCCATTAAAACCTTAAAAATAATCATGTTACCGCCCTGGTGGAAAACATGGTGGGCGTATATTTTCTATTTCGGATTATTACTAGCCGGATCCGTTTTATTGTTTCGATTTTTAAGAAATCGTGAATTATTAAAACAAGCTTTTTATCTGGAACAAGTCGAGAAAGAAAGACAAGAGGAATTGTACAAAATGAAACTGGATTTTTTTACCAATGTTTCGCACGAAATCAGAACGCCGTTAACCCTGATAAGCGGCCCGGTTGAGGAACTTTTAAATAGTGCTGAAAAGAATTCTAATCTCGAACACAAACTCAAAGTCATCAAAAACAATTCTGACCGATTATTAAAATTAGTCAATGAATTAATGGATTTTAGAAAAGCCGAAAAAGGAAGCATGAAAATTTATTGCGAACAGCAGGATATTGTTTCTTTCTGTTTTGATATTTACGAATCTTTCCGCGGATTTGCAGTCGAGAAAAAAATCGATTACAAATTTGTTCTCAACATCAATACCGCTTTGATTTATTTTGATAAAAATCAGATGGAAAAAGTGATTTATAATCTGCTTTCGAACGCCTTTAAATTTACCAGTAAAAACGGCCGAATTACTTTGGCTGTTGAACAAAAAGAAGATTCAGATTCCATAGAAATAAAAGTAAAAGACAACGGAATTGGAATTCCTGAAAACAGAAAAAAGAAAATTTTCAAAAACTTTTTCCAATTAGACGATCGCGGAAGTGCTAATTTGGGAAGCGGAATTGGTCTTGCTTTAAGCAAAAGTATTGTCGAATTGCATCACGGAGAAATTAAAGTACAAACAGAAGCCGATGCCAATTTCAATACCATATTTACCATTACTTTAAAGAAAGGAAAAGATCATTTTAAAAAGTCGCAGATTGTTGAAAATGCCATTAAAATAGAAGAAAATGCAAGTCCAATCTCGGATGTAAAAACCGAAATTGAAACGTATGAGGCGCAATATATTGAAGAACCGGAAAACAGCAACAAAAAGACCATTTTGGTTATTGAAGACAACGAAGAAGTATTGTCTTTTGTGTATGATATTTTATACAGCGATTACAAAGTCCTGAAATTTACAGACGGAATACAGGCGCTCGAATATATGGAAAAAGAAATTCCGGATCTTATCGTAACCGATGTTATGATGCCGGAAATGGACGGTTTTGAGCTGTGTAAAATTCTAAAAACAAACCTCAATACCAATCATATTCCGGTTATTCTGCTAACGGCGAAATCATCTACTTTAAACAGAATCGAAGGACTTTCGACAGGGGCAGATGCTTATATTTCGAAACCTTTCAGCATAGAAGAATTAAAACTGACAATAGCCAATTTATTATCGGCCAAAGAAATAATGCGTCAGAAATACAGAAACGGATTTATTACAGATACTGAGGACGAAAATGCAAATACGCCCGAAGGTTTATTCGTAAAAAAACTAACCCAGATCATCGAAGCCAACATCGATAATACGGATTTTGATGTCAATGATTTAGTTCGTGAAATAGGAATGAGCAGAACTGTGCTTTATAAAAAAGTACAAACCCTTACCAATCAATCCGTAGCCGGTTTTATTAAAAATATGCGATTAAAAAAAGCCGCCAGTTTATTAATGAACACCAGCTATTCAGTATCAGAAGTGACCAATATGGTAGGTTTTAACGATCGAAAACACTTTAGCAAAGAGTTTAAAAGATTTTACAATTTATCGCCTACTGAATATAAAGGGTCGAAAAATTAACCGCTAAGGTTTAACCACAAGGTTCGCTAAGATTTACGCAAAGTCCACAAAGTTTAATTAAAGCTTTGCGGACTTTGCGTTTTTATTCTTTGCTCCCGATAGCTATTGGGATTGCGGTTAAACTAAATTTAAAACATGAAAATTAATCGAATTTTAAAAATTTAAGTTTTTTATTACGGATACCGTTTTTTTAAAGCCTAAAACTGCAAATAAGCACATTGATCCCCCAAAAAACGAATATCTTCCTCCCCTAAAAACGTCATTTATTGGTCACATTTGCAATGAAATCATGACTGATTTTTAAACTAACTAACCAAAAAAATAACTTATGAAAAAAAACAAACATGAAAAGATGTTTTTTCTTGGAGGAAATTATCTAAAACTAATTTTACTGCTGTTTATGTGTATTCTTTCGACCACAACCAATGCACAGGAAACTTCAATCACAGGAAAAGTAGTCGATAGTCAGGGCTTACCCTTGCCAGGCGTAAATGTGCTTTCAAAAGGGACATCAAAAGGAGTCCAGACAGATTTTGACGGAAATTTTAGTATCAATGTTGCTGCTAAGAGTGTATTAGTCTTCTCTTTTATTGGGATGGATGAGGTTTCGGTTGAAACTGAAAATAAAAAGAATCTAAAAGTAGTGATGAAAGCAAGCTCTCAGGCGCTTGACGAAATTATAGTCGTAGGATATGGTACAAAAAAGAAAAGCGACGTAATCAGCTCTGTGGCATCTGTTAAACCGGGTGACATGACTAAAGTTGCTACTTCTGATGTGGCCGAAATGTTAAGAGGTAAAGCAGCAGGGGTTCAGGTATCATTAGCTGATGGCGGACCAGGAAGTTCTTCAACAATACAAATTAGAGGAAAAAAATCGATCAACGGAAGCAACGAACCTATCGTAATTGCTGATGGAATCGTAATAGGAAACATCAATGATATTAATGCTAACGATATTGCTTCTTTAGAAATTTTAAAAGATGCCGCCGCGCAGTCTATTTATGGAGCAAGAGCATCAAATGGGGTTATTTTAATTACGACTAAAAGAGGAAAAACAGGAAAAGCAAAAATTGCTTATAATGGATTCTCCGGAGTACAGACAATTAATAGAAATTTCGATATCTACAGCGGCGAAGAATTTGCCCAGCTAAAAAGAGAAGCCTATAGAACAAGTAACAATGGCGTTTACAGACCAGACAATCAGGTTTTTTCTCCGCTTGAATTAGAATCGGTTCAATCCGGAAAATATATCGATTGGGAAAAATATGCCTTAAGAACCGGTGTGACCAATAACCATAGTTTGAGCGTTTCTTCAGGAACAGATAAAACCAGCATTTTTACGAGTTTAAATTACATTAATACTTCCGGTGTTGTACCCAATACCGACTTCGAAAAAGTGGCCATGAGAATTAATGTTGACCAAAGAATTACAGACTGGCTTAAAGTGGGAATGAATCTTTCGCTTCAGTTTTCTGAGTCAAATCGCCCTAATGTGGGGAATATTCTAAATAATGCCATTAATACCTCACCGCTGGGTAAAATTTACAATGACGATGGTTCGTTCCGTCATCTTCCGGGTGGAATTCAGGAAACACCAAATCCGCTTATTGATATTTATGAAACCAATACAAATGAGTTAAACAGAAATGACATTATGAATGTGTTTCTGGATATCAACATTTTAAAAGGTTTTACCTATAAATTAAATGCCAGCAGAAGATCCTGGAATTACAAAGCAATGAATTTTAATTCTTCGAGATCACTTTCAGGAATTGCAAATTCAGGACAAGGAAGCGGCAGTATTCTTTTTAAGGATAATGTAGAATATCAGTTTAGTAATATTTTGAATTACAACTTTAATCTGGCCGAAAAAAATCATTTTAGCGCAACGGGAGTTTACGAAATAACATCATCAGAATACAATGAGTTTAAAAATTCCTCAAACAGAATTCCGAGTGATATTCTAGGTATTTATGGTCTTGAAAGTGCTTTCCTGAACACGCCGGAAATTGGCGGTAATGAACGTTCTCTTATTTCATTTGCCGGAAAACTGGAATATGATTTTGATAATAGGTATTATTTTACCGTTTCGGGCAGAGCCGATGGATCATCAGTATTTGGTAAAAATAATAAATGGGGATTTTTTCCCGCTGTAAATGCGGCGTGGAATGTTTCGAACGAAAATTTCATGAAAGAACACGTTCCTGTTTTGAGCAATTTAAAATTAAGAGCCAGTTATGGTAAAGTGGGGAATCAGCCCAAAGATCCGTACCAAAGTATGGCAGTGGCAGACCAGAGAGATTATATTATAAACGGAATAAAAGTATCAGGTTACGTTCCAGGTTCGCAATTGTCTAATCCGGATTTACGTTGGGAAACTTCAACACAGTTAAATCTTGCCGCCGATTTTGGTTTATTCAAAAACAGATTAACGGGAACGGTTGAGGTTTATAACACCGATACTTCAGACTTATTGATCTATGAAACTTTAAATGCCAATACGGGATATACAACCAAACTGTCTAATCTTGGAAAAGTAAATAACAAAGGTTTAGAGATTACTTTGAATGGAGATTTGATCAAAAAACAAGATTTTAGACTGAATGTTGGCGCAACTTTCACCAAAAATAAAAACAGCATCGTAAGTATTTATGGTAAAGATGCCAACGGAGACGGAAAAGAAGACGATTCTGTGGGAAATCTATGGTTCATCGGGAAGCCAATCGATGTGTATTATAGATATAAAGCTGTTGGAATTTATCAGCAAGGCGAAAATATTCCAATTGTTACAGGAACAACTCTGTATCCGGGAGATATAAAATTATACGATGCAGATCCATCAAACGGAGCAAATCCAAATCCGGATCAGGATAGAGTGATTACTTCAAAACTGCCGGATTGGTTCGGAACTTTTTCAGTGAGTTTAGAATACAAACGTTTCGATTTCTCGGCAGATATTTATACTGTTCAGGGCGTTACCAGAGACAATTTATTTTTATACGATTATGTAAAAGGTGGTTCTTTAAGAGGAGTTAAAAACGGTATCAAACAAGATTACTGGACACCGGAAAACCCTGGAGGAAACTGGCCGAGACCAAGAGACGGAAACGATCCGCCGTACATCAATACTTTAGGATTACAGGATGCCTCTTACATACGTTTACAAAACGTATCACTTGGGTTTAAATTTCCTGAAAACACACTTAAATCATTGGGCTTAACCAATATGAGACTTTATGTAACAGGAAGTAATTTAATTACCCTTACAGATTATCAGTCGTATAGTCCTGAAAAAGAGATCAACGAATATCCTGAACCTGTTACTTGTGTTATAGGCTTACAAGTAGGTTTCTAACAGCACATTTAAGACATCAATAAAATAAAAATAACAAGATCATGAAAAATATAAATTTTCTATTTGTTTTGATATTCGGACTTTCTTTAGGATTGACTTCGTGCGAGGAGTTTCTGGAAGAAAACGTAAAAGATCAGATTTCTGTAGATTATATCTACACTTCTCCGGCAGGATTAGAAGTTGGAGTAAATGCACTGTACAACCAAATGAGGTATTATAATTCGCCATCCGGAGATAATAACGATTTATGGGCCAATGTATTTTTTATGGTTGCCACCGATTTAGGATTGCACAGAACCTGGAATACACCTTACGGAACAGGCCATAATCCGCAATCTTTTACAGGATCAAAATGGATTCAGGGATATAAAATTATCGACAGATGTTCTGCCATTATCACTTCGGCAAGAAGCATTAATATGGATGCAAATGCCAAGAAAAGATTAGTGGCTCAGGCGCGTGTTATACGAGGCGAATTGTATTTAGATTTAAAACAAATGTATGGCGGGATTTTAATCGACACCATTCCAACAACACCGGAAAACATTAATGATGTAGTAGAATACAAAGTAGCCAGCGATGCAGATGTTTACAAATTAATCGACGGCGATTTGGATTATGCTATTGCAAATCTTCCTTTTAAAGTAGATGCGGGCCGTTACGGACAAGGTGTTGCAAGACATATTCGTGGTAAAAGCGCTTTATGGCAGCAAGACTGGATAGAAGCAGCAAAGCAATTTGATGCCATTATCAATGACGGAACTCACGGGTTAGTGACATTGGCAGAGGTTTGGGGACAAAATGCCAACCATAAAGAATCACTTTTCACCTATCAGAGAGATTTTCTATTAGGACCAAGTGATGACCTGGCAGGCGGCGGTGGTTTTTGGCTCGGAAGTGTTTTTACACAAAGAACGTATGAGTTAAATGCAAGCGAATTAATTCAGGATGTGGCTTACGGAGGTCAGTCTCTGGGATGGTTTTATCCCAACAATTATTTAAAATCTCTTTATGATCAAACCAACGATTTAAGATTTAAAACCTACTACTATTCAGATAATTATCAGGATTATAAAATCAATGTTGTGGGTAACCCAAAATTCGGACAGCCTATTACCAATCCGGCAATTGCAGCGCCAAACGGAAATTATAGAGCCTGGCATTGGAGTTTGAAAAAATACCACGATACAGAAAAACTGCCAATGACATCCAACAGTTATAAAGATTATATGTATTACAGATTAGCCGAAACCTATTTACTGGCATCAGAAGCCTATCATAATCTGGGTAACGACACAAAAGCGCTTGCCTATTTAAATAAAGTGAGAAGAAGAGGATATACCGGAAATCCGGAAAGTACTGTAACAACTTTCGATTTAACAACCTGGACATTAAATAATTATTTAGACGAATCGGCAAGAGAATTGGCTTTTGAAAACAACAGATGGTTTCTGCTAAAACGATTAGGACTTTTGGTAGAAAGACAAAATTTATATTTCCGTTCAAGTCCATCCGGAACGAGCGCTGGAGAAGTACCTTTAAAAATGACACCAATAATGGTCAATATGCCAATTCCACAAACTCAGATTGATTTAATGGGAAAACCGGCAGGATTTAATGTGGGGTATAATTAATTAGAATCAAATTTTTGTTAGTAACAATAGATCTGGAAATCGAATTTGGTTTTGATTTCCGGATCAAATAAAAAACAACACGATGATAAAGAAACAATATATTTTAGGTCTATTAACCGCTTTGTTATTTGCTTCTTGCAGCAACGACGAAAAAACAGTTTTTATTAATGTTGATGATAATGGATCTCCGGTGAATCCAACTCCAACATTGACTTTAAAAGAAAAAGCAAAGTTTAAAATTGGGGCTGCAGTAAAAATGAAAGATCTGCAAAACGAAACCAATTTTAAAAATGCAGTATTAAAACATTACAGTCAAATCACGGCCGAATACGAAATGAAAATGGCAAGTATCTGGACTTCTTCAACAGCATACAATTATACAGCGGGAGATTATCTGGTAAATTTTGCCAAAGATAATAGTCTGGAAGTTCACGGACATACATTGATTTGGTACGATTCGTTTCCGGAATGGTTTAAAAATGCCAAATACGATTCAATCGCATTCGAAACCAAAGTCAAAATTTATATTACCGATGTTGTAGGGCATTACAAAGGGAAAGTAAAAAGCTGGGATGTGGTAAACGAGGTTTTTGCAGATGGAGGAGCTTTAAGAAATGAAACGGTTATCAACTCGCTTTTTAAGGATCCAATTGGATTTTACGGAAGATGTTTCAGATATGCAAAAGCGGCAGATCCCGATGCTAAATTATTCTACAATGATTACAGCGTTGTTATTGATGGAGGAAAAAGATCTGCTATCAAAAAAATGGTCACAAGATTCAAAGCCAATGGAGTGCCAATTGATGGTTTGGGAGATCAGTTTCATTATGCCACCGATACAAATCGACAAACCATGAAAACGGGTTTTACAGATCTGGCTTCAACAGGATTGCTAATTCATATTTCAGAATTGGATATTAAAGTAAATACTGCAAAATCAGATTCGTATGTGTTTAATGATGTCGAACAGCAAAAACAATCTGAAACCTATAAATACATTACCACTATGTATGAAGAACTGCCTCAAAATCAAAAATTTGCGATCTCAACCTGGGGTGTAACCGATAAATATACGTGGCTGACAAGCTTCTGGCATTCAAAAGAATATCCGTTGCTATTAGACGCTGATTATAATAAGAAACCGGCTTATCAGGGATTTTTGGACGGATTAAAATAGAGTTTTAGAATATAGAGAATAGAATATAGAAAATAGATCTAAAAGAAGAGAAACAAGAGACAAGAAGCAAGATTAGGTGAGAAATCTTTTCTCTATATTCTTTATTCTATTTTCTAAAAAAAAAAAACAAGAATCAAGATTTTCTGAGAAGTTTATTCTCTTTATTCTTTGTTCTTTCTTCTGTCTCAAAAAAAAGAATAAAATGAGAAGTCTTTCTTCTTTACTCTTTCTTCTATTCTCTTTTAAAAAAAAATAACCAAAAAAAAGAAATCATGACCATAAAACTAAATCATATATCTAAATTAAAATACCTGTTTTTAGTGCTTTTCATAGGTTTGTTTTCCTGTGAAGATGATGTACGCGAAGTATATCTTTATAATAAAGGAAAGCTAGAAGCAACTTCGACCAACACCTCTGTTAAAGCAGGAGAAACGGTAACGTATATCGATTCATCAACAAAAGTACGTGCTGTAAAATGGACTTTTCAGGGCGGATCTCCGGGAGCTTCAATCGAGCGAAATGTTGAGGTAAAATATACTAAAGGAGGAACTTTTACAACGACTCTCGAAATCACTTTTGTTGATAATACAGTCGAAAAGAAAACATTTGCTGTTGAGGTCGAAGCTCCTGCAATTCCGCCAATTGTTATTCCGGCTGACGCCCTTAAAATTTATTCTGACAATCCTGATTTTACCAAAACGGCCCCTGTTTTAAATTGGGTTTCAAGCAATCAGTTTGTAATTAAAGAAGTTGCCAATGATGGTTATGAAGGAGCGTACAGAAATTTTTCTCTTCCGGCAACACCGCCTGCAACAGAAGCTAAATGGGCGATGGCAATTCTGTCGTTTGTAAATTTCACTGATATTTCCTCTTACACTTATATCAATATGGCGGTAAGAACGACCAGCACCGGAAAAATCAGATTTAGAATGAAAGATGCCTCGAATACAGGATATGTAGAATTTGATGCCACAAGCAATTTATACGGACTTAAAAGAGATGGAAGCTGGAATATGGTTAAAATTCCAATTGCAGAATACAAAAAACAAAATTCGGCATTAGACCTGACAAAAATTAAAGATATTTTGGTTTTAAGAAGCGTTGATCCGGAAGATATCAGAACTTTAAATAATTACGTTTTCGATTTCGATCATATCTATTTGTCTAAATAATTTTTTAAACACATAGTGTGAACTCAGTTCTCAGTTCTCAGTCACAGTTTTCAGTCATGCTAAACTGAATATTGCGACTGCGACTGATAACTGAATACTAAAAAGACCTCTTAAAAAAAATAAAAACTAATGTAATGAAGCATTTCCTTTATTTAATATTCTGTTTTACGAGCCTAATTTCCCTGCACGCACAGAATAATATAAAATACCAAAAAGTCGAAGCCAGACAAAATGCCTTAGACCCAAAATGGGTTTCGTATGAAGCCAAAACGATTGATAAACTTCCCGGTTTTAAGATAAAAAAACAAGAACCTATTTCAATTTACGGCGGATCAAAAGCCTGGCAGAAAGAAGCAACAGGATTTTTTAGAACCCAAAAAATAGACAACAGATGGTGGATTATCGATCCGGAAGGTTATCCGTTTATTTATAAAGGAGTTGCCGTTTTTAATGCCGGACGATCTGTAAATCAGCAAAAAGCATTTGATAAAAAATTCGGAAGTCCGGAAAATTGGTTAAAGCAAGAATCAAAATTACTTCGCGATAACGGATTTAACGGAGTAGGAGCGTGGTCGAATACAGACTTGGTGAGAAAAGGAGAAAACCCGCTGGTTTATACCGTAATTATATCGCCAATGGGTATGTATCATTCAGACCATATTAAAAAATTCGGCGGAAAATATAAAGAAGCCAGCTGGCAGAATTACCGTTTTGATTTGGTTATGGTTTTTGATAAAGAGTTTGATGCATACGTCGAAAAAGCGTTCAAAGATCTTTCTCAATACAAAAATGATAAGTATTTGATGGGTTATTTTACTGATAATGAACTGCCGTGGTATAACGACGCGTTAGATAAACATTTAACTTTATTGGCCAAAGATGAACAGGGATATATTGCGGCAAAAGCATGGTTCGATCAAAGAAAAGGTTTTAGCGCTTCGGCCTCAGATATTACTCAGGAAGACCGCATGGCGTTTACCGCTTTTTACTTTGAAACCTATATGAAAAAGGTTACCGTTGCACTCAAAAAAGCAGATCCCAATCATCTTTATTTAGGATGCCGTTTTAATCAGGATAAAGAGCAGGAATTAACGAATCCGGAGATTTTTAAGGTGGCCGGAAAGTACATGGATATCATTTCGATTAATCATTACAGAAAATGGGAACCAAGTCAGGATTTAATGAATAAATGGGGCGAATGGTCCGGAAAACCGTTTTTAATTACAGAATGGTACACCAAAGGAGAAGATTCCGGATTGCCGAATAATACCGGAGCAGGATGGCTGGTTCGAACTCAAAGAGAAAGAGGACTTTTTTACCAGAATTTCACTTTAGAATTGCTTAAGAATAAAAATTCGGTTGGCTGGCATTGGTTTAAATATATGGACAACGATCCGGAAGATTTAAGCACCGATTATTCAAACAGAGATTCAAATAAAGGTATTGTAAACAGTGCATTTGAACCGTATAAGCCTTTATTAAAAGAGATGAAAATTATTAATGATAATGCCTATCAATTAACGCAGTATTTTGATAAGAAATAGAATTTGTAATAAAAAATAAAATAAGTTAAGCTATGAGAAAAATAATAATACTGTTTTTTACTTTTCTGATTTTTGGGAAAACGATGGCACAGGAAATTCCGTTACTATCCAATATTTCGGCTCGAAATAACATGAACTTAAACGGAAAGTGGAGTTATATTGTAGATCCGCTCGAAAACGGATATTACGATTATCGATTAATGCCATTTAAAAACAACGGATTTTTCGAAAATAAAAAATTCAACACCACAGATTTAACCGAATACAATTTTGCAACTTCGGCCACGATGGATATTCCGTCTGACTGGAATTCAAAAGACGAAAGATTGTTTTTTTACGAAGGAACAGTTTGGTTTCAGAAAGACTTTAATTATAAAAAGAGTTCTCAAACCAAAGGTATTCTTCATTTTGGAGCAGTCAATTACGATGCAAAAGTATATGTAAACGGAAAATTGGCAGGAAGTCACATAGGTGGTTATACGCCTTTTAATTTTGATGTAACCAATTTGCTTGTTGACGGAAATAATTTTGTGGTGGTAAAAGTAGACAACAAACGTCATAAAGATAATGTTCCAACCGTAAATATGGACTGGTGGAATTACGGCGGAATCACCAGAGACGTTACTTTGGCTCAGGTTCCCAATACTTATATCGAAGATTATCTGGTTCAGTTGGATAAAAAAGACAGAACAAAAATTTCAGGATGGATAAAGCTGAACAGCGATACAGCAAATCAGTCTGTTTCGATTACAATTCCAGAACTAAAAATCAAGAAAAGCATTATAACGGATGCCAAAGGAATGGCCTATTTTGAGATTAAAACCAATCCCGTTTTATGGACACCGGAAAAACCAAAATTATACGACCTAACCATTGACAAAGCCCATGAAAGTATCGCGGATAAAATTGGTTTTAGAACCATTGAAACCAAAGGAAAAGAAATTTTGTTAAACGGAAAAAAGGTCTTTTTACGCGGTATCAGTATTCACGAAGAAGCACCGTTTAGATCCGGGAGAGCCTGGTCTAGAGAAGACGCCGTTACTTTATTAAGCTGGGCAAAAGAATTAGGTTGTAATTATGTTCGCCTGGCTCATTATCCGCATAATGAAAACATGGTAAAAGAAGCCGAAAAAATGGGATTAATGATCTGGTCTGAAGTTCCGGTGTACTGGACGATTTCATGGACAAATCCGGATACCTACGCCAATGCCGAACGTCAGTTGCACGATATGATTTACAGAGATAAAAACCGCTGCGGAATTGTAATTTGGTCTATTGCAAACGAAACTCCGCACGGCGATGATAGAGATATTTTCTTAAGTAAACTTGCTAAATATGCCCGTACACAGGATAATTCGCGTTTAATAAGTATGGCAATGGAAGTAACCAAAAGTCCGAACAATGTAAATACGCTTCATGATAATATGAACGAATATGTAGATATTGTGAGTTTCAATCAATATTTAGGCTGGTACAGGGGAACGAACGAATCATGTAAAGATATGCAATGGGTAATTCCGTATAACAAACCCGTCATTATTAGCGAATTTGGCGGTGAAGCGCTGCAAGGTTTACACGGAGATAAAACACAGCGCTGGAACGAAGAATATCAGGAAGAGTTGTATGTGCAAAACACGCAAATGTTCAATCGTATAGAAGGTCTGGCCGGAGTTTCGCCCTGGATTTTAGTTGACTTTAGATCACCACGCAGGCAGTTACCCAACATTCAGGATTTCTTTAACCGTAAAGGTTTGATTTCAGATCAGGGAATAAAAAAGAAAGCTTTTTATGTAATGAAAGATTGGTATGCTCAGAAAGAAGTAGAGTATAAATAATTAAAAAAAGTGTGGTTGTCTTTTCAGGCAACCGCAATTTTTTTCAATATATAGTAAATATTTTCGGGACTAAACTTCTTTTTTCTTTATACATCTTCCTCTTGGTTCATCACCTTCATGAAGTACAATTTCAGAATGCAGGAACTGTGCAGCCTCTGCAGAATCTTTTACTTTGATGGCACTTCTTTCTAACATCTCTGATTCAAACTCATTTAAGACACTTTCTCTTATGCCTGCTTTTCGCCATTCAGACATTGGCCTGCATCCTTTCGAAATGCCGCGAGCGAGTGCAAGTGCATCCAGTAAGGCCTGATTGGCTCCCTGTCCTTTAAACGGGCTCATTGGATGAGCTGCATCTCCAATCAAAGTTACTTGTCCGGCTTTTGATAATAATGCTGAATCCAGTAATTCCCGATCATAAACCGGATAACCGGAAATCTGAGCTTCCTGAGTTGCTGTTATAATCTGAGGAATAGGATTGTGCCATTGAGTTCTTCGGTAGGCTTCTTCCTTAAGTGCATAAGTTCCCTGAGCACTTAGTGTTTTGGCTTCTTCTTCGGACATTGGAAAACTAAGCTGCCACATTACAGAATCTGATGTATAAGGCATTATGTAAATGCGTTCATTTCCGTTAGCGGTCTGGAATACTGTTGCAGAATCCAGTAAATCACTATCAATTTCCTCAAGAGCTTTCAAAGGGCAAATACCCAGGATCACAATACAGTCCAGATAACGTAAAGGAGTAATGTCTTCGCCTATTAGTAATCTTCGTACCGAACTGCGAATACCATCTGCCCCAATCAAAAGATCGGTTTTTACGCTTTTTATTTCCCCGTTTACCTGAAATTTTAAATCAATCCCTTCATCTTCATTTTGTTTAAAATCAACTAATTGGTGTCCCCATTGTACAAAATCATGACCTCCCAGTTGTTCTAGTAATGCAAGTCGCAAAGATTGTCTTGCAATATGCACATTCGTACGTTTATTAGCTGTTTTAGTATCGGACTGCAGCCATTTTCTAATTCCCCATTCCCCGATAACTTTTCCTTCTGTAGTATGAACCAAATGCCTTGTTGAAACCACACCATCTTTTAGAGAGAAAATACCCAGTCCTTCTATGGCTCTACTGGCTTGTTGCAAAGTGAGTCCGTAGCCTTGAGATCGCGCTTCGAAGTTATTATCACGTTCATAAAGAGTAAAAGGAATTCCGCGATGCAGGCAGGCTACAGCGAGAGCAACTCCACCTATACCGCCGCCAATAATAGCAACATGTGGATAATTTTCTTTATCCGCAACAGCTGCACTGGCTGCCAGAATCAATCCTGAGCCATTACAATTCAGGCATACATATAAATTGCCTTTAGGATAAACCGGAGCCGTTCCTTCTTTTGTTTTTTCAAACTGATCGAGAGCAATCTGGTAGAGCAGTCGTGCTTTCTTGCTGATTCTTCGGCTTTTTTTGCCGCGTCCCTGGCATTCCGGACAAATAGCCCAGCTGGTTTCTTGATTTTCCACTTTTTTGCTTTCCTCTTTATTTAATTGGATCTTGCTTTACTTTCCAAAGAAAGAATTGGCAAATATAATTGATTACAGTCTCTAATAAAAAAGTGACGGTTAAATGATATTAACCACAGGCAAATCTTTCCAGATTATGAGGCCTTTTTTTCGTCTAAAATATACTTTATAAGAAAATAATGGTTATAAAGTTATAGATCTTTTCTAACTGAATCATCTTTTAGTTTTTAACACAAAAAATGTTTAATATTGCTTTTTTGATTCTCAACTCTTTCCATTAATGCCTGCTTATAGCGAATATGCTGATCATAATTTATTAGATCTTCTTAAGGAAGATGATCAGTTAGCGTATACAGAAATTTTTGAGCGGTATTGTAAAATTCTGGTCAATCACGCCTATAAAATGTTAGGTAATCAGGATGAAGCAAACGATGTTGTTCAGGAAGTGTTTTTATCCCTCTGGAACAAACGCTATGAATTAAACATTACCGGATCTCTTTCTTCTTATTTATATAAAGCCGTAAAAAACAAAATCCTAAATCATATTGCTCACGAAAAAGTGGTTTCGAATTATGCTGATTCCATTTCAAACTTTATTGAAAATGATTATGTTTTAGCAGATTCAAATCTTCGGGAAGAAGAATTAGAAGCTATTATTGCTAAAGAAATTGCTTTACTTCCGGAAAAAATGCGCGAAGTTTTTCTTCTGCGAAAGGTTGAAGAGCTTTCGTATGATGAAATTGCACTGCAACTTAATATTACCGATAAAACAGCCAAGCAGCAAGTCTATAATTCCCTTAAAATATTACGAGAAAAACTCAGGAATTTCATGAGTGTTTTTGTGATGTAACTATAGTATTGCCTTTTTGTTAATTTCTATATCAAAATCTAGGCATATCATCTTAATTGATAAAGAAAAAGTAATACTCTTCTTGCTTTGATAACGATATAGTAATCTTTTTTTAATTTTTTTCGTCATTTGCCTATGACAAAAGTGATTTATAACTGTCTTATTTAAAACGGGACAAAATTTCGTATTGTATTTATGAATGAAAATGAAATCTTAGCATTGCTAAAAAAATATCAGGAAGGCACTTTATCTAATGAAGATAAGGATAAAGTAGATGCTTGGTATTTACATAAAGCTTCTAATAACAATTTACAGCTTAACGAGTACGAGCTGGAAGATAGTTATCAACATCTGAAAGCAAATTTACCCTTAAAACAAGAAACAAAAGTAATTCGTATTTGGCCGCGTGTTGCTGTTGCTGCTTCGATCGCTGTATTATTGGGTACGGGAATATTTTATTTTACAAAAACAAAAGAGCAGCCTGTTCAGGTTGCTGAAAAACCACAGGAAATTGCTCCCGGGGGAAATAGAGGAATCCTGACACTTTCGAACGGGAAGCAAATTGTTCTGGCCGATATTTCGGCAAAAGATACAATTGCCAAAGAAGGTGAAGAAGATGAGGTTACCATAAAAATGGGGGCTAATGGCGTTATCACCTATATTATAAATCCAAATACTGATACTTCAAAAGCTGGTGCTAATTTATTCAATACACTTTCGACACCAACGGGAGGACAGTACAATATTGTTCTGGAAGATGGAACCAAAGTATATCTAAATGCAGTTTCATCGATTAAATATCCAACCCAGTTTAACGGAGACCAAAGAATCGTGGAACTTGACGGAGAGGCTTATTTTGAAGTCGCCAAAAATAAAAACAAACCCTTTATTGTAAAATCAGGTGATCAGGATATAGAAGTTCTTGGAACACATTTTAACGTACATGCTTATGATAATGAATCTGTTGTAAAAACGACTTTATTAGAAGGAAGTGTTGCGGTGAGTTATAAAAATCAAAAAGCCATTTTAAAACCGGGGCAACAATCTAATGTATCTGATAAGTTTACTAAGATTACCATTAAACAAGTCGATACCGAAGCTGCGATTGCGTGGAAAAATGGTCGTTTTAAATTTGATAATGCCGACTTAAAAACGGTTATGCGACAATTGGAACGCTGGTACGGAATTAAAGTAGAATACCGTGGCGATGTCTCGGATGTGCGATTTAACGGCGGTACGTTTATGAATAAAAATTTGTCTGAAGTATTAAAAGTACTTGAGCTTAGTAATATAAAATTTAAGGTTGAAGGAAAAACGATTATTGTCTATCCCTGAATTTAAATTTACCCGAATATATTGAGACTATAAACTAAAAAACCAGAAGCAGTTGCGATGCTTCCGGTTTGTTTTAAAAGTTAATAGCCAATATAAGTTGTCTACCTATTGTTTAACTATAACCAAATGTAAATGTATGAAATTTAATTTACAACCAAAAAAACCTTACAAAAAAATCAGAAAAAGGAGTAGCAGCTCTGCTACTTATTTATGCGGCTTTAGTGCGATACTTATGCTTCTGTGCAGTTACAAAGGACAAGCACAAAACATCAGCATTAATTTTAAAGGTGCACCACTCGAAACAGTGTTGAAAGAAGTAGCAAAACAGGCCAATTACGAAGTTTTTTATACGCAGAAACTGCTAAAAGATTCGAAACCTGTAACTATTAATGTAAAGAATTCGAATGTAAAAGAAACGCTGAATCAGATTTTTAATTCTCAAAAATTAAAGTACACGATTACCAACCAAACCATTGTGGTAACGGCTGTAAAAGAAAAGGCGGAGAACTTGGGAAACGTATTAATCGATATCCGCGGAAAAGTATTAAACAATAAAAATGAACCTTTTCCCGGAGTAACGGTTGCTCTTTCAGGAACAAACAGAACCAGTATAACGGATTTTGACGGAAGTTTTGCTTTTGACAATGTACCGGAAAACGGCATTCTTGAATGTTCAGGATTAACTATTGAAAAGAAATCTTTTGGGATCACCGGGCGAACAGAACTAACACTGATTGTAGAAGACAAAGTAGCTGCAATGAAAGAAGTTGTAATTACGGGTTTTCAAACGCTAACCAGAAGTCATTCAACAGGAGCGATTGCAACAATTGACGAAAAAACCTTAAATGAAAACATCAATGCCGACTTATCTACTGCAATTGAAGGTCGTGTGGCAGGTTTGATGCTGCGAAAAAATCCAACCGGAGCTTCTGCAGATACACCAATTTTACGTGGTATGGGGACTTTTTCTTCAGTTGATGTTGGATACAGTCCGCTTTTAGTAATTGATGGTTTGCCAACAGAACTGACTTTAGAAGATATTAATCCTTATGATATCGAAAGTGTAAACGTTCTTAAAGATGCTGCGGCGGCCTCTATTTATGGTTCCAGAGCAGCAAACGGAATTATCGTTTTGACTACTAAAAAAGGAAATGGTAAATTAAAAGTAAGTATAAATTCCGATTTCTTTATTTCCACAAAGCCAAGTTTCAAGAATATGAATTATGCTTCGACAAGCGATTTGATCGATTATGAACAGGCGGTTTATAAGAGAGAAAGAGCTAGAGTTGCTGATACACAAACCATGTTCAATACGTATGGGGATATAGGCAGCAGTAACCCGAAGTATTACAGCCCTCTTTATCAGCTGAACAGAAATTTAGAAGAAGGAAAAATCAATAATGCAGATTACAACAGCACGCTGGATCAATGGAGGAAAAACGATTACTATAAAGATTATCGCGATAACGTATGGCAAAATGAGTTTAGACAGCGTTACAATATTGCCTTTTCAGGAAGTACAAGCAGACAGAATACGTATGTGTCATTTAATTATGATCAGGCAAAAGGGCGTGTAATAAATAACGAGAGCCGATCCTTTAACCTTTATGCAAAAAGCAGTTTTCAGTTAAACAACTGGTTAAATGCAACATTTGGAATAAACGCAACGTACAGTAATGATGATGTTACCGATCCTGATTACAACAGTTATGATATTCAAAAAAGATACGAACGCATTACAGATGATAATGGAAATCTTGTACTATCGCCTTTTGTGGCAATTAAAGATGGTTTTACTTCCAGCGGAGTCATTAATCCCGTTATGGCAGAAAAAATGGCAGGTTTAAGCGGTTTTAAACCAATGACTTTTAGTGTTTTAAATGCACTTCAGGAAGGTATCGAAAAACAAAATTCATTAAATTTAAGGGCCTTTGCAAATCTGCGTGCCAAGTTATGGAGAGGTTTAAGTGCAAGTACACAATTTCAGTACGAAACAACAAGAAACGATAACGAACAGTATTACGATGTTAACTCCTATAAAATGCGTTATGCCATTAATGCTTTAACGGCCTATAATTCTACAACGAACGCTTATACGTATGTAGAAGGTTTCTCTACAGGAGGACGATACGAGCAATTAAGCAGTAAGGCCAGCAATTATTCTTTTAGAAATCAATTAGATTATACTGAGGATTTTAGCGACGGCAAACATTCTATAAATGCACTGGCCGGTTTTGAAATGCGTGAAACTTTTGTTCCAAGATCGATCGAACAGTTAAGATACGGTTATGATCCTGTAACATTGAGTTCTGCCGTAATGAACAGCCTTGCACTTAGCCAGACAGGAACTCCAAGTTATATTTACGGAAACAACAGAACACTGGCAACAGTATCAAGATCGCAAAAAGAAATTTTACACCGTTATTTTTCTGTATTTAGTTCTGTTGGTTATACCTTTTTATCCAAATATAACGTAACAGGAAGTTATAGAGTAGACAGGGCAGATTTGTTTGGAGTTGATCCGAAATATAAAAACCGCCCTTTATGGTCTGCAGGTTTAGGTTGGAATGCCAGCAACGAAGAATTCATGAAAGAAATAAAATGGGTTACTGCACTTAAACTTAGATTAACGTATGGTGTTAACGGAAATATAGATCAGTCTACAACTCCATATGTAACGGCCACAAGAAGAAATGATAACTTATATCAATCGTTGCAATACACCAATATCACAGGGCAGCCCAATCCAATGTTGAGATGGGAAAAAACACAAAGCACAAACTTTGGTGTAGATTATAGTTTGTTTAGAGGTAAATTAAACGGAAGCATTGATGTCTATCGAAAATACAGCAGTGATTTATTAGCAACAACCGATTTAGATCCTACCGTTGGTGCATTGTCACGAAGAATAAATGCAGGTGCATTGATGAACAAAGGAGTGGAGTTTAGTATTGGTTCTGACTGGTACAATAATGGTAATTTCCGTATTGGTTCTAATCTAATTTTAGGTTTTAACAGAACGACTGTCGAAAAAGTTACAAGAGCACAATCCATTGCTTCTGTGTACGCCAGCTCGCCTCTGGATTACTTTTTAGAAAATGAAGTTTACAATAGCTTATATGCGTACAAATATGGAGGAACAGTGAATGGTTATCCTTATATTTTAGATGAAAACGGAAATCCATCGATGGCTTTTGATGCCAATGGTACTCCAATAGCAAACAGCTTAAAAACAGTTAACAGCACAGCTGCGTTGGTAAATAAAGGAAGTTTAACCCCAACTTATACCGGTTCGTTATCACAAAGATTTTCTTATAAACAATTTGATTTGAATTTGTTATTTGTTTTCTCAGGAGGAAATGTAATGCGTAAAGATGTTATGGATTTAAGTTCTGATGCAGTAAACAACGCAGGTATTGCAGATCGTTACACAGATGCAAACCCAAATGGAAATACACGTTTATTTGTAGATATTGATGAGGTTGCAAGAAATTATGCCATCACCATGAGCAGCCAATGGAGAAACTCAGATATAAATGTTATTGATGGCGATTACATCAAACTTAGAAACATTTCATTAGGTTATAATTTACCAAAATTGGTGGCTAATAAATTGAATATTGCATCGGCCAAATTTACTTTTCAAATGAACAATATTTGGTACTGGAGTGCTGCTGGAAATCGTATTGACCCTGAAGTTTATTCGGCTAATTCAGGTACACGTAATTTACCAATGCCAAAAACGTATTTATTTGGCTTTAACCTTACTCTTTAAAATATGAAACAGATATATAAAATAATGGCGTCGCTGCTTATTTTAAGTACGGCAGCCTGCGAAGATTATACAGACCTAACACCAAAAGGATCTTTAGTTATTGAAACAGCTGATCAGTTTCTTGAAACAGTATCGCTGCCAAACAGAGGATATCCTATTAATAACTTTCAGTATTTGTCTGACGACCAATGGATGAAAGAAGGGGATGTAATAGGAAAAACGCCCAACATCAATACGATCAATTTTACTTTTGATGAAACTACAGATCGGGTTTCTTTACTAAATACGTCTAGCTTTTACAACCAGGCTTACACCTATATTAACAGATGGAATACTATCATTTCGCTTGTCGATGATAGTAAAGGAGATGTAAGTACAAAGCAATTAGCAAAAGCAGAAGCCAAAATTTACAGAGCCTACGATCACTTTTTGCTGGTAAACACTTATGCAAAAGGATATGATCCTAAAACTGCTGCTACAGATGGAGGTATTTG
The DNA here is from genome assembly GCF_015350725.1 of Flavobacterium sp. CSZ. Lineage (NCBI taxonomy): Bacteria > Pseudomonadati > Bacteroidota > Flavobacteriia > Flavobacteriales > Flavobacteriaceae > Flavobacterium > Flavobacterium sp. CSZ. The sequence continues at coordinate 138,346 of NZ_JADKPQ010000004.1, forward strand.
TATCATGGATAAATTTGATCTGGAGGCACAGCCGGCAAAGTCTACTGTAGCACAAGTTTACGCATTTATTCAGAAGGATATAGACGAGGCTTTAGCGTATCTTCAAGAAAAACCAATGGATGTTTACCACCCGTCACTGGCATTTGCTTATGCATTTAAAGCTAAAGTTCATTTGTTTAAACGTGAAATTGCCAGTGCTAAGGAAGCCGCAGAAAAGTCATTAAGCTATAACAATAAAATATTTGATATGGTAGCTTATAACACACAAGGCGGACCAAATGTAGTTGCTGTACCGGCAGCAAATAATATAGAAGTATTGAGTTATATGTATATGACTGGTTATAATGAGATGAATTTTGCCTATCAATATATTATAAGTCCGGAGCTGAGAACTTTATTTGGGACAAACGATGCACGTTTTAATTTGTTTTTTAATACTACCAGCACAACAAATCTGGATCAGGGATCAAATACAGCGTATTGGGCAACGGTATATACAAAATTCTTTTATCCTACAGTGGGGATGAAAACTACTGAGGTTTATTTAATGCTGGCAGAATGTTACGCCAGAGAAGATAAATTTACTGAAGCAGTTAATGTTTTAAATACATTAAGAGCAAAACGTATTTTATCTGGAACTGTAAATTTAGCCGTTCCAACTACCAGAAAAGAAACGATGGATCTTGTAATAAACGAACGCAGAAAAGAATTGCTTTTGGGCTTTAATCGTTTTTTTGATTTAAAGCGGCTAAATACCGAAACAGAATATGCAAAAACAGTTACAAGAGTATTTCCAATCGTGAACAAAACCGTTCCTCAAAAAACGTATACGTTACAGCCTAATTCAAGATTATACATTATACCATTTCCTTTATCGGTGCTGCAAAAAAATCCAAAACTTACCTTAAATACCAACGAAACAGTTCCATTTTAAATTCTGATGAAAAAAATATTTATACTAATAATCATGCTGCTGGCCGGACAGCAGCATAGTTTTTCGCAAACTCCGGCAGAAAAAAAAGCAGACAGTACCAGTACCCAGCCAAAAGGTTTACAGCCCTATGAAAAAATAATCAAAGAAGGATCGAAAGAAAAATCAGGTCTTTTTACGGTGAATCAGGTAGATGCTAAATTTTACTTTCAAATTCCTGATAGTTTATTTAACAGATATATGCTGGTGGTAACCAGATATCTTTCTACTCCCGAAGGTATGGGGGTTTTTGGTGGAGAGAAAGCCAATGAGCAGACAATTTATTTTGAAAAAGGAGCGAACAATACTGTTTTTATAAGGTCATTGCAATACAAACAAGATGTCCGTAATCCCGATTCGATGTTGGCAAAAGCATTAGCGGGCAGTAATGAAAGCCCAATTGTTGCTGCTTTTCCAATAAAAACAACCAATCCCGTTACAGGAAATGTTGTTATTGATGTAACAGATGTTTTCAAAAAAGACAATCCAATGTTTTCTATTGAAAATAAAGAGAAAACAGAAAAAAAGCTAACCTCTCTTGCCGATGACAAATCTTTCATTGAGATGATAGATGCTTATCCTATTAACATTGAAATCAAAACAACAAAAACCTATACGAATTCAACAGCAAGCAGCGGAACGGTAACTTTGAGATTAAATACCTCGATTGTACTGCTTCCAAAAACACCAATGCGCAAACGTTTTGCCGATGAAAGGGTGGGTTATTTTGCTAACAAATATGTTTTGTTTGATGATGATGAACAGCGTGCTCAGACAAAATTTATTATTCAGCGCTATCGTCTGGAACCTAAAGACAAAGACATTAAAAAATACCTAAGCGGTCAGTTGGTTGAACCAAAAAAGCAAATCGTTTACTACATAGATCCTGCAACGCCAAAAAAATGGAGACCGTATTTAATTGCCGGAATCAACGACTGGCAAAAAGCTTTTGAAGCTGCAGGTTTTAAAAATGCGATTGTTGGAAAAGAATGGCCGGAAGATGACAAAACCATGAGTCTGGAAGATGCAAGATATTCTGTAGTGCGCTATTATGCATCAGAAACACCTAATGCTTACGGACCTCGTGTGAGCGATCCCAGAAGTGGAGAAATCATCGAGAGTCATGTAGGCTGGTATCATAATGTGATGAAATTGGTGCAAAGATGGTATATGATTCAGGTTGGACCTTTAGACCCAAGAGCCAGAAAAATGCATTTAGATGATGAGGTTATGGGGCAGTTAATTCGTTTTGTTTCTTCGCATGAAATTGGGCATACGATTGGTTTACGCCACAATATGGGAGCCAGCAGCGCTACGCCGGTAGAAAAACTCAGAGATAAAAAATGGGTGGAAGCAAATGGACATACGGTTTCTATAATGGATTATGCGCGCCTTAATTATGTGGCACAGCCAGAAGATAATATAAGTCCGGAGGGAATTTATCCGCGTATTGGAATCTATGATAAATGGGCCGTGAAGTGGGGGTATAGCTATTTTCCAAAAACGGAGGATGAATTTGAAGAAGAAAAAATACTAAGCAAAATGACTACGGATAGTTTGACTGCTAATCCTAAATTATGGTTTGGAGGAGAAGGAAAAGACGAAGATCCCCGCAGTCAGACAGAAGACCTTGGTGATGATGCAGTAGCGGCCAGCGATTACGGTATTAAAAACCTAAAACGTGTAGTACCAAATCTTATTCAGTGGACCTATCAGCCTAACGATGCTTATGATAATTTATCAGATATGCATAAAGCCGTTGTCAAACAATATGGTTTGTATTTGTATCATGTGTTAAAATATATTGGTAATAACTACGTAACCAAAAGAACCGTTGATGAAAAAGGAGTCGTATATCAGCCAGTTCCAAAAGCAAAAATAAAAGCAGCTGTTGATTATGTGGGAAGACAATTGTTTGTTGCACCGCTTTGGATGTATCCAAAAGAAATCGATCAGTTGATTCCTTTAAAAACAGAAGATCAGATAGCAGACCAGCAAAACCAAATCTTGAATATGTTGTTAAGTTCCGGTATTCTTTACAATATCAGCCTTAAAGCAATGCAGTTTGAAGGAGCTTATACCGTTCCTGAGTTTTTAAACGATATGCAGCAAACAGTTTGGGTAAATTTTAGCGGTAACGAAAAATTAGATTATTACAGAAGAGGTTTGCAGCGCGGTTATATCGAAAAACTTAGTATGCTTTTATTGCCTAAGGAAACAGAACCTGGTAAAGCTTTAAATGCAGCACAGCGAAGTGATGTAAGATTGTATGCCAAACAGCATATTTTAAAATTAAGAACTGATGTTACCAAATTAATGAATGGAACAACAGGATTAAACAAAGATCATTACGAAGGTATTTTGATCGAAATGGATAAAATTATTTCAAAATTAAACAAAACCGATATATGAAAAAGATAGTAGTTATAGCATTTATTTTCTTAAGCACTTTGACGCAGGCACAGTTGACATCAAAAGAAGAAGTAGCGCCTGAACTGGTAGAAAAACGTGAGGCTCAAAAAAAGGAAATCACAAACAATTATTTGGCTTTAAAAAATAATCTTTTGGTCTCAGATAGTATGGCCGTTGTAAAAAGTGCTGCTTTATTGCAGCAATCGTTAAAGAATTTCAGGTTTAAAAAACTCAATCTTGAACAAATGAATGAGGCTACTACAAAAAGAAAGGAAATCATAAACCTTGTAGCGGAAGTTGAAGCCACTAAAAACATCAATAAGCAGCGTAAAATTTTTGAAACATTATCTGCTAAATTTTGGGATCTGGCGCCCAAATTCAAGGTGACTGATAATACATTATACTTTCAGGTTTGCCCAATGACCAATGCGGTGTGGGTAAGTGATAGCAAGGAAATCAAAAATCCGTATTACCCAAAAAACATGCTGACTTGCGGTGCAGTAAAAGCAAGTTTATAAAAGTGAATTTGAATTAGTCTGGCAACATACGGTTTTCTGAAAAGAAGCCGTATTTGTCTTTTTTAGATAAAACGGTTTGACCGGAGTTGAAATAGAGGTAGTGGTTTATTGCTTTTGTCAAATAGGAGATAAACATTGCAATTAATAAAAAAGCCTGTAAACAATAAGTTTACAGGCTTTTTTGTGGACATGATGGGATTACAATCGAACACCTAATTCCTATTTTGATGTTTATTGATAAGCTCGGAAAAATGCCTTAAAGCCTTATTTTAAAAAAGGTTTTTAGAAAATGATATTGTGTTAGAATTTATGCTCATTTTTCTATATTGAATATTTTTTTGAGAAAATTGATCTTTTTATACAAAATGGTTTGATCCAAGAATAGCACAAGGTGTTCGACAGTTGAACACATGTTCGGGCCTAATTATAATTGAAAAGTTCAGTTTTTTTTTATTTTAAGTTCAGCGATGTTAGTTCTAATTTTTTTTTTTGATAGCATTAATTTTACTTCGACTTTTTTTCAGTGAATGGCTATTTCAAATAATTTCACGTGGAGTCGGAAGATAAAAAAGGCAGATATAGACATTATCTTTGAGTAAAGATAACGAAGAAGGGAGATGATAAAAAACGGACAGATGATGTGGTGTATAAGCAAATTTCGAGGACATTACCCGAAGAAGAAATCCAGGATATGTCGGACTGAAAAAACAATTAATGGGCATTTTCAAAGCACGCGCAATGGATAATGTATTTTAAGTTGACAGTACATTATGTAGTCCCAACTCTAGTCAGCTTAATATCCTATTTCTATTGATTGCAAATTTTTTTTATGATCTTTAAAATCGTCTTGTTTTTTGTGGTAGAAAAAGTGCGAAGTCTATTTCTCGGCTCAAGTAAAATTTCAAACAAAAAATTACTGGATTTTTAATATCGCAAGACGATAATTAGAAAATAAAATTCCAATAAAATTTTCATTTGTAACGCGCGGTACAGTGATTTTTTTTTAAGTTTATCCCTATAATTTCTAAAAACTAACTTTATGAATAAAAAAGTCAAAAGATTGATAAACAGTCTGAATTATTACTTTGACTGCGCACATCACTTATCGAAGAACAATCGAAGTGTACATGCTCTTTACCTAATGTTGCTTTATAATTCAAAAAGATACAAAGAGAGTATCAGGCTGATACAAAATGCCGCGTCCAGAAGAGTAAAGATCGATAAAAGAGAGCTCGTGGCCGTGAGTATTGGTGCAAAGTCTAATAAAGTAGGCGTATTCGGTACATCTCATGTAAGGTTTCAAGAGTCTGATTTCGAAAAAAAGCTTGCTGCCGCATTGAAGACGATTGGAGTAATAGGGGACGATAGCATCTTACAGGGAACTTATAATATAGTAGGCAAGTGCGCTGAAGCTAAAGCAGCAAATAATGCACTACGTAGAGATAAAAAAGCTTCTTTAAATGCTATTCAGTTTACATCTGCCATCAGGCCCAGAACTTCTGAAAAACAATCACGATGTATAAACTGTATAGCTGTCTTTGGAAATGAGTAAGTTGAAAAACAATTCAGAAGACTTTGATTTAGATCTTTTTTTTTCAGAACGGTATATTAAAGTTCATTTGGCTACAGCAGGAGCTAGGGTCCCAGATCGAATATTTTTTGATGACAGCCACAGTGATTTTCGAAGGTTTATTAACAGTGCTGAAAATAAATATGAATTTGAGTATCGTATTAATCCGGAATTAGACAAAATTCTAGAACAAAAATTTGTTAGACAGGGTATTGACCCAAAGAGTTTCGATAGAAAATCTTATCTAGCAGATTTTGAACATTTTGCAAAAAAAGGAATTTTTTCCTTTGACAGGACTAACATTTCTGATGCATCAGACTATAATTTTCATCTTGTGGCATATCCTGTTCTTGATGGAAGATATAAAGAGTACTATTTTCATTTTTTATCCAGCAAAGGACTCCTTGATCGTGCTAAAATGTTAACGGACTATAGAGTATTTGAAAAATGGTGGGATAATGCGGACATTAGAGATATGCTAAAAATTGATAGTTTTTTTTATTTTTTTGAATATAGATTGATGCATGACATTATAGAAGATGACAACAATTATTTAAGAGTTATAGAATGGGTTACTAATTCGGATTTTCTTCTTTCGCTTCGTAATACAGTTCGTAAGTAGTCGTATTTTTCGAATAATCTGAAATCGATGTCACCGGCCTTCACTACTGCAATATGCCTTTGGAGACTGAAATAATTCAAAATTCATTTATCTTTTTAATAGAGGAAATAAAAAAAGTAACGAGTAAAAATTTTAGAAATTAATAAGCGTAATAAACTCTAAACAAATGAATATTGAACCCAAATTACTTGAGATAAGAAAAATTGCAAGAGAACTTGGGAAGCATGTTATGAGAAAATTATTTGATGATTATCTGACAGGGTGGATAGATAAAATCAGAATTCCTTCCTGCTCGTTTTGTGGTGGAGAAGAAAATTTAACTAAGGAACATATCATTCCAAAGTGGGTATTTGAGAGTAATCCGAAAAAAACATTCAAATCTGATGTCAACGAACTTGATCAAGCCTATATTAAGGCAACAATTCCTTTGTGTGCCAAATGTAATTCTGAGTTGTTTAATACTGTTGAGAGGGAGGTTCAAAAGATCATTGGGAATGTAGATTTAAAGAAAACGTATTACAGTCCTGACGATTGGTTGATTATAATAAGATGGCTGGAAATTATTGATTTTAAATTTCAAGTGTGGGATTTATGTACAGAATTCAAGAGACATAAAAAATCTGAATACATTCCGTTTTTATCTGATTTTTCAATTGCATTTATGCGTGATGGTTCTGTTAGAACAGTTACTACAAAAACTAGAAAATCATTGAAAAGAATTGGAACCAAGGACAAGTCAAAAAGAATTTCTCAGTTAGTTGTTGGTACAACAAAAAATACATCTTTTCATTATATGCATAGATCGGGCGACTTCATCTTTCTTGAAATTCCATTATACAATAAATTTTTTTTTTATTTTTATGAGAAAGAGTTTAAAAGTGAGAAGCAAGTGAGCAGAGAAGCTATGAAGATTATTAGTTCTAATTATGATTAATATAAAAAGTTACTAATTTCACGACTGATTAGTTCAAAACCACAAAATGAGACAGATTGGTTTGAACGACTATAAGTTTGGATTGACTGAAGCGCCGGTCACATCTTCTTCTATATTTTGAATAATAATAAGTCCAATATGAACTCCTTCTTCGAGGTTTTCTTTGTGCTTTATAAAGACGCTTATACTGAATGCTAAGATGTCATTGCCTACTTTTTTGTAGAATAAAGAGTAAATTCTTTTTTTTGTTACTATATCATAGTTCGCAATAAAATAAATCAAAACTGCTGATAAAAAAATATTTTGCCCTAGTGAATCATGCCACCACCAATTTATCACGACGTTACTAAAAATAGTTGTATATAGAAAATTTGCAATAGGAAATTTTAAACCAAGAATTAAAAGTAAAAAATCTATTATCATAATAAAAGAAATCATTAAAACGGTCAGTGTAACGGCATATGCGGCTAATGTTTTTAGAAACGTAATTGAAAAATTTAATAAAGTAATGCCTTCAAAAAACGACTTAAAATCCGTTTTACCTGTAAAAAATGCTGCAAGTGCAATGATAACTGTTATCAATGCCCAAAAGTCTGTTATTCTCTTTGCAAATATTTGATCCTGTTTCTTTTTAATCATAAATAGTAGTTTTGACCTGTGTGACTTATAGATTACAGTGTAATGAATTGATTTTCAGTATATTTTTTTTGAAATTCAATTACTTTACAGTGCTTTTAAACTAGATTATACTCAGATTTAGAATATTTTTATAGACGTCCGTTCTCTTTGAACCGTTCATTCAGGACTTGCAATCTTTCTAGAAGCATATCATAGTTAAGGGTTGTACCATAAAACATATTTTCCCTCATTTCCGCATAGTCCTGCCTCCATGCATTGTCTACCTCTGCAGGGGGTAAAAATGATAAGGTAGAGTGAGTATGCTCGTCATAGGTGATGCCTCGTACTGCTGTATACTTCTGGCGGAATTCTACTATGGTGTGAAATAATTCTTTATCCTGAACCGCTGAAAGTCCGAAGTCGTGATCCATAACTCTTTCCAGATCATAAAGATGACGTGTAAGTCTTTGATGTCTTATTTTTTCTGTTGGTTTGCGAAATTCCTCATGTAGCAGGAAGACTTTCTCTAAAAAAGTTCTCGATGGCAGCACTACATTAGCCTCGAATAATGGAATATTAAAGGACTGATCAGGAAATGTTTCATCTACAATAGAGGATATAGGTCTCATTTCTGTCGGTTCAGTAAGCGATCTGGCTCCAATTTCGATGAGAATTCTTTGCTGCAGGTAGGGTGATCCCTGAGTAATTACAGGTTTATAGATTAATTCAATGGAATGTGGATCGCTGGTGTCGTCTATATTTTCATCTGTATGCAGGGTATACAAAGTGTCAGGGATGCCTAAATTTCGTAACTGAGATGCCAGTTCGTCTTTGAAATCTGAAATTATAAAAGAGCCGGATGCTTTCCGGAGTTTTTTGATGCCGCTTTTTGTAAGTTCTCCTGAAAAACCAAGATAAGCTCTGTCTACAGCCAGATCGATATCTTCGGAGAAACGTTCAATAAGGTTATATGCTTTACTTAATGAAGTTCCACCTTTGAATATTAAATGCTTCGCTAGTTTGGAGGTGAAAATAGCGTTTAATGTGACAGTGACCCACCAGTCTTTTTCTACTGCATAAGCGGGGAGGCCTTTTTGTGCAGCCGCTTCATTAAAAAGACCAGCTTTTTGTTCATCCGATAGTGAGAGCCAAGTATTTATCATAAGCGTTGGTTTTCTGGTAATGCTGCTTTCATGATGGTGCGGATCCATTCTGGGGCTAGACGTATATCATTGCGCAACCGTTCACTATTTTCTTTTTTTAGTATTTCAATTACTTTTGAGATTTCTGTCTCGTTGAGTTGATCTTTTCCCAATGTTTTAAGTCCTTGGATTACCAATCCACTTATTTCGCCGATAGCAGCTAAATTTTTAGGTGCCGTTTTTTTAAATAGTATTGTTCTTTTTCCAATCATAATTTTCCTAGCCACACCATCGGTTAGGTAAACTGCATTCATTGGTATTTGTGTTGACAATCCAAGAATATTTAGAGAATATACACCTGTTGGGATAATCCTTGCACGGTCACGTCTGGCTATTGCTTTTGCTATAGTTTCTGTTGAAGGGGTTAGGGGAATACCAAGTGTTTTGTTTATTTCCGGTCGGGTATAAATACCTCTGGCAACCCGCATTATTTCGTTTTTCTCAACAAGCCTCTCCAATGTTTTGCTAACAGCTTTTGCATTTCCAAAACGAAGAAAATCATCCGTAAAAAACACGGACCCCCTCTTGGATTTTTTTACCTTGTCAAGTACTTTGTTTTCAATGCTTTCCGACATTTTTTAGGTTTGATTTTGTCGCAAATATAGTAAATATTTGCGACAATTATATAAGTTTTTAAGTTTGTTATAAATGTGATGAAAAGTGCGCTTCTGATTTATTTTAGAGTAAAATATAAATACAGATTTAAGGAGATAAATTAGTGAAGAAGTAGGATTTTACACGATCACTTAAAGTTTACAAAGACGGAGTCTTTGTAAACTTTAAGTGATCAGTCACTAAGTGGGTTCACAAGATCTTTTATTTAAACACTTTAAAGGATATAACCTTAAATTTTGTTAAATAAAAGATCTTGTGAACCCACTTAGGCAAAGTTAGTCTTTTTTTTTGACAAAGTCAAGTCCGGATAAGCTGAATATTTTACTTGAATTCATAGAAAAACGATATTTTATTTGTTTTTCTTTCTATTTTTACATGGAGGGTTAATTTTGATACAACACACAAGGCTAGTTCTATTGCGAGTTTATTTTTAGAGGTTGAGGTCTTATCAAAATTAATTTTTTTTACGATCTACATTGTCGTAAATAAAATAGATTGAACAAGGAATGTTCATCATTTTTAATGTATTAACAGCTCTTAGTAAACTAATTCTTGAAAATATAGGTAATTTGCTTGATTTGCCGATAGGGTCCTTTTTAGTGATAATCCCATAAGTTACACTGAATTCACCTTTGTCAATTAAATTATCAAATTTATTATCATTAACAAGTTTTTTTAATTTTTCTTTCGATTTTTCTTCCATTCTAAGCAATTCAATTGAATTTACTCCTTGATTGAACAAATGGCTTAGACTTGAAGAACGAGTTGAAATCTTTATGTGAATTAGGTTTACTTTATTTTCAAAGATAGTAATTAAATCGCAAGGCTCTATTTGGGTTTGTCTATTAAGCGAAATGTTTTTTTTATCTAAACATATTACAGTTGCGTTTGCATCTTTTACGGATTCATTATAATCATCCTCCCTTTGGGAATCGCAGGGATGTAATAATGAGTGTGAATTTAAAAAGTAAGGGTTAAGCGCATTTTCTAATTTTATGATATATTCTTTATCAATTAAGTACCATTCTCCTTCAGTTAAATGATAAGTTAAGCCTTTGATTTTGCAATCATATAAAAAACATTTATAGATACTATATTGTTTTATCTGGAGACCATTTTCATCAATAATAGTCATATGATGATTATAAAAAATATCAATATCATTAATTTGAGTTACATTTCGTTCTTCCAAATATGCTCTATAATCGGCTATGTATACGTCATAATATTCAGAATTAGTTTTGCCTGCACCATTGAACTTAATTTTAAAAGATGTTAAATAATCGATGATTTCTGGAATCGACAGTACTAAATCTACTGGTGCGTTTTCAAAAGCTGCTAATAGGTTTTGGTTAAGTTCATTGATTTTGTCTGGATCTCTAACAGGAACTATATTTTGGATATCTGGAAAAGATTGAATAAAATCGGTTTTGTTGTATATTTCAATAATCTCTCTGCATAAATTTATAATCTCTTCTGCTGGTAAATTTGAAGAAATTCGTAGACTACTAGCACCAGTAACATTTCTAAATAAATCAAAGTATTCTGGCTTTACAGCACCAGTTAATTTTTTTATTATGTTTTCATCATGTCTAATATCAAAAAAGTTTAGACTCGATTCTGTTGGACTTTGTACTCTTTGTCTTTTTGCATTTTCAGGTTGTAATATATCAGTAGATTTAATTTTATCAGGATCAAGTGCATTTAGTGTTGTTTTTAATCCAAAATCATAATGATAACTATTATCTTTTAATTGATGATAAGTAATACCAAATGTCAATACAATCCAATTATTATCTACAGGGAGAAAGATAAGGCTTCCTTTTTGCATTTGATATAAGTCTATATGTATTCCCCAGTAATTTTTCCACCATGGAGGGCTTCCTGGAGTATTAGATAAATACATAATTGAATTATCAGGAAGATTTGTGTTCTCTTCTTCTAATAACTGTAGATTGTGACCATCTTTCAATGCATTTTCTGGAGTAAATATATCTTTTAATAGATAAATTGAGAAACCTCTACTTTTTGCCATATTGAATTTTGATTGTTTTTAATTGAACTTAAACAATAAAAGCAAATATTAGTATTTAATTTCTTGCTTCTTTACGGAAAACCATAATTTATAGACCTATTTGTTCTTACCAAAGTTACATAAACTAGCAAGTATAAATACTTGTTTTTAAAACAACATTATTCTTTTGGGCGAAGTGATTTTTAATTTTAAAATCATTTTTCTTTAACTATTAATTTAAATTGGTTTTTAAATTTTGGATAAAAGTTTTTCAATTTGGATTTAATAGAACAGTCATGAAATCAAAATCTAGAAAATCTTCAAAAAGGATTCAAGAGAAAATAAAGAAAGAAAAGCAGCATGCCGCTATAATTGATTGGTTTGTTAGAATTATTATTGCTCGTACTTTAAAAGAGTTTTATGAAAAAAATGAAGCTGTTTCAAAAGATGAGGTGTAATATTTAATAACTTAAATAATGTGTAATGAAAAAAGCTACTCAGTTGAACACTTTGTTAACTTGTTGTTTTATAAGTGATTAATGTGTTCGATTCCCGCAGACTCATTTTTTGTTTTTAATACTTTCGATGATTTTAAAAATAACATTTGTTAAAAGAATGAGAATTGTAGTGATTGAAGGATGAAAAAATGAATGTTTTTTGAGAATAAAATAAAAAAGGAAGGTGTTCGACACCTTCCTTTTTGTGGAGTCGCCGGGAATCGAAAACTGAAACATGTAACTTTTGAATTATAAACCATTGGATTTATTGACTTTACAAACAAATTAAAATGTAGTAATATTAGTTTTTGTTCACTTTTTTGTTCATTGTTTTACCAGTTTGATTTTGGTGATTTTATCTTGAAGATGTTTAAAAAATATTCATTTAAACAGTTTAGATTTTTATTATTCTGTCCGTTTTGCTTTATTTCACTATCGTTTTTTAGTGCGTACATTTCAAGCTTTGTAGTTGTGCTATTTCCAAAATTTAGGTTGTCGTTAAATATAATATTAGAAACAACAACTCTGTACTTATCGTCCTTTGATTCAATTCTAAAATTAAAATTAAATGGTAATCGTGAGTAAATTGAAATTCCGCTACAGGAAATTGTTTGGTTTTTTGATATCCCAAAATTATCATTTTTGAAATCCAATATAAGATTGTCTTTTAATAAAGAAATGTTCTCCCCTGGTTTTAATTCAAAAACATAACTCCATTCTATTGATTTGTTTTCAAGTGAAAAGTTATTGTTGTTCTGTGCGAAATTTGAGATTGAAATAAAGAGTAAAAAAATGTGAATCTTTTTCATATTTAAAATTTTGATTATTCAAATATAAGAATTTTCTACAAGTTGTTAGCGTGGTTGTGTTTTGCGGATCTAATAATGTCGATTTTTTCCTTTAAAAGTTTTATTATTTCGTAATGATGTTTTATCTGATCTTCAATCTCAGTTATTTTTTTATCATAACCAGTTAGATTTTGGTATTCTGTATTGTGAATTTTTGTTGCAATATTGTGTTCGCTAAATATTAAAATGTTCTCTAAAAGTGCGTTTTTTGACTCAGGTATTACTTTTCCTTTTTCATAATTAAGAATAGTATTCTTACTTACACCTATCAATTGTGCTAATGCTTCTTGTGTTAATCCCTTTTTTACTCTATATTCTTTTATTTCTAATCCGTTCATTTTAAGTTAGTTATGTTTTATTTTTGTTTTTAATGTTAAATATTGTGATTCGTATTGTGATTAATCACAATATTGTGATTATATTTGTCTTGTCAAGTGATCGCAATAACTATTACAATATACATGCCAAGTTTGACAAGACAAACACAAATATATGAAAAATGCAATATTAATAGAGCCGGTTGATGAAGAAATGACGTTGCTGGCTAATGCTGTTTTGATCTTAAATAACTATAAAGCAGCAGGTTTCGAAAATCGATCAGCTTTTGTTGAGCTTGTTATGGGTGAAGATAAATCTTATCACACGCCAAAAGGAATGACGCTTTTAAATAATTTTTGGGCTTGTCGTGTTAAGAATAAAGAATTGAATGACGATTTAAGTAGGATTTTGGAAAAATTGAAAATTTCATAATTATGGAAACAGTGACAATTCCAATACAAGAATTAAATGTCTTGCGGGAGACGTTAACAATGGCATTTGAAATACTAAATCGCCATGGTGTAACTGGGAACTTGATTGTTCCCAGTCCATCACCAAAAGAAACAAAAAAGCAACGTGGTGCAAAGTACTTGAAAATGATTGAGTCCGGATCGCGTGGTAAGAAACCTGATTATTTAAAAAAGAAAAATGGATAGATTTTCTAATGTTGAACAAGCTGAAATAAATGAGGTCAATGTAATTGATCCTGTAGTTGTGGAAACTCTTTTATGTGTGCAAGTAAATCGTGTGTGTAGTCCTGAATCTTTTTTCGAAATGATAGAAACCTGTAAAATATGTGGAAAATGTATATAAGTAATTCTACGCTTGATTTGATAATCATTGTTCTATTGATCGTTTGTGTAATTGCCTCATGGTTCTTGTTTGTTGCTTACAAAGAGTATCGCATCGATAGGGCTTACTATTTAAAACTTAAAAAAAGAAATAATGATGGAAATAATTAAAGCTTTTGGCTGGCTGATTCTAGGTTGTTTTGGCTTCGCTGTCTTATTTGTTCTTCTTTGGTTTGTGATCGGAATGTCGATTTGTTTTTACAAAATCTACATCAAAAAATCAAAGCCAAAATCACAAGAATTCGATAAATACCTTAACTAAATATAAAACATGGAAACATTACAAATCAACAAAAAAGATGCGTTGATAGCGCATCAGGAAGCCGGACCAAAAACAAAGGTTATGCTTGAAAATTTGCTGGGAAAAGCGATTTTTCTAAAAGTGATCACTGAGAGAATTAAAAGTTTTGATGATGTTCTTTCTGAGTTAAATATGCTAAGATCTGATTTCGATTTATCAAATCATGGTTTAGAGCCTGACGACGTTGCTTATAGAAAAGCAAAGCTGGTTTCTAAAGCTTTAAATGAAGGTTGGATTCCTGATTGGAGTGATTCAAGCGAATATAAATACTTTCCTTGGTTCAAGATGGGTTCTCCTTCGGGTGTCGGGTTTTCGTACGACGACTTCGATTACTGGTATACGCTTTCGTGTGTCGGCTCGCGCCTTGCTTTTAAATCTGCTGAACTAGCAAAGTTTGCTGGTGAATTGTTTGAGCAAGAAATCTACAAACCATTATTAACTATTCAATCTTCTGAAAATGGAAACGGTACAAATAAATAAATCAGCTGCTATACAAGCGCACGACCAGGCTACACCAAAGCAAAAATCTTTGCTTGAAAATCTTTTAGGTAAAAATGTTTTTGTGAAAAATATCAGAGAGCGTATTCAAACGATTCACGATGTTTTTGAATTAAACGGAACTACTGAAAAAGAGTTCTCGAAAAAATGGCGTGGCTTTGCTGATCATGAAATAGGTTATGCTTTAGAGTTGTTGGTGGTTGCGGCATATAATGAAGGTAAATCACCCGACTGGACAAATGATGATGAGTGTAAATACTTTGCTTATTTCAAGATGGGTTCTCCTTCGGGTGTCGGGTTTTCGTACTACTACTGCGTTTACTGGACTTCGCGTTCGGGTGTCGGCTCGCGCCAAGTTTTTATTGGTCCTGATGCATATGAAAATCTGTTAGATGCGACCAAGAAATTTTTATCAGTGTACCAACAATCAAGAACAACATAACACCAAAACATCATGAGCAAAATCGCTACAATAGAACAAATTTTCGAAAGTGAAAATTTAGATGCAAATGCAATTGTCGTAACGGGAATTCCTGAACGACATATTGAAGCTGTGAAAGCAATCGCAAAATTAATGGTTGCAACGGATTATCACAATCCAAAATTTAAACCTGATTTCACTGATTACGATCAGTATAAATATTCACCTGCGGCCGACATGGGTTCTCCTTCGGGTGTCGGGTTTTCGTACGGCGGCTACGATGGCTGGGGTACGGGTTCGTATGTCGGCTCGCGCCTTGTTTCTGAGTCAAGAGAAACGGCAGAAATGATCTTCAATGAGTACCAGGATTTGTATAAAGAATTTATGGTTTACGATAGAGAAGTAAAGTAATAGAATAGGTTGTGCAGTGAGTTGCTGACAGTTCTCCTTCAGGTGTCAGGTTTTCGTACAACAACTACGATAACTGGAATACGAATTCGAATGTCAGCTCGCACCGAGCAAAAGATATTAAATCATTGCAAACCTTGCCGACATGGCAAAAAAACACATAATTAAAAGGTCGTTGGTACTTCGCGGGAAAACGACCTATTTAAGCAAGGCATGAAAAGAGTAAGTAATTTATACGATAAGATAATAAGCTTAGAGAATCTTGGAAAGGCTGATGAAGTTGCTCAAAAAGGTAAACAGGGTCAATACGGTGTTGTGCTTCATAATCAGAACAAAGAAGCTAATATTTTGAAGCTTCATGAGTGGCTGGTCAAAAAGGAATACAAAACTTCGGAATACCAAGTTTTTAAAGTTTACGAACCAAAGGAAAGGGATGTTTTTAAGTTGCCGTATTTCCCGGATAGAATAATGCATCATGCTATAATGATACACCTTGAAAAAGTATTTGTATCTGTTTTTACTGCTGATAGTTATAGTTGTATTAAGGGAAAAGGTGTTCATGCGGCATCCAATAAATTGAAGCTGACTTTAAAAGATATACCAGGTACAAAGTACTGTTTGAAATTGGATATTAAAAAGTTTTATCCAAATGTAGATCATGATGTTTTGAAAATGCTTCTTAGAAGAAAAATAAAAGATCGGGATTTGCTTTGGTTGTTAGATGAAATCATTGATAGTGCTGAAGGATTGCCAATTGGTAATTATTTGAGTCAGTATTTCGCTAATTATTTTTTGACTGGTTTTGATCACTGGATTAAAGAGAATAAAAAGGTAAAGTATTATTTCAGGTACGCAGATGATATCGTGATTCTGTCTGAAAGCAAAGTTTATCTGCATTCTCTTTTGAGTGAGATTAAATCGTATTTGAGCGATAATTTAAAGCTGACTGTAAAGGGTAATTATCAGGTGTTTCCTGTTAGTGATAGAGGGATAGATTTTTTAGGTTATAGGTTTTATCATGAGTATGTGTTGCTTCGAAAATCAATTAAAAAAAGATTTGCTAAAGCAGTATCGAAAAAGAAAGATAGAAGTGTTTTGGCAGCTTATTGGGGTTGGGCGAAACATTGTAATTCTAAACACCTAATTAAAAAATTAATACCTAATGAAAAATTTTAAAGATTTCAATATACATCCGGTTATTGAAAATTTTGTAGGCGATAAAATTGAAACGAAAAAACTTTTAGACAAAGAGATTGTTATTAAAGATTTCAAAGTTGTGCCCTCAAAATTTGAAGGTCGTGGTGATCGGCTTGATATGCAGATTGAATATAAGGATGAAGATAGGGTTGTGTTTACTGGTGGTAAGTACCTGATTCAAACTATAGAAAAAGTGCCAAAAGATTGTTTTCCTTTTAAAGCAAAGATTGTAGAGTTGGATGGTCATTTGGAATTTGTGTAATTAATTAAAATAATAATTATGAAAATATATCAAAATAATCAGGCTGTATGGTTGCTTATTTGGGAGTTGAACCCAAAAAAAAAGGAATATAAATAACGAAGTGTCATTTTATTCTGAGCATGAAATTTCTGTGGATGATATAATAATATCAAATCCTGGTGATACCAGTGTATCGTCTTATAAGATTACTGAAATTATTGGAGTTAGGTCATCGAAATTGAAAGATAAAACGCATTACACATGTAAGACTGAATGGTGTGTTAATACAGTTCCTTTTTTTAAAGGCTTGGATTTATCAAATACAGGTAAATCATTTCAAAAACTAGTAAACGGTTAGAAGATATGAAAACAATCGCTTTTGATGCAGAATATGCGAATAAATTAGAGTTAGCTATAAGTTCAGAATTTGGATGTAATCGCTCTGAAATTGTAAGTCTTCGTGATTCGTTTGTAAAGAAAGTGACTGTTTTTATTTTGTTTAAGACTAAAAATTATGATACTCGTGTTTTGGGGGCTAATTATCAAATCTCGTGGTTATATATCCCAACGGTTATAAAGGAAATTGAATACATATTGAAAGTTGTTCCGGGTTTTGAAATTAAAATTAAAAATGTTTATCAACTAATAAGCGAAAAATGAAAACATCAAAAGAATTTAAGGAAGCGATTCAAAATTATCTGGAGAAACGAGCTGCAGAAGATGAATTGTTTGCGGTAACTTATAAGAAGGAAAATAAAAGTTTAGAGGAATGTTGTAATTACATTATGAATTGCGCTCAAAGTGGTGGTTGTGGTGGTTATTCTGATAATGAAGTATTTGGTTGGGCTGTTCATTACTACGATGAAGATGATATAAAAAATATTAAATCTGTAAGTGGAAAAGTGATTGTGAATCATTCAGTGGAGCTTTCGGAAGAAGATAAAGCAAAGGCTGTTGAACAGGGTATGGAACGTGCAATAGAAGAAGCGAAACTACAAGCTAAAAAAAATCTAGCAGGCAAGGTAAAGCTTTCTGAAGAAGATAAACGAGAAGCGAAACAGATTGCTTTTCAAAAAGTTGTTTCTGATCAAAAAGAAAAGTTGATCATGAAAAAAACTAAGAAAAAAGAAAGTGGTGTTGTAGAAGATGAAACTGATTTATTTAGCGGCTTATGAAACCAAAAACTAGATTACAAGTAGAAGTGCTTCATTTGCATAATACATGTCTATCTCCAGCAAAACAGCATGAAAATTATTTGATTTCAAAATTTGAATTTTTTTATACTACTCATTATAAAAATTTTATTTGTCTTGAATGTAACCAAATGTGGAAGCCTAAAATGGATAAATGGAAAGAAGAGATTGTCGGTGTAGAATGTCCCAGCTGTAGTAAAAAGTTGAAATATATTAAAACAGGATCGAAAGGTCAAGTTTCTCGATTTGTAGTTGGTTCTATTGTTGAAGTTGTTGGGAGGTTTCAAGTTTTTCGTTACGTTTCTCTTTGGAAA
Source organism: Flavobacterium sp. CSZ (assembly GCF_015350725.1). Lineage (NCBI taxonomy): Bacteria > Pseudomonadati > Bacteroidota > Flavobacteriia > Flavobacteriales > Flavobacteriaceae > Flavobacterium > Flavobacterium sp. CSZ. The sequence continues at coordinate 156,908 of NZ_JADKPQ010000004.1, forward strand.
TATATGGATAAAAGTAAAAAACCAGATTATAGTTTAGATCCTTTGTTTGAAGAATGGATTGATTATGATAAAGACAAATCTACAATAGTTGGTAGATGCACCGGACCATTTAGGGATGGATTCACTTGCACTGATTACGAAATACGATATGTTAATAAGAATGCTTATTGGTCAAGAGATAATTATTTTCATTATGAGTCTGATTATATATGTCCTGGAGCAGAATATCTTCCAAGATTTCATTATTACAAATTAGATAATAAGGCTTTAGAAGCAGATCCTAGAACGCTTTTAAGGAAATTAAAAAACAATTCTCAATTTGAAACTATTTTTAAATTAGAAAATAAAGAGTTATTGAAACATGCTCTTAAAGAAGATTCTTATTCAAGATATTTTAATCAAATAAAAATAGCATTAAGACATAAATATGTAATAAAAGATCCTGGAATCTGGTTTGATTATGTTTCTCTTTTAAAGAGTTTGAATAAAGATATAAATAATCCTACGTTGATTCTACCTAGAAACTTAAAGAAATCTCATAATGAATATGTCGCTATTCGAAGAAGAAAAAATGAAATTGAGCGTAAAAGAAGAGAAGAAGAAAATAGGATAAGACAATTTGAAATTCAAGAAGAACAACGAAAGAGAGCTGATGCAGAGGAAATTTTACGTGGGATAAAAGAAAAAGCTTTTCAAGATTTTAAATTTAAATCTGGTAAAATAGAAATAGTTGCTCTTCTAAAAGAAGAAGATGTAAAACTTGAAGGAGAAATATTAGATCATTGTGTTTATGAAAATGAATATCATAAAAAGAATGGAATTTTATTAATGTCAGCTCGTATTAAAGGAGAACGACTTGAGACAATAGAAATTTCATTAGCGTCATTTTCTATTATTCAATCAAGGGGTTATGATAATGAACCTACTGCATATCATGATGAGATCATTGCAATAGTAAGGCAAAATATGGGCAAAATATCACGTCTGGTTGAAAAACAGAAGAAATTGAAGGGTTTGGACCTAAGTGTAAATAAACTTCAAGTAGAAGCTGCGTAAATCATTCGAATTAAAAGCTAAAAATTTAATTAATGGCAAAACTAACAAAGCAAAACGTTCCGTACGGAATGGTTCCGAATACGTTGTTAAACGATAATACAATATCGTTAAAAGCAAAGGGTTTGTTTGCCTTTATGCAGTCTAAACCTGAAGGCTGGAATTTCTCTGTAGATAAAATTGCTTTTCAGTGTAAAGAGGCAAAATCGAGTATTTCTGAAGGTTTAAAAGAGTTAGAAATATTAGGTTATTTGGTAAGAAAAAAGCAGCAAACTGGTAATGGTTTTATTGTTGATTATCACCTTTATTTTGATACTAATAACGAAAAACCAATGACCGATTTCCAAGCATTGGAAACCCAATCATTGGAAATTCCAATGTTGGAAAATCCAACTATTGGAAAATCGGTAAATAATAGTAAGAAAGATATAAGCAAGAAAGATAATAGTAATAAAGAAAAGAGAGAAGAAACTTCGCTCGCTTTTTTTGAAAATAATTATCCTTCAAGATTTGAAGTAATGATGATGCAGTTTAAAAAACAAATTCATGACTTCGTCAAATTTGAGCAGCTTTTCGAAGCGACTGTTTTGCAGGAAAAATTAGAATACGATGGTGATGTGATTGAAGGCCGTTTTCGAAAGTTTGCAATCAACTGGGTTTTTAACCAGGATAAATTTGAAAAGCCTGTGATTGAATTAAACCCGAATCAGAAAAAAGAAAAAATAGGAGGTATATGAAAGATATTGATTTACAAAAAGGCAAATTACTTCCGCAATGTGTTGAGATTGAAACTGCGGTTTTGGGTGCGATGCTAATAGATTCAAGAGGTGTTGATGAAGCGCTTTCGATAATATCAAAACCAGATATATTTTATAAAGATCAGCATAAGTATATTTTTACTGCAATACAAAGTTTATACAATGCTGGTAGTCCTGTAGATATGTTGACTGTAAGTTCAGAGCTAAGAAAATTAGGTCTTATAGAGTTGGCTGGTGGTGATTTTTATTTGATAGAATTAACACAGCGAATAGCTTCTGCGGCACATATAGATTACCACTGTAGATTGATATTGCAAAAGTTTATGGCGCGTCAGACTATTGTTTTTTCAAGTCTTATCATTGGATTAGCTTATGATGAAACGACCGATGTTTTTGACTTAATGTCTCGTTGGCAGGATGAGTTCGATAAGGTTCAGGACTTTGTAAGCACCGGGCGTGATACAATGTCTTTTCCGGCTGCGTTACAGAATCTGAAGAAAGAAATTGAATTGCTTACTGCGAACAAAGAAGAAGTGAAACTGGTTGGTGTTCATACTGGCTTTAGAAGGTTGAATAAATACACGGGTGGATATCGTAATCAGGAATTGATAATTGTGGCAGCGCGTCCTGGTATGGGTAAAACTGCTTATGTTTTGAAGTGTGCTATTGAAAATTGCAAGATTGGAAATCCTGTATGTATTATTTCATTAGAAATGAGTATGCAGCAATTAACGGCGCGTTCAGTTGCAATAGATACTAACTTTCATTTGAAACAATTATTAAAAACAGGTTTTGAAAAAAATGAATACTTCGCAACTTACACACAGCATCAGGAACGTATGAAAGAATATCCGATGTATATTGATGATAGTGGTAAAACCGATATATCTGATGTGATTATCAAGGTTAAATTACAGGTTCGACGCTTTAATATAAAGCTTGTGATTATTGATTATTTGCAGTTGATGACTGACCGAACAGTAAAAGGAAACCGTGAAGCGGAAATATCTTCTATATCAAGAAAGTTGAAAGCTTTAGCAAAGCAATTAGATCTTCCAGTGATTGCTTTGTCTCAATTATCTAGAGCGGTTGAAACTCGTGGTTCAAGTAAACGTCCAATGTTGTCTGACTTACGTGAGAGTGGGGCAATTGAGCAGGATGCGGATATTGTGCAGTTTCTTTATCGTCCTGAATATTATAAGATTGAAATGAGTGAGGAAGATTACACAGATGATATGCATCCTTTGATTGCAGCGGGTGCAAATAGTGAAGTGATCTTCGCAAAGTATCGTGGTGGTTCTCCTAACACTGCATTGTTGAAATGGATTGGTGATAAGACAAAGTTTATTGATGTAGAATGTCCTGATGATATGCGTGAAGAACTTGAGGAATATAACGAGCCTAAAGCTTTGCCTACTCCAACACCTAACGAAGCTTTCTATTCGATAGATGATGTGAGTGATAACAAATATAATAATGGAATAGATTTCTAATCATGGCAAACAAACCAAAGAAAGTAGTAAGAAGTTGGGTGAAGCCTAGAGTTGCATTCGATCGTAAGGTTAGTTATCAAAGCTTTTACAACGCTCGTAAGTGGCGTAATACATCTAAGGCATATCGTGAAGCGAATCCTATTTGTGAGTGTGAAGATTGTAAGCGTGAAGATATTGTAAAGAAAGCTGAAGTATGTGATCACGTGAGAGGTTTAGGTTATCTGCTCGATAACGGTATTGATCCATACGATTGGAGTGAGCTGCAAAGCATGAGTCACGAATGTCATAATAAGAAATCTGGAAGTGAATCGCATCGATCACAGAGGGGTATGGGGTAAATTCTCGCGAGCTCGAGCACTGCGTACATCGCTGTTTAGCTTGAATTTTACTCGGAGTGTTGTTTTAGGTAGGGGGGTCTAATGTGTTAATAGTTAATGATATGTATAATATGAAAATTATAAAAGGTGATGGTGAAGTTGCTGATGTAAATAAAAATCTTTATGAGATTTTGAAAACGCTTCCTGCGCCAAATTCAAGATTTGAACTTTCTAAAGATCAGGTTTACTGGTATAAATATTTTGGTCAGCAATTGGTTGATTCGGGAAAATTAACCAAGCCAGATCTGATTCATTTACATCGTTTGGCCACTTGTGTTGATTACTACATTCAGGCTGAGCAGGAAATTAGAAAACGGGGTTTTGATGGCGGTTTAATTCAAACTTTCAAAGGCGGTGCAACAAATGTTTCAGGTTACGTTACGGTGCGTGAGAAGATGATTAAGGAAATTGATGATTTATCTAAACACTTTGGTTTCAGTTTCAAAGACAGAAGCAAGCTTATTGAACAAAAACAAGTGGAAACAGGACAAGGAGATTTATTCGGAGATTTTTTAAATGCAAATCACGGATAACCAACCAAGTCTTAAAAATTAACCTCTATTATAAAAAGTGATGAAAAGAAAATCTACAAATAGCCGAGTTTCAATTTATACAGGTGTTGGCTGGAATCGTGAAACTCAAAGTTGGAAATCAAGTGTAAGCGAAAAGGGTGTAAAGTATGATTGCGGTTATTATGATAATGAACGTGATGCAGCCAAAGTTCGAGACAGAAAAATATTAGCGCTAAGCTTGGATAAACCTTTGCAAGTTTTAAAACGAGTGGCATAATTAAAATTTGTCCAAAATGAAAACCAAATATGTAACGGTTTCAAATGAGATCAAAGAAAAAATAATTAAGGATTGGCGATTTAGCAAGTTAAATAGTATTCCGGCTATTGCTGAAAAATTCAATTTAAAGCAAGGAATTGTAAATACGATAATCAATGAATATTTATCAAGTAAAATTTAAAATAATATTAAAGCTAAAATTATGAACTGGAAACAATTAAAAGATTTCTGCAACAGCTTGCCGGAATCAGAGTTAGAAAAAAAAGTAATTCTTTGGCGTGAAGACGAAGCAATTACAGATATTGATACTGAACAATTAGATGAGGATCAATATATCGATGAACGAGATAGCGATAACGGTTGTTTTCCTAAGTCAGAGGCAGAATCACAAATTAAAATGGATCCTGAAGAATTTCCACGCGGACTTGAACAGTTTCTAAAAGTCTACGATAAAGGGCATCCTATTTTACGAGAAAAATTTTAATTAAAAGACATGGCACTAAAATCAAACAACCCGACAAACGCAGTTATAAACCGTAATTTCATTATACGAGTTTTAGAGAATCCCAAAGAAAACCACGTCAAAAACACAAAATTGACATCGGCAAATAAGCTTTCAGGGTACTTAAAAGATGAACAACTTAAAATAAAGCTTTTTAAGAAGATATTAGACGGTGAAAAAGACAAATACACGTTTCTGATAAGAAGTAGGCTTAAAATTGAAATTCAGTCGAAATAACTAGGTTTTTAGTAGTTCGCTAAGATCAACCTTTAAAACCTTACAAATTTTGAAAAGCATCCCAATTGAAGTATTTATTTCGCCCCGTTCAATCCGACCTATTTGACTAGGTTGAAGATCACAGTCGATGGCAAGTAATTTTTGAGAAATATTTCTAGATAATCTTTTCTCTCGAAGTTTTTTGCCAACGTTCTTAATGAATATTTTTTCGCTATTGTCTACCACGCAATAAAATTGCGGTAAACTTTCAAAAGATAAGAGCGCAAATTTGCGCTTTTTTAAACTATTTAATGCAATTTTAACAATCCAAAACAGAATATCTAAAATGCAAATCACACCTCAAATGCAAGCTTCGATTCCTTTTCAATACGCAAACGATGTGCGTACCGGAAAGATCGTAACCGGAAAAAGGATAAAGCAGGCTGTTGAGCGTTTTTATAAATGGATTGAAACTGCTGATCAGGATGGTTTTTATATAGATCACAACAAAGGAATGAGAATTATTAATTTCTTTCCAACGTTCCTTAATCACACAAAAGGAAAGTTGGCAGGAAAACCGTTTGTTTTAGCTCCGTTCCAGCAGTTTACAATGTATAATGTTTTTGGTTGGATCAATTCAAAAAATGGATATCGACGTATAAACACCGTTTACGATAAACGCGCGAAGAAAAACGGTAAAACAGCCGAGATGGCGGGATTGGCTTTATACGGAATGAGTTTTGATTTAGAAATGGAAGCCGAGATTTATGTTGGAGCAACCAAAGAAGAACAGGCTCGTTTGTGTTGGGAGCAGGCTCGTATGTATATCGAAAGCCCTGTTGCGAATCCGGCATTGCGTAAAATAGGTTTTTATGCGATGCAAAGAATCATCGGATTTAGAAAAACCAATGCTAAAATGCGTGCGCTGGGTGGTGATTCAAAAACTCAGGATGGAATCAATTGCCATTTTGGAATTATAGATGAATATCATGCTCATAAAGATGATACTGTAAAAGAAAACCTTGAATCGTCAACTGTTCAGCGTACACAGGCTTTAATTTATCATATTACAACAGCTGGTGCAAATGTTCAATCTGCGTGTAAGCGATACGAGGATTCTGTTATTGAAGTTTTAGAAGGTCGAAAAATTGATAATTCACTTTGGATTATGATTCATGATATCGATCAGGAAGATTTAAAAACGGAAGAATCGTGGGAAAATGAAAAATTGTGGGCTAAAGCAAATCCTTTGTTGGGTTATGGTTTGGTAATTGATGCTATCAGGAAAGAATTTGTAAAGGCGCTAAACCAGCCTTCAAAAATCCGAAATTTCAAAACGAAAAACCTAAATATGTGGGTTGATCAATTGTTGGATTGGATTTTTAATGAGGATTGGATGAAAAATAAAGTTGATACGATTCCGATGGAAAAGTTTCAAACATTTGGCTCTTTTGGTGGTTTGGATCTTTCAAAAACAATCGATTTAAGTGCTTATGTGCTGATTTCTGAGCCTGACGAAAATGAATATCGTTATTTAAAGTGCTGGTTCTTTTGTCCTAAAGATACCATTATTAAAAGATCAAAAGAGGATCGTGTACCGTATCAATATTGGGCAGACAATGGCTATATTACTGCAACGCCTGGAAACGTCATTGATTATAATGTGATTCAGGACGTAATTAGAAATACTTACCAGGATCACAAAGTAAATCGCTTAGAATTTGATCCTTACAATGCTACAAAATTAACTCAGGATTTGGTTGCTGAAGGGTTTAATGTCTCTGAGTTCTCGCAAGCTATTGGTACAATATCTGCGCCAACTAAAGAATTTGAAAAATTAGTATTATCAGGAAAACTAAAGCATGATGGAAATCCGGTTTTAGCCTGGATGCTTGCATCGTGTGTAATCTACTACGATGCTAATGATAATATGAAAGTACATAAAGGTCGTTCCGGGGCAAATGGTAGGCGTGTTGATGGGATAATTGCGGCGATCAACGCAATTGGCGGTTCAATGTCAGAACCTGAAGAAACCAATGAGAGTATTTACAACCGAGACGATACAGAATTCATTTGCTAACCCATAAATTCAAATAAACATGACAAACCAATTAGAAGAAAATGAATTACGAATTTATATTGAAAAAATTGAAAGGGAAAATAAACTTATGCGAAAGTTTACATCCGTTAAAGGTTTTTATGATGAATATTATACCGAGGTCTCCAAAGTCAGTTCTAACAAAGAAGCATTCGATAATGTAAATGAATTATATCATTCTTTGTACGGCAAATATAGATACTCAGATTATAACTCTTTTAAACGAATTTCAAATTATTATAATAATAAATCAAAATGAAAATAATATACATCATCCTTGCTACTTTTTTAATCACAATAGTAACGAGCTCGCTTTTAGAATTAAATTTTTTTAATTCAAATCCAGTGCGATATATACTGGTTGTACTTTTAATTATAATAGAATTATTAACTGGATTTTTTTATATAAAATCAGAACTAAAGTAAAATGACAGAGAATCTCAAAACTGAAAATATGGCAAAAGCGATAAAGCAGTTGCCTAAACCTAAAACTTACGGTGCTGCAACTGTAACAGTTTTAGTTGGAAAATTAAAATACACTTTTGAAAAATTAAATGATGAATGGTATTTTGCTTTTTAATTTAATAACTTTATAAAAAAAAAATAATAGTATGAAAGCGCATTTTTTATTTAACGAGATAGAATTTGAAAGAGATATAGAAAAACTTAAAACAGCTACTAGTGAAAAAGTTGAAATTAGAATTACATTGATTAATAATGGTAATACTTCTAAAATTAATAACGAGGAGTTAATGAAAAAGATTGTTGACAGATTACAAGGCGAAATATGAATTTATAGTACAGCCACAAAGTTACATAATGTAACCATTTAAAAAGCACCGTTAAAATACTTTTACCCTATAAATACATAGTGTAATGGGTTTTAACGGTGCTTTTCGCGAAATGTTTACTCCTCAAAAAAGGAGTTCTTCCACAGATGGTTCTTACTTCGGGAACTATGGTGGTTTTTTCTCGTTAGGATCTTCCAGTGTTTATGGAATGAAGCCTAAAACAGCTTTAAAGCTTTCTGCTTTTTATAATGGTGTAGATCAAATTTCAAATGATATAGCCAAAATCCCTTTTGCAATTTATCAGAAAGATGGTAGTAATCGTCTTTCACGTCCTGATCATCCTGCAAATATTCTGATATCTACCGCGCCAAATTATTTAATGACCTCGTTTGTTTTTCGTAAAACAATGGCGATATCATATTTGATTCGTGGTAATGCTTTAGCTAAAATCAAATATAACGCTTCAGGTTATCCTGTTTCAACTGATTTTATAAACTGGGATTTAGTTAAGGATATCCGATTAAAAAAAGGTGAGCTATTATATGATGTACGCGGATATGATAAACCTCTTTTAGCTTCTGAAGTACTTCACTTTAAAAACTTTTCTCATAACGGTATAGTGGGTGTTGGTGTAATTACTTACGCAGCTCAACAATTGGGAATGGCTTTAGAAGTACAGCAATTTTCTGCTACTAATTTCGAAAATAAAGGTGTTCGCCAGGGTGTTATCCAAACCGATAAAACAATTGAAAAAGGTAAAGATAAAATTATAGCAGGCTGGAAAACGGCAATGGGTGAAAAATCGCCGGATAGAATCGTTGTTTTAGATGATGGTTTTAAGTTTCAGCCAATTAATATTACTCCTCAGGAAGCGCAAATAATTGAGCAGCAAAAGTTTAATATCGAGGATATTGCTCGCTGGTTAAACATTGCACCTCATAAAATAAAATCATTAGAACAATCTACAAATAATAATATCGAGCAGCAATCGATGGATCATAATTCGGATACTATTCAGCCTCATATTACAAATTTCGAACAGGAATATGCTAAAAAACTTTGTACACCATCTGAGTTAAAAGATGGGTATTTCGTGCGAGCAAATATGGATGTTTTATTGCGTACTGATATAAAATCAAGATCAGAGGCTTACGCTCGTGCCGTTTTAGGAGGTTGGAGAAATAGAAATGAGATCAGAGAACTTGAAGATCTTAATGCAGGGCCGGAAATATTAGATGAATATCTAACTCCTGTAAACACTTTTACAGAATCGCAAATTGATAAAAAATTAAAAGAAGATGGAAAATAACGATTATATCCAAAGTATTAGTGAGACAGCAGAAAGACGTACGTTTTCTTCTGAAATGAGAACGATTAAAAAAGAAAAGCGTGATGATGGTGATTCTGATGAATCACTAAATATTATTGAAGGATATGCGGCTAAGTTTAATTCTGAAACTGTAATCGGTTATTACTATCAGTTTAGAGAGAAAATTAAAAAGGGAGCGTTTGATGATGTTTTAAACGATGATGTGCGCTGTCTTTTTAACCATAGTCCTAATTATGTTTTAGCACGTTGTGTTGAAGGAAAAGGAACGTTGACACTGTCAGTTGATAAGGTTGGTTTAAAATACTCTTATGAAACTCCTGATCGTCAATATGCACGTGATTTACAAGATGCTATTGAAAAAGGAGATATCACACAATCGTCCTTTGCTTTTGAAATTGAAGAACAAACCTGGACTGAAATAGAAGGGGAAATTCCTACTCGAGAAATCATAAAATTCAAACGTTTGTATGATGTTGCTCCTGTAACGTATCCGGCTTATGCTGATACCGAAGTTGCAAAAAGAAGTTTAGATGCTTACAAAGAAAAATCGAATATAAAGCCTGAAATCGATGAAAGTCGAACAGCTGAAAAAAGAGAGCTCAACGCTTTTGACGCTCAAATTATTATTAACTCTAATTTAGATTAAGCAAATGAAAAAGTCTGCTGAATTAAAACAAAAACGAGCTCAAAAGATTGAAGCTCAAAAAACGTTACGTGCAAAATCGGTAACAGAAAAAAGAGATATGAACGAAACGGAAACGGCTGAGTTCAGAACCTTACAAACGGATATCGAAACCTTAAATGGTCAGATTGCTGATGAAGTTGCATTTGAAGATAATCTTCGTTCTTTAGAAGGTTCTGAAGGTGTAGGATTTGAAGAAAATGAGCATAATCCTCAGCAAAGAACTGCTCCAAAACCTTTCTCTATCAATAGTGCAATTCGTTCTTTGATGAATGGTACTGCGTTAGTTGGTGAAGAATTAGAAGCTCATAAAAGAGCTACTGAAGTCGCGAAAAGAGCAGGTGTTGGTGTAAATCCAAATGGTTTGATGGTTCCGTTATTCGATTCAAGAAGTGTCGAGACTCGTGCCGATGGTCAAACAGTAACGCAAGATGCTGGCGGATATGGTGCGACTACTGTTGCTACTGAAGTTGGCGCACCAATTGATTATTTGAGACCGCAACCGGTTTTAGAGTCTTTAGGGGCTGTATTCTTGACAGGATTACAAGGAAATTTATCTTTTCCAAAAAACAACGGTGGGATTTCAGCTGTATGGAAAGGTGAAGTGGAAACTGTTGATCCTACTAAAGATGCATGGGGTGAAGTTGAAATGACACCTAAACGTCTTACTGTTCGCGTTCCTATTTCATTGCAAAATTTGATGCAGTCTTCTTTTGATATGGAGCAATACACTATGAAGACAATTCGTGATGTAATTGCAAATGCAATTGATAAGGCAGGTATTAATGGTAGTGGAACTGGTGAGCCCTTGGGAATTTTAAATGCTTCAGGAACAAATTCTTTAGCAATGGGCACGAATGGGCTAGCCCCGACTTGGGGTGCTATGGTTGGTTTAGAAACTCCTGTTTTTGTAGAGAATGCAAATTCTGCTAAAATGAACTATTTATCTAATCCAAAAGTTAGAGGTAAATTAAAAGTAACTCCAAAAGAATCAGGTCAGGCTACTTATTTAATGGCTGAAGATGGTACTGTAAATGGTTATCCTTTCGCGGTTTCAAATCACGTTCCTTCAAATTTAACAAAAGGATCTTCTACAGCAGTTGCTTCTGCTGCAATATTTGGTGATTTTTCTCAATTGGTTATTGGTCAATGGGGTTTTATGGATTTAACTGTAGATGATAAATCTCGTAAAAAAGATGGGTATATCGAAATTATTGCAAATGTATTTGTTGATGTGTTGGTAAAGCAACCGAAAGCATTTACTGTGGTAAAAGATCTTTTAACTGCTTAATCCTAGCTAAAAATGAGTAATAAAAATAACAATGCAACTGCTGAAGCAGCAGTTGCATTACAACAAGATTACGACACGAAATTAGAAGTGTTGAATGGTTTGCCAGAAGTTGCAACTGCTGAAGAAAAACAATCGGCTCAAACTGCTGTTGATGATGCAAAAGTATTGCTAGATGCTGAATTATCGAAATCGAAAGCGCCGGTTACTAAAGCTGGAACTGATAAAGTAAAAGCAGAAAAAGCAAAGCTTGTGAAAGGTAAGTTTTTACTTTCTCCTACTGGTCGTTTTGGTTTAGCGTACAATGCTGGTGAACTTGCTGAATTGGAAGAAAAACAAGCGAAAGAACTTGATGAAGCTGGTTATTTCAAAATTGGAGGATAATATTTAAAAACAGGATTATGGTAACTCATTTTTACACAACGTTAACGGGAACGACATCATTGATAACGTTAGAGAAAGCAAAGAAGCAGTTAAGGATCGATGCTTCAATGACAGATGAAGATGATTTGATTCAGGGTTATATTGATTCTGCTCAGGAAGCTGTGCAAAACTTTATTAATCGTGCCATTGCTAAACAGTTATTGGTAATGGAGTTGAATAAATTTGAGTCTCCACTTGTTTTTCAGTTTAATTACGATAATGATACTATTGCTAAAATTGAATATTACGCACCAGGAGAAACTGATTTAACATTATTGCCTTCTGATCAATATAAGCTTCAAAAAGCAAGTATTTCAGAATGTTATGCAATTAAGTTTTATTCTACTCCGGAAACTGCTGAACGTGATGATGCAGTAATAGTAACAATTTCTCAAGGTTTTACTTTGGCAGAATGTCCAAAGCCATTGCTTCAGGCTATGCAATTGCGTTTGTCTGATTTTTATGAACGTCGAGAAGATCGTGACCAAGGCAATAATCCAGCTTCTAATAATTTATCTAGAGCTTATCGAAAATACTAATCATGAAAGAAGCAAAACCGTTTATAGGTCAAATGGATCGTAAAATTTCAGTTGTGAAATTCGTGGCAACTCGTAATTCTACAAATGAAAAAGAAGTTACTCAGGAAGTAATATCGACACCATGGGCTTACATGGAAGATGTTTCCGGAACTGAAGATGTAGAAGGCAAAATTCGGTATTTGGTTAATAAAAAATTCACTATAAGATATAATGCTATGGTAAATGATTTGAAGAACCAATTAGGGGTATTGTATGACGGAAAATTATTCAATGTTGTAAATGTAGTTGAAATAGGGCGTAGATCGCACCTGTTAATTATAGTAAAAGATTATGAGTAATCTGGATGTAAACGTAACGGGATTTGAGGAATTAAAGGCTAAGATAAAGCTTTTGGCGAATGAAAAAGACAAGAAAAAGGAAATTATACTTATTCTTCGTCAAGTTGCTCGTCCTACGCTTTTGGCTGCTAAAAATGCAGTTCCTGTAAGTTCAAAATCACATTCTGCTAGAGGAAAAAAAATAGCCCCAGGTAATCTTAGAAAATCTTTGGGTTTGATTGCTTCTAAGTCAAATAATCCAACTGTGTTAATTGGCCCCCGTGCAAAGAATAATAATGATGGCTGGTATGGTCACATGGTACATGATGGGCACTCGATTTATAGAAATAATGAAAACTCAAGAGTGGCGTTAAGAAGTGGGCGTAAAAAAAGTGTGTTGTCCAGGGTGACTAAAAAAAGAAAAGGAAGTGTGGTTGGAAGAGTTGAAGGGATTCCATTTTTGGATATAGCTTATGAGCAGACAAAATCAAATACAACTGCTGATGCTCAAAATAAACTTACAGCATTTATACAAAGAAGAATTGATAAATTAAGTAGCTAATGTTAGAAGTATCAGATCAATTAGTAGAATTTTTGTTAGGTGAAAATGTATTTACATCTGTTATGGATGATCGATTGTCTCCGGTTGTTTCCTCGGTTGATGAAGTTTATCCTTTTGCAAACTACATTGTACGAGATCAAGCAGGGCAAAGTAAGGATGGGGATATGTATTCATTAACATTGCTTTTTTATTTCGAGCAAAACTCATACAGGAAATGTGCTGAGTTTTTAGATCAAATGAAGCCTATAGTCAAAGAAAATTACGATTGGTTAAATTCTGAAATTGAATTTGTAGAAAGTGATCAGTCTTTTGTTGGTGTTATTAACTTTAATAAAATATAGAAATTATGGCAGGAAATACCTATGCAGGAAAAAATTTAAGAATTAGAGTAGATGGAAAAACAATTTTTCATGCTACGGAATGCAGCTTTACAACTTCCCGAAATATGGAAAGTATCGCTTCAAAAGATACAAATGGGGAGCAAGTGACTCCGGGTAATTACACATGGGGTGTTTCGACAAATTACTTAGTGGCGAATATACCAACTGCTTCTACAACCCAAATTGCTACAAAGCAAATTTTAGATACTTATCAGCAGGGATCTGAAGTTGAAGTTCAGTTTTCAACTGAAATTGTGGGTGATGTAATTATTACCGGAAATTCATTTATCGAAAGTATCAATATGACTGCTCCTACAAATGGAGTTGCTACAGGAGATGCTTCTTTTAAGGGGAACGGAGATTTTGTTACAACAGTAGCTGCGTAGTATGGATGAAATTGTAATTCAATTAGGAGATAAGAGTTTTAAGTTAAAATTTGGCTTAGGGCTTTTTAGAGTATTGGGCAGAAAGTGGCAGCTTGCAGGGATTGATGATGTTGTTTTGAAAATGGCTATTTTGGATTCCGTAGATGGAAAGTTGACTTTTACTCAAATAGATGTTTTAGAAGAAATTTTAATCTCGGCTATTGAGTATGGAGGATATAAAGAAAGTTTAGATGATTTTGATATTATAGATGAATTTTTCAAAGATCCTAATGCTTTAGATAATTTTAAAAATGCATTAGTTGAATCATTGCCGAAAAGTGAGGTTTCTGATGATGAGGGAAAGTAGATAGTCGTGATGACGACGAAAATAAAGAAAATCTAACCTGGGATAAATTAGAAGAAATCGCTTTAGGTGAGCTTAGAATGCCGTTTATTGAATTCTATTCTTTAACACCAAGATCATTTTTCAATGCTGTTAATGGTCAGCGTAAAAAAGAGGATGCGTATTCTAAGGAAAGATGGGTTATGACCAGGGAAATTATGTTTGCAGTTATGCAGCCTTATTTGGATCAGGGAACTCAGAAAACTGACGTGTTAACTTTTAGATGGGAAGAAAAACAATTAAAAGTACTGTCTGAAGAAAGGGCATTAAAAATTGCCGATGATATTGAAAAAATGAATGCATATTGGGCACGTCAAGATGCAGTAAAAAAAGTTGTAGATTAAAAATTGGTTGTTTTGTATTTTATGTTTTGAAGCCGCTAGAGATAGCGGCTTTTTTTTATGTTTTAAAGTTACATAATGTAACCTTTTAAGAATTGGTCTGAAACTACTTTTATTCAATAATTAAAAGTGGTATAATGGCTTCATTAGCGAGTATAAATATACGTATAACTGTTGATCTTAGGCAGTTTTCTACCGATATGCAAAACACATTGCGTACTATCGATAAGGTAGGACAAAAGATGCAGGCAGTTGGCCGTAATTTATCAACGTATGTTACCCTTCCTATTTTGGCAGCTGGTGCTGCTTCCTTAAAATTTGCTAGTGATTATACGGAATCCTTAAATAAGGTAGAGGCTTCCTTTAAAGGTTCATCGGCTGGTGTTAAGGATTTTGCTAAAACTTCATTAGAGACTTCTGGTATAGCTGAAGGAACTGCTTTAGATATGGCGGCTGCATATGGTGATATGGCAACAAGTATGGGGTTGTCTACTAATCAAGCTGCAAAAATGGCTACTACTATAGTGGCTTTAGCTGGTGATTTAGCTTCATTTAAGAATATTGGTATTGATCAGGCTAATACTGCATTAACTGCAATTTTTACAGGTGAAACAGAATCGTTAAAAAAGTTAGGTATAGTCATTACTGAAGTTAATTTAAAACAATACGCTTTAAATTCAGGTATTAAGAAAACGTACGAGACAATGTCTCAAGCTGAAAAGGTACAGTTACGATATAATTATATTCTATCCGTTACAAAAAATTCGCAAGGAGATTTCCAGCGAACCTCAGGAGAAGCTGCAAATCAAACTAGGATATTTACTGAAAGTTTAAAACAAGTCGGTCAACAGTTAGGAGCTGTTATTCTTCCTTTGTTTATTAAGGTTATAACTGCTATTAATGAAAAAATAAAAGCTTTTTCCCAGTTGTCTGAAGGGGCAAAAACGGTAATCGTGGTAGTGGCTGCCTTAGTAGCTGTTGTTGGTCCGTTACTTGTGGTTATTGGTGGGATACTGTCGGTTATTCCTGCTGTTGTTGCTGGTTTTACGTTGATATCGGCTTCTATTATTCCTATCATGGCTGGTCTTACAATATTGCTAGGGATAATTTTGATTACTAAAAATGCATTTATTGAAACCGCAAAAGCGGCAGTTGAGTTATCTGCTTCTCAAAAGTTAATTCAAAAAGTGACAGATGAAGCTACTTCTTCAATAGTAGATCAGAAATCCCAATTAGAGTTATTGCTAATTACGGCTCGTAATGAAAATGAGACAAAAGCAAACCGTTTAAAGGCTATTCAGGAAATTAATAAGATATCGCCTGAGTATCTTGGTAATCTTACTTTAGAAAATATAAATACAGATAAAGCGCGTATTTCAATTGAGAAATATAATACGGCTCTGCTTTCAGGTGCAACTGCACGCGCTGCATCGAGATTATTAGAAGAAAATCAGGCAAGTAAAATTAAAGCGGGCTTCGACCGTGAGAAAGCTTTAGCTGATTATAATGAAAAACGAAAAAATGCTATAGCTAAAGGGTGGGAAGCGGAAAAGGCTTTTTACGAAGAAAACAATAGGTTGATGCAATTTGCTAATGAGGCTTTGGATCGTAAAAATGCAAAGTATGACTCAGAGGCTAAAATATTAACTGAAATATATAATAAGAACAAGCAGAATTTAGACTTGCTTAATGGTGATCAAGTGGCAGTAGATGTCGCTGCACCTGAAAAAGAAAAAAAGGTTAAAAAACCTAAAGATATAGCTCCTTTTAGTGTCGATGTAAAAGATACTATATCAATTGGTACCGCGGAAGCTTATGATGCTGAAATAGCTAAATTAGTGAGATTTCGTGATGAAGTAGCAATAACTGCTGAACAAGTTAAAAGAGCAAATGATTTGATTAAAGGTGTTGAATTTGCCAAAGCAATTAATTTGGATCCTGGTTCTTTAATAAAAGCTACTGAGACTACCGAAGAGATGATGAAAAGATTGATTGCATCTGTAAGAGGTGCTAGGTTTGCAGCCGATAAAGAACAGCAACAAATGGTAGCTAATGCTGAGACTTTTAATGAGAAATTTTCTTCAGTATGGTTAACGACACTTCAGAGTTTTGGTGAGGGTTTAGGTGAGTTAATTGGTCAATTTGCTAGTGGTGGAGCATCGCTTTCTTCAATTGGAAATTTGTTTTTAACAACTTTAGCAGATATGGCTATTCAAGTTGGAAAGATTGCAATAGAAACTGGTGTTGCGGTTTTAGCTATTAAAACAGCCTTAAAATCATTAAATCCTTACGTCGCTATAGCTGCTGGTATTGCTTTAGTGGCTGTTGGTACTTTAGCTAAGTCTAAGATTAGTAAAGCGGGTGGTGGAACCCAGGCGTTTGCAAATGGAGGTATTGTTTCAGGTACTTCTTTTTACGGTGACAAGATATTGGCAAGGGTTAATTCGGGTGAAATGATTGCTAACTCTGATCAACAAAAAAAGATTTGGAATTCTATGTCTTCAGGTTCTTCTTCTTCTGTTTTAATCCCTGAAGTTAAAATAAAAGGTTCTGATTTATTAATTGTTTTTGGTCGAGCTGAATCAAGAAAAAATAGATTAGGATAGATGAGTTATTATGTTGACATAATTGACCAGGTGCTTTTAGAAAACGTATTCATTATTGAAAAAGCGTCTCGTTCTAGTATTATTTTAAATTGGAATGGATCTGATTCTAAAGATGAATTAGCGGTTGTTGGAAGTAGTTTAACTTTTAATTTTGCTCATAATGAATTAGTTGATGCAAAGTTTATTAATTTTTTTACGGGCAATGAGGTTCGTTTTAAAGTCGAATTACGTAATACTTCTGATGATTTATTATTATGGTCAGGTTTTGTTGTTCCTGACACCTATTCTGAGCCGTACACTAACAATGTGACCTTTGTTGAATTTACTGCTTCGTGCGGTCTTGGTCGCTTAAAAGGTAAATACTTACCTGAAGATTATTATCGAGACGAAAAAAGTGTAATTGATATACTGTGTAAAATTTTAAGTTTAACAAGTTTAGGGCTAAACGTTTGTTTTAATCCGGCTATAGAAAATTCGGTACAAAAGGATTGGAATTTAATTTATTTGGATACGTTATCATTTTTCACAGATGATAAAAAAGTAAAAAAGAAAGATGCTTATTCTATTTTAGAAAAGATACTTCAGGATACTTTGTGTGTTTGTTATCAGGCTGATAATCGTTGGAATATTGAGGGATTAAATAAACGCCATGTTCGTACTTATAATGCTAAATTATATAATGTTAGCGGTGAGTTGTTGGGTAATGTTGAAGGAGCAAAATTGCTTAAAAGGATTACGCCTTTAGTTACTCCTACAGTCACGATGATACCGCCTTATAATCTTATAGAAGTATCGCACAAAAGAAGTCCTCAGTCTTTTCCTAAGACTATTGAAAAAGAAAGTAATGATGGTTGGTCTGTTATGGCTGGTGTTGTTGGTGAGATTTATTCAACTGATTGGAATGGTAATGCTGATTTTTATTGTGTGGCAATTTTTCCGGATTATGTCAATGCAATTTTAAAGGAGTATTATTTGCCAGGTCTCGGAGAAATACCAGTTGTTGCTCCGTTTGATGAAGCTAAGTTTGTAAATCTACAAAATAAGATTTACTTATATCAATATCAAAAAGTTACAATTACTGCAACTTTTACAATAATAAAATACGACAAGGTTATGACAGGTATTTTGCCTGATGCATACATTAATCCTTTGTTGTATCAGTTTTTGTTAAATGATGTTGTTGTTTTTTCAAATAGAAAAGAAAGTATTCCGGATTCTGAAAAATTGATTTTCGAGGATGGTAAAGCTGAGTTGGTTTTCGATTGGGTTGTTCCTTTTGATGGATTATTAGATTTAAAAATTTGGCGTCCAGGCGGGCCAATTTATCAAACCAATATTAAAGGTTTTGAAATAACTAAATTATCAATCGTTCCGGTGAATTTTGAGGAAGATTTAATTGTAACGGACTTAATATCTGATGAATTTACAGTTGATAAGGAAATGGAATTGGTATATTCTGATGATGATTCGGCATTTAGTAATTCTTTTAGGTTGGCTAAATTACGAGAAGCGACTTTGAGTTATAACACAATATTAATTCCTGTTAGTTATGCTTTTCAACAGTCAGGAGCGTTTTATTCTGTTGTAAGTTTAAAGGGTGCGAATCTGATAAAAGATAATATAAACACGGTTAACTACGGTGGTTCTGTTTTACAAAATCTTGAAGTGATATATAATTATAATGCTTCGGAACAGATGGTTGTGAAAACTGAATTTGCAATTACTTCAGGAAATTTTTCAGTGAACATTTATAAGGATGATGAAGTTTTAGGAAGTCGTGATTCTTGGTTGCAATGGACTGATTCTATTTACAAAATTGAAACGGATAGATACCAAAAAACAGTTTGTAATGTAATTCGTAGAATGTTTAACGAGGCTTCTGAAAAATTAGATGTTGTGGCTCTTAATGCTGTAAAATTTAGTGATTTGATTTTGTTTCATTATGTAAATGATAAGCAGTTTGTACCGGTTAATTGTTCTTGGAATTTAGATGAAAACAAAACAACTCTAACATTAGCACGGGCTATTTATCGTGATTCAGGTGATTCAGGTTCCAATCCTGAAAACATCCCGCCAATTGTTAATGCTGGTGCTGATATCGTTCTTGAAAATGATCAAACATCGGTTTCGCTGGTTGCTGTAGCATATGACGTTGATGGTTTTATAGTTAAGCAGCAATGGACAAAAACTATTGGTGGTTTTGGTGATATTATTACTACTCCAACGGAATTAGAAACTACGATCGATAATTTAACTGAAGATGAATATCAGTATAAAATTGAGGTAACTGATAATGATGGTGCAACGGCATTTGATACGTTGAATATTATTAGAATGAAAAGTTATACGGCTTCACTAGAGTTGATCTTTTTGGAGAATATGGATTACATGTTGGCTCGTTATAAATTTAATATTGATCCTAACATACCTTCTAATTTTAATTTAGTGCTTAAAGGGCGTGCTTATATGTTTGCTTATAACACTGGGAATACTCAATTCAGGATAATCAAAAATGGTATTACAATATATGAGCATTATGGTAATTACGCTTCGTATGATGAATTGCCTTATTCAATTGGTTATATATCAACCGATGAAATAATCTTTGAACTTTTACAAACGGGTGGTTTTCCGGCTATTCATGCTGGTAGTTCTTGGATTCAATTGAATACAATTGATTTTGTAAACGGATCAGGAACTGTTTTGGGAATTCCATATTTGTATCAACCTGTTAGATTTGAAATATAGCTATGAATAAAAATGTACAAAGAATTGGTGTTGGGAATAGTAGGTTTCCTTCAGTAAATGAGAGTGTTGGTCTTATAGAGCCTGGAATATTCACTTTTGATAGTATGACAGTAACTTTTGATAGTACGGTTGATACGTTTGATTTTGATATTATACCGTTACCGCCAGTTGTGGTGGAAGATTATTCAAATGTAGATTATTTAAAACCGGATTATAAATAAAGTTATGGCAGATATTACAGAAAATCAAGTGAGAGAATTTATTGCGGTGAATCTACAGGACGCTTCAGGAATACCTGCAGTTGATCACAGAGCAGTTGAAAATAAAATTATAGATTTTATGGTGCAAGAATTAGGTAAAGTTGCTAAATCAAAAGTTTTGTTATTGGAATCTTTTTCAGTAGACAGAAATTATTCAATTGCAACAGGTTTGCCTGAGTCTGCTATTATTGATTCCGCTGTGGCTATGTTGGTGTGTAAAGTTTCTAATAATGGTTTTGCTGTTGGTGATGTTGTTACTGTTTGCACGCCGTCAAAATGGGATTCAACAAATCAACCTAGTGGAGTAGGTGTTCAGTATAATAATCTTAATAATACTGTAATTAAAATAATGACTAATGATGAATTAGTTGTTATGACTTCATATAATTCTGCACCGGGCGCGATAGCGAATAATTTGACGATATCGGGTATTGATGTTGGAAAATGGTCTTTGAAAATAATTGTTGGTTATAAATAATATAGTGTTATGGAAGAAATATTTAAAGGCGCTACGGCGAACGATAAAACAGGAACGCCAGCAAGAATAGCTGCTGATATTATAAATCAGAATTTTGCTTATTTAGATGCTAAACTTAGTAATGTTAATCGTGTGGTTACGGTTGGAACTTTTGTCTTAGTCGAGCAGGATTTAACAATGTATGCTGGTTGGATTTGGCAAATAAACGGGGTTAATTATTCAAATCCTGTAGATGTGGTTATTAATTTTCCTTATGCAGCGACTGGTAAACAAAGATTAGATAGGATTGTGTTTAATACTTCGAATACATTTACAAAGGTTGTTGGCGCGGAAAGTATAAGTAGTTCTTTTGCTGAGCCTGTTCCGGCTGATACAATTGATTTTGGTATTTATTTGGTTACAGATGTGTCGGTAGTTGATTTTTATGAAAAGGTAATAAATAAAGCAACTGATTTCAGTACTATAAATGATCAGTTATATCCTTCTATCAAAGCAACTAAAGACCAGCTAGACACAAAAATACCTATATCTCAAAAAGGAATTGCAAATGGTGTTGCAACACTTGGAGCAGATGGAAAAGTGCCAAACAGTCAAGTTCCTGCTTTAGCAATATCAGAAACATTTCCGGTAAGTTCGGAAGCGCAAATGTTAGCTTTATCCGGAGCTGATCAGGGTGATGTTGCTATTAGGTCAGACATTAGTAAATCATTTATATTACGTGTTTTACCTTCTTCTGTACTGGGTAATTGGAGTGAACTGCTAACGCCTACAGATGCCGTACAGTCTGTTAATGGTCAAGTAGGGGTTGTCAGTTTGACTACTACGATTATTCCTGATTCATCCGGTAAACGATACCAAACAGAGAATCAGAAATTGTTTAATGATGCAACAAGCTCAATACAAGCACAATTAGATGCAAGGGCTTTAGATGCAAATGTTATTCATGGTACAGGAAATGAAACTAAAACAGCGGTTTTAACAACCTATGGTAATAATATCACAGATGGAACTTATAATTATTCGGAATCGTTGCAAGCGATAAGAAATCAGTTCGCTGCCTTTTTTAATCAGCCTTTTTATGCGTCTGATCAAGGGTATTATGTGTTTAGACCGTCGGGAACAAACATTCCTGCGAGATTTTACATTATGCCCAATGGAACACCTACAGGAACGACAAGTAAATTTGAAATGTTCAACTCTGATTATGCAGCAGATTATACAACATACCAGGGATTTAATATTTTAATGAATAACTCTACTGACATCATTAATATTGGTCCAAATAGAGGGGTTTCAGGTGGTGCAAGACAGAAGTTGATTATAGGTGGTGATTATGTAGGTAGCGTTCTACAATCTAATGTTTCTCAGCTAATTTTTAATACTGATAACACCGTAAATTTAAACCCGTTTGGAGGTGCTGTAAGTATTGGAACTGCAACAACCGATCCTTTCGCAATATCATTAGATCACCAGGTTACTTTAAAAAATCCGGTCGCGGGTCAGCCTATGCGTTTAAACATAGTAGGCAATGGTTGGGCAGCGGGTATTTATTTTGGGCGTGATGCAATTAGAACTGCGAGCATAGCAACGCAAGCCACAACATCAGATTTAGAAATATCAACTAACCCAACAAACACAGGAACCGG
Source organism: Flavobacterium sp. CSZ (assembly GCF_015350725.1). Taxonomy (NCBI): domain Bacteria; kingdom Pseudomonadati; phylum Bacteroidota; class Flavobacteriia; order Flavobacteriales; family Flavobacteriaceae; genus Flavobacterium; species Flavobacterium sp. CSZ. Next base: position 179,353 of record NZ_JADKPQ010000004.1, read on the forward strand.
ATTAACGGCTAACATTCGTATTTGGGCAGGCACAGGAAATGTTAAGATTCAAAAAGGAGGTACGTTTACAGACAACGGAGATATATTTCAAGTCGCAGGGAATGCTTCGGGTTCTGTAGCTGCAAGTAATACAAATCATTTTATGCGTAAAGGCGAAATAGATACGGCTTTAGCTTTAAAAGCGGATGCAACATCATTGCCAACATCAGGAACTTATACGCCAACAACTAGCAGTTTAGTGAATATCACATCTATGACAATAATAAGTGCTATTTATACTAAAATTGGAAATATTGTAACTGTGACTATTAGATTTGCAGCAAATGAGATAAACGCAAGTACATTGACAAGTTTTAATTTTACATTGCCAGTGAACAGAACAGGGGCAGTTTTAAGTTATAATTTTGGCTCAGGCAATACAGTAGTCGCAAACATTAATAGATTGGTAACGGTTAATTTTACAGCTAGCACTTCGATAGCATCAGCTATATACAACACACCATCGAGCGGGTTTGGGAGCACAAACGGAAGTATTACATTTCAATATGATGTAACACAATAATTTAAGACAAAATAATAATAAAAATCAACTGCTATGATTTTAAAATATTTACCCGATGGTAGTTTAATAATTGGATTATTTATCATGTGCGCTTTAGATTTTGTTTTTGGTGTTACTAAGGCAACATTGACAAAAACGATAAGAACTTCAAAAGGATTTAGAAAAACATTTACAAAGTTTACTCAGTATGGCGGTGCTATAGTTATGGGTATAGTGCTTTTAAATATAAAAAGCGTTAGCGACAGTAGGTTTGGAAATGAATACTCTAGTCTGTTTGGGGATTCTATGATAAGTATTATGATTTACATCGAAGTTGTTTCAATTTTGGAAAACATGGAAGTCATAGGAAAAGATACTGATTTTGTAAAATATTTCATAAGACCAGTTCGCAGATTGATCACTTTTCAAATAAAAAATTTATTCTCTGATACGGGGAATGTAATAACTAAATAATTACATAATGAATGAGATTTTAAGAATTGCAGAAAAAGAAATTGGTCAAACTGAAAAACCAGCTAATTCAAATAAAACACAGTATGGTAAATGGTTTGGTTTGGATGGTGTTGCCTGGTGTGGAATATTTGTTTCCTGGTGTTATGCTCAGGCTGGTTTTCAGTTGCCTAAAATAGGGTTTTCAAGAGGTTACGCTGGTTGTCAAACTGCTGTAGCGTATTTTAAAAAAGTAAATCAAATTACAAAAAATCCTGTCGAAGGTGATATTGTATTTTTTGATTGGAATGCAGATGGTAGATATGATCATACTGGGCTTTTTGTGAAATGGATAAATGATAAGGAGTTTCAGACTATTGAAGGTAATACTGCTATTGGAAACGATAGCAACGGCGGAAATGTTATGAAGCGAGTTAGAAAAAACAAAAACGTAATATTTGTACATCCATGATTTCTTTTAAATTGTTAGGGGATAATATTAAGCTTGTGCTTATTATTGTTTTGGTTGTGGCTGTCGTTTGGTTTTATAAAGATTACACTTTTCAAAAGTCAGAAAATTTAAGGCAAACCGAAAATGCCACTCAATTAAGAAAATCCGAAATGCTTCTTTTTGCTACTCAAATTTTGAACGAAAAAGAAATGAACGAGTATCTGAAGTATCAAAATTCAGATCTGAAAAAGAAATTAGATAATGCCGGTATAAAGGCAAGTCGAATTGAAAGTATTGTATCTAATTCTTATAAGTACCAGGATACTACCAAGAGAGAAACGGATCTTTCAGGAATTGTAGAAGCTGTAAGGAATAATACTCCCACAAGTCAGGAAGTGATAGATACGTTGAATTGTTGGACGACAAAGGGAATTATTAGTTATGAAAATAATAAGCTTAAATGGCGTGTATTGGATAGGCAGTTTAATAATAAATCTGATGGTGTTCTTTATTGGGAGCGCCGCCAATGGAAATTTTTAGGTATTAAAACTCGTTTGTTTGGCAAAAAAGAATTTACATCTAAAAATTTTGATGATTGTGGTGAAAGCCGGATAATGAAAATCGAGAAAAAGAAGTAGTGTTTATATTTGGTTTGGTTGTTTGGGAAAGCGGTTCATTGATGGATCGCTTTTTGGTTTTTGTTATAATTTAGAACAATATATTAAGATAAATGTGTTATGATCTGTGTTAATTTTGTTTTTCTAAATTATGAAGATGAAAACAGATGTCGAAAAAGCAGCAGAAGTTGATGAATATATTTTAAAATATTCAGGACTTATAAAAGATAAAAGAGGGTATAATGCATTGTTGAATTTTTTGCATACAGGTGTTTTAATGCATGAAAGATTAGGTGAAGAGGATACCTATGCACTTTGTAAAATATTAATTCATTTAAAGTTTGATTATGAATTTATTCCATTTGGAATAAAATTAAAAGACAATTCAAAATTAAACTTTTACCATATTATAATGTACCCACCTAAACAAGTGTTAAGCGAGCATACGAATAGCTATCAATCTAAACGCGATAGAAGATTAGGTGTTGGTAAAGAAGAAAGAGGTACTCGCCATTGGGGTGAAAATATTACCGCTAGAAAAAATGATCCAGATTAATTTTGTAAATTTGAGTATAACGTTAATAATTAATTATGTGTTACTACGTTGATCAAAAGGGAAGTAGGCGCGATGTAAAGATTCGTTTTAATATTGCCGTGAACAATACCGGAAGTTTTTACGAGGGTGTTTTTGTAAATGGATTCGAACATCCAAATATACCTATTATAACGAATAGTAATCCGAAAATAATTGAAACTGACTTTACTTGGGGGCTGGTACCATCATGGGCGAAAGATACTTCTTTTAGAGAAAACACTTTAAATGCCAGGATCGAAGGTATAGATACTACTCCATCGTATAAAAACATTAATTCAAATCGTTGCCTGATCATTGCTACTGGATATTATGAGTGGCGCTGGTTGGATATCAAGGGGAAAAAGAAAGAGAAGTACTTTATATCATCACAAACAGATGAAATATTTTGCTTTGCTGGACTTTATGACAGCTGGGTAAATCCAGCAAACGGAGACGTTTTAAGGACTTACACGATGGTGACGACTCAAGCTAACGAAGTGATGCGGTTTGTGCATAATAACCGGGAAAGAATGCCTCTCATTGTAAATAGGGAAGATGAGCAAAAATGGCTAGATCCTAAAACTGATATTAAAAGCTTTGCATTTCCAAAATATGACTCAAAAATAATTGCATTTCCAACTAATTAAAATAACAATGATTACATTCAGTGAAAAACAAAACAAAAAGCTAATCCAAATCTATCTTGAATGTTTATACTCTAGAAAAGAGTTAATACAATATCAGTATCCTTATCAATTGTTTTATGAAGATGATGCAATAGGTGAGCATTTTGAGAAATGCAGATTTGTGCTTCTTGAATTCTTATTAGATCGAATACCTGGCATTGCAGATAAATCTGGTATTAAACTTTCAAATCCAGAAATTGAGAAAATTGCAAGTGAAAAAATAAACGAAATTCTGAAAGTTGTTGCGCCGGATATTAATAAGTATGCCGAAGAGGTAACTGTAACTTATATTGACCTCTCACCTTCATTGGAAACAAATATTGATGATGAATCAATAAATTTAGATGAGGACTTTTAAAATTTAGAGGTATACTAATATATCCTTACCATCCGCTCGCAGATCAATGTTAGCGGATTTTTTTATTAAGTCCAAGATAAAACCATCTACATCAGTTTCAGAAAGTAACTCGTATTCTATCGGTTCTTCAGTATCAAAAAAGAATTCGAAATGCGAGATATCTTCACTGGCCAGCTTCATATCTGGTTCGATAAAATCTTCTTGGCTATCGATCTCCGGTCCAAAATATTCTATGCCGGTTAATCCACGATTGATCAAACTCGTGATAAAGTCGATTGTTGCATTTTCAGGAATAGTAACTTTCGCTGCTGATAATATGAGTGTGTGATTTTTCATGTATCAAATTTAATGATTTTTGCCTAAAAAACTGTTTAAAAGTAACAGCTTTTTAGGTCTTGTAAAAGTTAAAAATCGGGTGATTTTTCCATGATCTGATTTCGATTGACTTCTTTTACTACTTTAGCATATCGTAAAGTCATCATTTTTGAAGTATGTCCATAAAGTTCTCGTAGTGCATCCAGCTCAACACCGGCTAATATTTTCTTGTTTGCTCCTAGATGTTTTAAAGAATACATGTTTACATTAATCTTTAGACCGTCAATGATTAGTTTTCTCCATAGTTTAGAAGCGCAATCTCTATTTAATCTTCGTGGCCCTGGTATAAAATCTAATTCTTTTTTTAAACCACGATTGGTGTGTTCGCGTTTTGATCCGAAAATAAAAAACTCTTGGTTGTGCTGTGATAGGTTCATTTCTTCAAGGTATGCTTTTAAAAATGGATTTAAAGGAACAATTCTTTCGATATCGGTTTTGGTTATTCCGGGAGGAAGTATGATTTGTGATTTTTTTAAGTCAATCATTTTAAGTTGAATGTGGAGTAGTTCTTCAGGTCTGATTCCGGTATGAAAAATTGAAATTATATAAGTGTAAAAGCTTGGGAATTCTGAAAGTATTTTTTGCTTTATCAGTTTGATTTCATCATCGGTTGCCGGGGTGAATGCGGTGATTTCACCGACTTTTAAGGATTTTATTCCGTGTGCTGGATTATTTTCAATTATATCCCATTGCATTAATTCTGATAAAATCGCTTTTAAATAACCTAAATTTTTATTGAATGATTTGTTTGACCACTTTCGCTGCTCTTTTGTTTTTTCAATAATTAATTTTATATGTATTCTTTTGGTTTCGGCAATGAGTAGGTTGTCCATATTTGTAGCTTTTAAAGCTTCCTTTATGAATTTTGAAGTACTCTTATAACCGCATAAAGTTTTTGATCCTAGATTAGGTGTTTTCTTTTCGATTGAAAAATCTAAAGCTTCACTAAATAACATATTGTTATAAGTGTTTATTAAATCCGGAATATTAGGGTTCCACGATTCCTTTAGTTTTTGGTGTAAAGCGTCTCGAATCGATTCGGCTTCGACTAGGCGTTTTTTGTAATTGTTGATGTAGTTAATTCCGAATTTATAACGGAAAAGCTTTTTGTCGTATCTAAAATAGACAAACCAGGCTTTTGAAAGATCGTCATACTTGACAATCTTTGGAATTGTGTAAATTGATTTCATTTTAATTTGTTTTAAAATTAAAATGCTTGCGGGGACATTAAATCAATTATTTATAATTCTGTTCTCTTTTTGTTCACTTTTTTCTTTTTCTCATTGTAAACCCCTGTATTTACAGGGGTTTTTGTGGAGTCGCCGGGAATCGAACCCGGGTCCAAACAAGCAACTAAAGAGCTTTCTACACGTTTATTTCCTGATTGGATTTTCGTTGTTGAGCTAGGTCAGGAACAACCACTCAACACTTATCTTCTTAATTTCGATCTCCACCCGAAGCTCATGGAAATCTAGGTCTATTTTTACGGTTCCCCTGTACTGACCGCCACAAACCAAGGCTTTCAAGGAGAATCCAGCTTCCCTATCTGATAGGGACGTGGCTTAATCTTACTATAATTCGGATTATGCAGCTAAAGCGTAGTTATTTTCGCCGTGTAAAATTGTAAGATCTTATATTTACGAGCAAGGTCTCAATGCTCGACGTGCTTACTTTTCAATTCGACTTGCTGTCAAAACCAGTCGACCCCAAAAATGAGTTTGCAAATTTATACTATTTGAAGTTAGTTTTGTAATAAATTTTTCAGAAAAATAATATTATTCTTCATCCTTGAAATTAAACGGATAATCACCAAAAATTGGAGCCAGTTTACGAACCGCATACGTGTTTCTGGTCATTTTATTGGATAAAGCAATAATGGTTACATGTTCTTTCATTAACGGAATATACGATGAGGTATTACCATGCCACCAACCGTTATGAAAGTAATAATTCTGTCCGGTTTCCCAATTGATCATTCTAATTCCTAAACCGTAATTTTTTGTACCTTTTCTTTCATTGCTATAACCGGTATAAACTTGTTTTAAAAGTTCAGGTTTTAAAAATCCCGGAGCATTTCTGGCACGGTCAAATTTTAAAAGATCTCTTGCAGTCGAAAATACGTTTTTATCTCCGTAAACATTATCCAGGTAATCAAAACCAATTTCTACACCATTACCTTTATAAGAAGGAACAATCTTTTTTCTGTCTTTATCATTATCAAAAACATAGGTATGGGTCATGCCTAACGGTTTAAAAATCATTTCAGACATCGCTTCTTTGTATGAGAGACCTGTGATTTTTTGGATGATGAGTGCAAGCATTGCATAGTTGGTATTGCAATAACTAAAACGTGTTCCGGTTTTAGATTCTAAGCCAATATCTTTTGTGGCTAAAATATCAAGAATATCTTTATTTGTAAGCTGATTATGTCTGTTCCAAACCGACTTGTCTCTGTCTGTAAAATAAGCGTAATTGCGCATTCCGCTGCGGTGGCTTAACAGCATTCTTACAGTACAATCAGGATAAGGGAATGTTTTTAAAATCGTATTTACTTTTTGGTCCAAATCGATTTTACCGGCATTTACCAATTTTAAAACTGCAGTTGCAGTCAAAACTTTACTTACCGAAGCAATTTGCACCGGAGTTTCTGCCGTAATCTTAGTTCCTTCGTTTTTATTGGCGAAACCATTGTATCTTTCAAAAATAATCTGACCGTTTTTTGCTACTAAAAAACTTCCATTCATCGTATTGTTGGGCCAGTTTTTATTGTAAAAATGATTTATTCTTCCTGTTACTGAATTTATATAAGCTTGTGAAATTTTTGTTTCATTCGCTAATGGTTTCATTCTAGGTAAAGTATCTTCGACTTCTGCTGCTGTATCTGTTTGTGTTTTTTTGTCTTTACCACAAGAGGTTAAAACTAGTATTGAGAAAAGTATTTGTGGTATATTTGTTTTTTTAAGGAGGCTCATTTTCATCATTCTTTAAAAACAAATATATAGAATTCAATATTTATGTTTTGTCCTTTTTTACTGTTTAAAAAGAGTATTTTAACAAAACATTAAGACGTAGTTTAATTAGTTGGTTGTTATTCAGCTTTTAACGGTTTTAAAACATTCTAAATTGTATTTTTACAACAAAACTTTAACTAAATTTGTTATATTTGAAACAAATTGAAGTAAAAAAGTTATATTAATAATTATTTTAATCTGCTATAAATGAAATTTGGAATTATAAAAGAAAGAAAAAATCCACCGGATCGACGTGTTGTATTTTCACCAAATGAACTTGCAAAGCTAAAACAAACGTATGATGATGCTGTTGTTGAGGTAGAAAGTTCTGATATTAGGATTTTTTCTGATGTTCAATATAAAAGTATGGGAATCACTGTGACTGATGATGTTTCGGGCTCTGATGTTTTATTTGGAGTAAAGGAAGTTCCTGTAGATAGTTTGATTCCGAATAAAGCCTATTTCTTTTTTTCTCATACGATAAAAAAACAGCCTTATAACCAGAAATTGTTGAAATCAATTTTAGAAAAAAATATCGATTTGTATGATCATGAAACTATTGTTGATGATCAAAACCGTCGTTTAATTGGTTTTGGAAAATACGCCGGAATGGTTGGTGTTTATAACGGAATCCGTGCTTTTGGTATAAAATTCGAATTGTTTAAATTACCAAAAGCTGAAACTCTTGCCGGAAAAGATGCCTTAATAGCACATTTGAAACGTCTTAATTTACCAGCATTAAAATTTGTTATTACCGGAACCGGAAAGGTGGGGAGTGGTGCCAAAGAAATTCTTGATGCTATAAAAGTAAAAGAAATTACGGTTGAAAATTACTTAAGCAAAAATTATGCACAGCCTGTGTATGTTCAGTTGGATGTTTTAGAATACAATAAAAGAATAGATGGTCTTGAAAAGGATTTTAATGATTTCGTAGCGCATCCTGATGAATATGTTTCTGATTTTGAAAAGTTTACTAAAGTTACGGATATTTATTTTGCAGGACATTTTTATGCCACCGGAGCTCCAATGATTTTATCGAGAGAGATGCTGAATGCGAGTGATTGTAAACTAAAAGTTGTCGCTGATATTTCTTGTGATGTTAATGGTCCAATCGCATGTACATTGCGTTCTTCGACAATTGAAGAACCTATTTACGGCTATTTTCCTTTAGAAGATAAAGAGGTTGAGGTTTTTCACCCGGCAGCAGTCGTGGTAATGGCAGTAGATAATTTGCCATGCGAAATCCCTAAAGATGCCAGCGAAGGCTTTGGAGAGCAATTTATGGAACATGTAATTCCTGCTTTCTTTAACGGAGATAAAGACGGAATTCTGCAACGCGCTAAAATAACCGAAAATGGTAAGTTAACCGAGAGGTTTAGCTATTTGCAAGATTACGTTGACGGGAAATAAAAAAGTTTTCAGTCTCAGTTTTCAGTTTTCAGTTTTGAGAGTGGGTAAACTTTGTCAAAGTTGTAGATAATGATATAACTAACAAAAAAAGGCAGAAAACTTTAGTTTTCTGCCTTTTTTATAGGCGACTGCGACTGCGACTGTTTTTTTTACACCATTTCCTCTGGTTTCACCCAGGCGTCAAAGTCTTCGGGAGTTACATAGCCTAAACGAACTGCTTCGTCTTTAAGAGTAGTTCCGTTTTTGTGTGCGGTTTGGGCAATTTCGGCTGCTTTGTAGTATCCTATTTTGGTGTTTAAAGCGGTAACCAGCATTAATGAATTATCTACTAATTCTTTGATTCGTTTGTAATTCGGTTCGATTCCCTGTGCGCAATGTTCGTCGAATGAAACGCAGGCATCGCCTAATAATCTTGCCGATTGAAGGAAATTGGCAGCCATAACAGGTTTAAAAACATTCAGTTCATAATGTCCCTGCATTCCGCCAACGGCAATTGCCATGTCGTTTCCTATCACTTGTGCGCAAACCATTGTTAAGGCTTCGCATTGTGTTGGATTTACTTTTCCGGGCATGATTGATGATCCTGGTTCGTTTTCTGGAATATGAATTTCACCAATTCCGGAACGTGGTCCTGAGGCCAACATTCTAATATCGTTTGCTATTTTGTTTAATGAAACAGCCAGTTGTTTTAAGGCTCCATGTGTTTCAACAATTGCATCGTGTGCTGCCAGAGCTTCAAACTTATTCTCGGCAGTTACGAAAGGTAGGTTGGTGAATTTTGCAATATACTCAGCTACTTTTACGTCGTAACCTTTTGGTGTATTTAGGCCGGTTCCTACTGCGGTTCCTCCAAGAGCGATTTCTGATAAATGGGATAATGTATTTTTAAGTGCTTTTAATCCGAAAGATAGTTGCGCGGCATATCCTGAAATTTCCTGTCCTAGAGTTAGTGGAGTTGCATCCATAAGATGGGTACGTCCAATTTTTACCACGTCTTTGAACTCGGCTGCTTTTGCTGCTAAAGTGGCGTGTAGTTTTTCGACCCCGGGAATAGTAGTTTCGATGACCATTTTGTATGCTGCAATGTGCATGGCAGTAGGGAAGGTGTCGTTTGATGATTGTGATTTGTTGACATCATCATTGGCTTTGATAAACGGTTCGCCTTCGCCAATATTGAATCCTTTTAATACTTGTGCGCGATTGGCAACCACTTCGTTGACATTCATGTTGCTTTGTGTTCCTGAACCGGTTTGCCAAATTACCAATGGAAACTCATCTTTAAGTTGTCCGGCAAGGATTTCGTCGCAAACGGCTGCTATAGCATCACGTTTTTCGGCAGGTAAAACCCCTAAGTCGGCATTGGCGTATGCGGCGGCTTTTTTTAGGTAAGCGAATCCTTCGATAATTTCTTGTGGCATTGAGGCCGAAGCGCCAATTTTGAAATTGTTACGGGAACGTTCTGTTTGTGCTCCCCAATATTTATCGGCAGGGACCTGTACTTCGCCCATGGTGTCTTTTTCTATTCTGTATTTCATGTTGTTTTTTGTAAAATGTTATATGTAAAATGTTATATGTGTAATCGGTAAAGAATTTTGGTAAATAAGACGCGGATGAAACGGATTTACTTCGTAAAAACGCGGATTAAAACCGATTTTTTACTTTTATGATTGAAATTTCTTTTGAAAATGAGTACCTAACCCCGATAGTAGTGGAAATCCTTTTATGTTTTTTCTTTAAAAACATAAAAGATTGTAACGGATAGCGGGAAACGGCTCCTGAAAATACTCATGTTCTTATAGTTTAGCTAGTTAAATAATAATAGAAAAAAAACCTTATTTAAAATGAGTTTAAATATACGGATTATTGTGATTTTATGAAAATTGATTTGGATTTTATTGCTAAGGAAAAATATAAAACATACATTTGTCCTTACATTCAAAAATTCCGGAAAACATGTTTGAATTTTCACAGTACTTAGGCTTTTTACTTTTCTTGACCATACTAACTATAGGGTTTTGGTTGATGTTTTTCTTAGTTGGTTTCGTATCTTATTGGGTTACGGGAGCAAGCTGGGAACTTATCAAAGAGAAAAGAGCAAAGAAAAAAGCAGAACAAGCAATTTAATTTTAAGTTGACTTCATAAAAAAAGGACCCGTTTTTGCGAGTCCTTTTTTTTTATGGAAATAAAATAAAATTCCAAAACTGAAAAAAAATAAAAAATAAGTTTCAAGTTCCAATTTGATTGAAACTATTTAAATCGGGTGGGTTTAAAAAAAAACTGTAGGATTCCTTTGTAAATCAAAAAATCCAAATTCCAACTTTTAAATTGGAATTTGGATTTTAAATTTTGGAATTTCAAGAAATATTATCCCGGAAATTCTCCTCCGCCGTCACCGCCACCATCATTTTTAGGGGCTCCGTTCTTTTCTCTTTCGTTTTTAGGTTTGTTGAAACGATACGTAAAAGATAAGTTGAATTGACGTTTACGGAATTGCATTTCGCCATATGATGTCTGGCTCTCAAGCGTGGTGTCGTTTTGAAGGTAAGTATACGACCTCATGATTCTTGAGTTGAAAATATCACTAATATTGAATGCGATTGTAGCTTTGTCTTTTAAGACATCTTTACTAAAAGCGGTGTTCATGGCAAATTGTCCCAGGTTTTTACCCTGAGCCGTTTTTTGCTCGCCATTGTATACCCCGCTTAATTGCCAGTCGATTTTGTATGGTAAAGTTAGCTTAGAGTTGATTCTTGCAAACCAGGTTGTGGCTTGATTATCCAGATCTTGTACAACTACATTTCCTTTGTTATCTGTGTAGGTATTGTTTCCGGTAGTTTTTACGTTGTAAATGTTGAAGTTACTGTTGATTCTCCATTTTTTTAATGGCGTATAATTCAGTGTAAATTCAAAACCAAATTTTTGCTCTCTTCCTAAGTTAATAGGGCGGCTTAAAATGACCGGAATTCCATCTTCAACCGGGTTCTCAGGTGTAGGAGTTACCACATTACCCTCAGAATCTACAACACTACCTGTAGGGGTTCTTACGAAACTGAAAACATCTTTTGTGTTTTCGAAATATGCTGAGGTATTAAAAGTTACTTTGTCCCAACGTTTAATATACCCAATATCGTATTTATCAGTTAAAGAAGGATCTAAATCCGGATTTCCCTGAAAGATATTTACGTTACTGGAGTAATTTGTTGCAGGGTTCATGAAACGTCCTCTAGGTCTTGATAAACGTTTACTGTAACTTGCTGAGAAGCTGCTCTGCTCTGAAATTTCGTAACTAATAAAAGCACTAGGAAATAAGTTGTTGTATTTCTTAGTATTGAAGTCGCTATTATCTAATAAGTTCACCTGAATATTGGTGTCTTCCCAACGCAAACCAAATAAATAAGAGAATTTGTTTACTTTGAAACCATACTGCGTATAAATAGCGTTGATGTTTTCTTTGTATTCTAAAGTGTTTGATAATTTATCATCTTTAACACCTTGATTATCTGTTATTAAATATTCGTTGTTCAGATCTCCAAAACTACCTTTATATCCAGCTTCGAACTGACTTCCTTCACCTAATGGCAAAACATAATCAGCCTGAACTTGTACTTGTTTTTGAACCTGATCGTTTAAAGTGTTATTGAAATTTGGTGATGCTGTAATAAGACTGTTACTGTCATCTGTATTTCTTGAAATCGATAAATCGGCAGTAAGTTTGTGTCCTTTATCGTTGAAGTTTTTGATTAAATTTGAAGTATACTCTACATTCTCACTATCGGTATCTCCGTTGTTTAATCTAAAGGATGTTCCGGTAAATGTATGCGCAGCATCAAAATTATTGTAGTTAATTAAATCTCTGGTATCGCCTGTGCTTTTTTGGTAATTAATGGCGTTTGTCCAAAAAGTATTAGGAGCAACAGTCCATTCTATACCGGCTCTTCCATTGAATCCTTCGTTTGTTCTTTTGGTATCACGATCTTCATCCAGGTAGCCTTTGGTCGATTTGTCGGCTTTAAAATACTCTGTATTGGTTAATCCTCCACCTTCATTGGTTCTGTAGTTGTATCCTGCAGTAGTAAAATAGTTTACTTTTTCTGTTTTATAATTCAGGTTAGCACTTGCACCGTAAGTTTCAGGAATACCTGTAGAGGCAATAAAAGTTCCGTTTATCCCTTGGTTTTTTCCTTTTTTAAGGATAATGTTGATTAATCCAGATCCTCCTTCTGCATCATAACGCGCAGATGGGTTGGTGATAACTTCGACTTTATCAATAGCATCGGCAGGAAGCTGACGTAAAGCTTCAGCAACATTAATTGCGTTTGAAGGTCTTCCGTCGATTAAAATCCTGATATTATCACTTCCTCTTAAACTTACATTTCCTTCGGTATCAACAGAAACAGAAGGTACGTTGTCCAGAACGTCACTTACAGTTCCGCCTTTTACCATCATATCCTGACCAACATTGTATACTTTTTTGTCCAGTTTTATTTCTACTGTCGATTTTTCGGCGCGCACTACAACTTCATTTAGTTGTGCTGCATCTTCTGATAGATTTACAACGCCTAAATTGGTGTCGCCCTGTATCGTTCTTCCTTTTATTTCTGTTGCTTTAAACGAAATAAATTCAACTTTTATATCATAAGTTCCAGGAGCAACCGCTACATCAAATTCCCCTTTAGGATTTGTGATTCCCCCAGCAATAACTTTAGTATCATTTGGCGCTGTGATCGAAATAGTGGCGTATTCAAGAGGCTGTTTACTTATTTTTTCGAAAACTTTTCCTGTAACTTTCACTTTGTTGTTGGCTGGTGGTCCTTGTTGGGCATAATTGTAAAAACTTGTAAATAGCAATACAAGTAATACAGCAAAATTGATTTTTTTCATTTTATTTCTGGTTTCTTTTTCTTTTAGACCGCAAATGTACCTTTTGGTTTAAAGAGAGAAATCACAAAAAAATGTTAATGCTATTCTTTATAATCAATCTAAAAAAGAAGCTACCTTGTCTAGATCTCTTCCAATAATTGCTTTTCCGTTTTTTATAACAATTGGGCGTTCTATTAAGATAGGATTATCGGTCATGGACTGAATAATCTGATCATTGGTTAATTCTTTTCCTTTATAATTTTCGATCCATATTTTTTCTTTAATTCGAACCAGTTCAATGGGTTGAAGGTTTAGTTTTTTAAGCAGTGCTTTTAGTTCATCAAAAGACGGAGTTTGGGTCAGGTATGGAATAACTTCATATTCCTGATTGGTTTGTTCGATAAAAGCCAGACAGTTTCTTGATTTTCCGCAACGTGGATTATGGTAAATTTGTATCATTTTGTTATATTTAAGGTGTGTTAAGGGAATTAAATTAAAAATTCGGTATTTTAGCAAGACCAAAAGTAAGATTTAGTTGTTAAATCGAATTCTCATTTTTAAATTATTATAAATATGTTTTTAGAACAAGGAATTAAATCTCAGAATAAATTTTGGTTATATCTTATTGGCTCAGTTTTAATTATTATCGCTTCGTTTGTAGGTCAGATTCCTTTTTCGGTTGCGGTGTTGTATAAAACGTTAACTGGGAAAAAAGTAATTCCGACAGATAATGCGGCTGTTATGAAAATATTCGAACCTAATCTTACCTTGTTTTTGGTTATGATTTCGTTTGCTTTTGCATTTGTTGGCATTTATTATGTGGTAAAATATTTGCATCATCAAACGCTTTTGTCGGTTACAACATCAAGAAAAAAGGTCGATTGGAAACGTGTTTTTTTCTCCTTCTTTTTATGGTCATTTTTTACCATACTAAGTTTTGTGGTGGTGTATTTAAGATCTCCCGAGAATTTTATATGGAATTTTAAATTGGTTCCTTTTTTGATTTTAGTTACCTTAGGGGCAATTTTAATCCCGATTCAAACCAGTACCGAAGAATATGTTTTTAGAGGATATTTGATGCAGGGATTTGCGAATCTGGCCCTTAATAGATGGTTTCCGTTAATGATGACTTCTCTTATATTTGGACTGATGCATATTTTTAATCCCGAAGTGGCCAAAATGGGTTACGTTATTATGGTTTATTACATAGGAACCGGTTTATTTTTGGGTATTATTACACTTATGGATGAGGGAATCGAACTGGCTCTTGGTTTCCATGCTGCCAATAATCTAATTGGTGCTTTATTGGTGACTTCGGATTGGTCTGTTTTTCAAACCCATTCTCTTTTTAAAGATTTATCAGAACCATCTGCGGGGCTGGATGTTATATTACCGGTTGTTGTCATATATCCTATTTTGCTTTTTATTTTTAGTAAAAAATACAATTGGAAGAACTGGAAAGAAAAATTAACGGGTAAAATAAATGCTGTAGAAATTTCAAATTAATAAATATCATGTCAAAATTAACACACAAAAATGTGCACAACTATTTTAAGATAAATAGTTTTCATTTAAACGCTGACGAGTTGCGTCGTGTTGCTTATGATTATATAAAGGAAGGTGACGGCAATGAAGTCGCGATAGGGGAATTTTTGCTCGATTGGTTCGATGATAAGGATTATATCGAGATGAAAACTTCCGGAACCACGGGGCTTCCAAAATTAGTGCGATTAGAGAAACAAGCCATGATTCAGTCTGCTTTAGGGACTGGAGACTTTTTCGAATTAGAGCCAGGAAATACAGCATTACTTTGTTTGCCTGTGCAATTTATAGCCGGCAAAATGATGTTGGTACGTGCTATTATTTTAGGGCTTGAACTGGATGTTGTAGCGCCAAGCACGCAGCCATTGGCTCTTAATACAAAAGTATATGATTTTGTAGCTATGGTGCCTTTGCAGGTTCAGAATTCGATCGATGCTTTGAAAAATGTGAAAAAACTAATTGTAGGTGGGGCTAAAATGGATTCTGCTCTTGAAGAGAAAGTTTTACCACTGATAAAAACTGAAGTCTATGAGACTTATGGTATGACAGAAACCATTACTCATATCGCTGCGAGAAAAGTGGGAGAGAATGTTTTTACTGTTTTGCCAAATGCAAAAATTAGCCAGGATGATCGGGGATGCCTGGTGATTTCTGTTGATGCTATTTCTGATGAACCGATCGTTACCAACGATTTAGTTGAATTGATAAGAGAGAATCAATTTATCTTTCTGGGAAGAATCGATAATGTTATAAATAGTGGAGGAGTGAAGCTTATTCCTGAACAGATAGAGGCAAAACTGATCGGTAAAATAAATACCAGATTCTTTGTAACGGGTGTTCCGGATACTTCGTTGGGAGAAAAATTAATTTTGGTTATCGAAGGCGAGAAACAGGAGTTTGCGCCGGAGTTTTTTGATGTTTTAGGAAAATATGAAAAACCAAAAGAGATTGTTTTTGTGCCGAAGTTTAAAGAAAACGAAAACGGGAAATTATTGCGTAAACCGAGCTTGGTTTAAATAAAATTCCAATATTTTAAATTCCAAATTCCAATTTTTAGGATTGGGATTTGGAATTTTTTATTTATTCAGGGATTGAATTTGTTTTAAGTAAGTCTAGTTTTATGTAATTGTATTACAAAGTAAGAAAATTTAGTTATATTTATAAGATATTAACTTTAAAACCTAATAATTATGAAACTTATTTTGAATTTTCCAAGTGTTCAGGTGCTAAGTAAGAATGAACTAAAACAAATTAAAGGTGGTGATTATATTTATTACTTAAATGGTTATCAAATGCGCTGCTCAAAACCATTAACGCAAACTCCTACCTGCCAAAATATACCAACATATTGTTTGATTTCGCCAGATATGTGTCCTGTAGATTTATCCTAGTATAAAACAAAGCCTTTAGATTTAATTCTCTAAAGGCTTCTTTTTGTTTTAATGATTATTATTTCCAGAAGATAAGGCTCTGTTAGGAGTTAAATGTTGGTAGAAAAACAGGAGCAGACAAAAAAAATATCCCGCAGGGATTATACATCTATTAATTAAATAGGAATAAAATAAAAAAATCCAAATTCCAATCTTAAAGTTGGAATTTGGAATTTTAAAAAAAGTTGGAATTTATTTTTATTCAGCAGCTACTGCATTTTTTCTTTCTAACAACGCCATATAAAATCCGTCGAAACCAGACTCAGAAGCCAAAATTTTACGATCTTTTATGAAGGTAAATTGTTTTCCAATTTCAGTTTTTAAGAATTTCTCTACTTGCTCCTGATTTTCTGATGGTAAAACAGAACAAGTTGCGTATACTAATTTTCCGCCTGGTTTTACAATTTTAGAATAGCTTTCTAAAACCTCTGCCTGTACTTTACGAATGTTGTCAATAAACTCAGGTTGTAATTTCCATTTGGCATCAGGGTTTCTTTTAAGAACTCCTAAACCGCTACAAGGCGCATCAATTAAAACACGATCTGCTTTTTCGTGTAATTTTTTAATCACTTTTGTAGTGTCGATGATTCTGTATTCGATATTAAAAGCGCCATTTCTTTTGGCTCTTAATTTTAATTGCTTCAGTTTACTTTCGTACAAATCCATTGCAATCAATTGTCCTTTGTTTTCCATCAAAGAAGCGATGTGCAACGTTTTTCCTCCAGCTCCGGCGCAAGTATCTACAACACGCATTCCTGGTTTTACATCAAGAAAACCGGCAACCAATTGTGAGTTAGCATCCTGAACCTCAAAAAGTCCTTGTTTAAAAGCGTCTGTCAAAAATACGTTTGCTCTTTCTTTTAAAACCAAAGCTTCAGGCTGATCTTTTAAATATTCTGTTTCAATATTTAAATCCATCAACGTGTTTCTCAGGCTTTCTTTGGTTCCTTTAAGTGTATTAGTTCTTAAAATAACTTTAGCTGGTTGGTTTTGTGCTGCAATTTCTGTAGCCCAAACTTTTTCGCCAAGTTCTTTTACACCCAATTCGTCCATCCAGTCCGGAATAGATTCTTTTAAGGCTCTAATTTTAGAAAGTTCGTCAAAACGTCCTTTTATTTTTCTTTCAGGAGTTCCTTCCAGTTGTTTCCAATCCGGAATTGGGTATCCTCTTAAAACGGCCCAAACTGCGAACATTCTCCATAAATTCTCTCTGTCGAATGGTTCTTTTACTTCGGCAATTTCTGAGTATAATCGTTTCCAACGAACAATTTCGTATATCGTTTCAGCAACAAACTTCCTGTCAGAACTTCCCCAACGTTTGTCTTTTTTTAATGCTCTTGCTACCACTTTGTCTGCATATTCTCCTTCATTGAAAATTGCATTTAAAGAATCGATGGTAGTATAAACTAAATTTCTGTGTAATCTCATTTTAATTATTTGAGTTGCAAAGGTACTATTAATTGATTGAAAGTTAAATTTTTAATTTTGATTGTTGATTTAACTTCTTTTAAAAAGAAAAAAAAACACCCTAATAAAGTTTAAAAGAGTGTTTTTTGAATGTATTTTTTGAATTGATTTATTTGATAATTCGGGTCAGTCCGATGTTTTCTGGAGCGTGAAGCACCATTGGGAATTTCTCTATTTTTACCGAACTACTATCTAAACCAAAAGCTCTTTCTTCGGACAAACTCAGTTTCTTGATAAAGAAATAAGAGTTCATGATGATATTTTCGTGCCATCTTAAATCGTTGTCATTCGATAAAAACTTCTCAGACAATACAAATTTAAAGTCCCCAATAATATTGTTTTTGTTTAATGATTCGTAACGGCTGGTAATATCAACTTCGCCACGTTTTACCATATCACGAATTACTTCTCTAAACATTAAATTGATTTTGGTAGGCTCTCTAAATCCTAAATTAAAATCGATTCTGTAAATATCGTCTTTCGCAATCTCGGTAACTTTATATTGAGTTTTGTAAGGTTCCGTTAAGATGTTTACGTGAACAAACCAGTAAATATCAGCTCTTTTTGGACGCTTTTGCAATATTGAGTAAATTACCTTTTCTTCAAGTTCATCTACACGATTCGCATTGGTCATATAAACCAAATGTGTGGCGTACTTAGGAATAGATAAGTCTTCGCTCAATTCCATTAATACCTTTTTATAATCGTCAATTTTGATGATTTTGGTGTAGTTTTTATTAATTTTCTTAGCCAGATACCAGATCGTCATTATAGAGATTAAAACAGATGCGATGATTAGTGTTACGTAACCACCATCGGCAAATTTGGTAATATTGGCAATCAGGAAACTGAATTCAATTAATAAATAAATGGTAATAAGCGGCACCATGAAATATAATTTTACACGTTTCATGATTAAGTAATAGTTCAGCAGGATAGTGGTCATGATCATACATAGTACGATTGCTAAACCGTAAGCATGCTCCATATTACTTGATTTTTCGAAATGTAAAACGATTCCAACACAACCAAAAAACAATAACCAGTTAATAGACGGAATGTACAATTGTCCTTTTACTTCTGTAGGATATTTGATTTTTACCTTAGGCCAGAAATTCAGACGCATTGCTTCGTTGATCAGTGTAAATGAACCACTAATAAGGGCTTGAGAAGCAATAACCGCTGCTAAAGTTGCTACAACAATTCCGAATGGTAAAAACCAATGGGGCATAATAAGATAGAACGGATTCCCGTTTTCTCCTCCTAATTGTTGTAATGTACTTCCTTCATGATGCGTTAAATACGCTGCCTGACCAAAATAGTTTAGTACTAAAGTCAGTTTTACAAAGATCCAGCTAATTCTGATGTTTTTTCTACCGCAGTGTCCCATATCTGAGTACAAAGCTTCGGCTCCTGTTGTACATAAAAATACTAATCCAAGAACAAAAAATCCTTCAGGGTGAATTTGCAATAAATGATAAGCATAATAAGGATTGATCGCTTTTATAACTTCAGGATGTTCCAAAATTTGAATAAATCCTAATGTTCCAAGCATGGCAAACCAAATTAACATCATTGGTGCAAAAAACTTCCCAACAAGCTTGGTTCCAAATTGTTGTATGGTAAATAAGATGAATAGAATTCCAATTACAATGTAGACTATTGTCTCGGTTTCCATCGTAGGATAAAACGCTCTGATTCCTTCTACTGCTGATGATATCGAAATAGGCGGAGTTATAATTCCATCGGCAAGCAAGGCACTTCCTCCAATTATGGCGGGCACAATGAGCCATTGAATTTTTGTTTTCTTGACTAAAGCATACAATGCAAAAATACCGCCCTCGCCATGATTATCAGCGCTTAAGGTAATAAGTACATATTTTATGGTAGTTTGTAAAGTCAAAGTCCAAAAAACACATGAGATACCTCCTAATACAATATCCGCGTTTATGATATGTTCGCCAAGTATGGCTTTCATTACATATAAAGGAGAAGTACCGATATCTCCATAAATAATCCCTAATGTGATCAATAAACCCCCTATAGACAACTTACTATGTAAGTTTTTATGCGATGCGCTCATGTATGTTTTTATAAAAGACGGTTGCAAATTTACTGTTTTAAAACAAATTAGCATCAATTATAATTAAAAAGATAAAAAAAAGCACAATCGTTAAATTGTGCTTTAGTTTTTTATTTAGAAATGCGAATTTAATATTAACCTCTTCTTCCGCCGTAGCTTCTTGAACCAGTGCTGCTTTCCCTTTGTGGCTGGCTGCTTCTTGATTCCTGGCTCGCTCTTGGAGCTTCAGAACGTTGTGTGTTTTGAACTCTTGGTGCACTTGATCTGCTTTCTGAACTTCCTCTGTTTTCTGAGTAGTTTCTCGTTGGTTCTGCTCTCTGCGGAGAGGGAGTTTCTGTTCTCTGAGTATAAGTTCCTCTATTATTTGTATTTCTAGGTGTACTTTCTCTTGAAACATTCGAATTGTTCTGACTGTAATCTCTTCTGTTTTCGGTTCTGTTAGTTGTATTTTCAACTCTTACCGGATTGTTATTATTATTATTATTTACCATAGCCGAATTATTTCTATTTACAGGAGTTGAACGGTTTGTATTATAAGTTCTATCCGTATTAGTTCTGTTTTCAGCATAGTTTCTGTTTGTAGTTCTATTGTCTGTTGGAGATACTCTATTGGTATTAGATCTATTACTATTGTAAGTATTTTGATTTCTGTTAGATTCTCTGCTTGCAATACGTCTTTGATCTAAATCGTATCTGTTGGTTACATTAGAATGTCTTTGAGCAAAGCTATAGTTTGGACGTCTTGTTTCATAACCGTAAGTACGTCTTGATTCGTATAAAACCGGAGCTCTGTAACTTCTTCTTGTAGTTACATAATTGTAATGATTGTTTATATTGATATAAACTCCAATATTGTTTCTGTATCTGTAAATTGGATAAGGGCTCCATGCAGCATAGTAGGTTGGATAATAATTCCATCCCCAGGTGGAGTAATATGGTCTGTAATTATTTACCCAAAATGAAGTATATATTACTGGTGCAACACTGTAAACCGGCTCATAAATATAATTATCTCCGTATAAATAAGTATTACCTACTACCTGTACGCTTACTTTATTGTAATTATCTCTTTCTACATCGATTGTTGCAATATCTTGGTAAACATCACGATCAAGAACTGCCTGAATAATTACAACATGAGTTCTATCTTCTACAGATTCTATCACACGTAAATAATCTACCTGATCATCGCCATTTAAGTCAAGATTCGAGATTTGGTATTTGGGATCATTCAAACGTCTTTCGAAATCCTGAAGATTGGCTGATTCTCCAAAGATAGAAGCTACTGCTCTTAAGTCTAAGTTATCGCTTATATCTGAATTTTTTGCATATACAGTAGTTTGGCTTTGTGCTGAACAAGAACCAAAAACTAAAGCTGCAAACGCTATTAAAAGTAAATTAGTTTTCATGATAAAATCATATTAAAGATTAATATTCAGAGATATCCAATTACTGTGCCAGAAAAAAACAAGTAACTTATTTTATATGTTATAAATAATTGTATTTTAGCAATAAAAAAAACTGATTTATATGAGAAAAGTAATATTTTTTTTCGGTGCTTTAACTTTGTTAATGTCCTTTAAAGCGCTGAATCATAATGATGAAAGATCATTTTATAGTGGTTTTACTTCAATACAAATAGATACTTTGTTTCAGGATAAAATTAGTATTAGAGCGATCTCAATCGACAAGAATAAAATTTGGTACGGAGCTGATAATTCCCGATTTGGCTATTATGATTTAGATAAAAAAGAGAAGTTTGAAGATCGTATTTATCGTGATACTTTAAATCTGGAATTTAGGAGTATTGCTCAAAATTCTCAAAGCGTATTTTTACTAAGCGTAGGAAATCCTGCACTGCTTTATCAGGTTTCGAAAAAAACACAAAAAGTTAAGTTAGTTTATAAAGAAGTAAATCCAAAGGTGTTTTACGACAGTATGCAATTTTGGAATGATAAGGAAGGAATCGCAATTGGAGATCCCACAGAAGATACTTTTTCGATAATTGTAACACGTGATGGGGGAGAAACCTGGACAAAAATATTATCGGATAAATTGCCTACGAATGCCGAGGGCGAAGCCGCTTTCGCTGCTAGTAATTCGAATATTGTAATAAAAGGAAATGATACATGGCTGGTTTCAGGAGGAAAAAAAGCCCGTGTATTCTATTCTCCGGATAAAGCTAAAACATGGAAAGTAATTGAAACTCCTATTGTTCAGGGAAAAACAATGACCGGTATTTTTACAGCTGATTTTTACGATGCCAAACACGGATTTATTGCCGGTGGTGATTATGAGCTTCCCAACAAAAAATCAGATAACAAAGCGTTTACTACAGATGGTGGAAATACCTGGAAATTAATAGGTCAGGAAATGGGGTTTGGATATGCATCTTGTGTGCAATACGTTCCAGGCGGAAATGGTAAAGAAATTATTTGTGTAGGTTCTGAAGGGATTCAATACTCTCAGAACGGAGGCGAAAACTGGACACAATTATCTACAGATTCAAAACTTTTTACGATTCGTTTTGTAAATAGAAATACTGCAATTGCAGCAGGTCATAATAAAGTAATCCGAATTCGCTTTAAATAACAAGAACCCTAAATAATAAAGTAAGTATTATTATATAGGGTTCCTGTCGCTGTTGTTCTTTTGTCGGCTTTTATTTATTGCCGGCTTTATCGCGATATTGTTTTAATAATTTTCGATTAAAATCATCTTCAGACTTTTTAAGCTTTAATATTTTCTTTGCCGAAAGTATCTTTTTTAAATTGGTATAGTATTTATCACGTAAAAGGTACAATTCCTTATCTGTGCTCTCTATTTGCGATAAAAGAACAGCAGCTTCTTTTTCTGACATCGAACTAATGTTGTCGTCGTCTAATTTGCGCAAATAGGTTTTCATTTTTTCGTGACGCAATTCAAATTGTTTATCATCGAACGCATTGTAAACTGGCCAGAATTTCTCTGCTTCTGTTGACGTAAGTTCAAGTTCGGTAGTTAAAAAAGAAACTTTATAAGCCTTAATTTTTTCTCGCTTTTCATCTGTTTTATCATTTTGGGCATAAAATGAGAAAGTAGCAAAGAATAGAATTATTGGTAATATATTTTTAATTTTCATCTTTTGATATTTTTATTTATTCTGAAATTAAATTTTCAATATTTGGGTTTGAAGCCAAAATATCTTCGAGTGTTTCCTGTTCAAGGGCAACACCTTTGCCAAGTTTGTCAATATCTTTAGTATCCAGTTCCTTAATCAAATCATACTGATTTAGGTTAGACTGGTATGATAAATAAGTTTCTAAAGTATCTTCGTCAAGTTCTTTAGAAGTGTTGTTGTAATTGTTTATTATAGGAATCATTAATGCAATAACAACTACAGCTGCAGCCAGTAGTGAAATAACTTTTTTGCGCTTGTAAATCGGAATTACTTTTATTTGTTTTTCTTCGTTTACCTGTTGCAAAATTTTTGCCGAAAAATCATCAAAATAATGCTCCGGAGTTTTAAATCCAGATCTTATTTTCGGTTCGTTTTCTAATTTAAATGCTTTCATAATGTCTATAAGATAGGTTTTGTTACAAAAGGTTTAATTTGTTGTAACATATATTTCAATTTTTTTTACAGCATGATGATAAGATGCTTTCAAAGCGCCAACAGAAGTTCCGAGGATTTCAGCAATTTCTTCGTATTTTAATTCCTGAAAGTACTTCATTTTAAAAACCAATTGTTGCTTTTCCGGCAAAGTTACAATGGCTTTTTGAAGTTTGATCTGAATTTCATCTCCATCAAAATAAACATCGGCTTTTAAATTGTCGATGGTTTTATTCTGCAGCGCTTCAGATGTTAATCCGTTTAGTTTTGCTTTTTGATTTAAAAAAGTCAAAGCTTCATTGGTAGCGATTCGATACATCCAAGAGAAAAGTTTGCTCTCTCCTTTAAAATTTTTTAAATACTGAAAAACTTTTACGAAAGTATTCTGCAATACATCATCTGTATCATCATGATTCAAAACAATGTTTCGAATATGAGAATATAAAGGTTTCTGATAATCAGACAAGAGTTTTTGAAACGCCGTATTTTGCGTTTTAGGATTTAATAATTCTTGTATAAATTCCTTCTCGTCTGTCAAATTCCTCGATTTATCTTATTAGAATGAATTTTAAACAAAAGGTTTAATTGGCCTTGATTATTTTAGAATTCTGATTGCTCTTCCTCCGTAGTTTTAGGAGTTGTTGTCTTAGGAGCCGCTTTTGGTTTCGGTACTACTTTAGGCGCTGCTTTAGGTGTTTCTGCAGGATCTGCTTCTGTAGGTTCTGCATATGTTGGTTCCGTATTTGCTCTGTAAACAGGAGCTTTAACAACAGGAACAGCTTTTGGTTTAACTGGAAAATAAATTTCGGTCATTAGCTTAGACGGACTTTTTACATCTAGTTTGCTTATGGTTAAAATTTCAAGGTGAGACCAGCTTAAATCCGGAGTGATTTTTTCTTTATTGATAAAAGCTGTGGTTTTTGCCATTGCTTCGTTTAGATGCGTGTAATCACCCGTTAGAGTTGTTTTTACCGCTTCAAAACCATCCAGTTTTCCGCCTGAAATATCACTTCCTGCAGTTGTCAGGATTTCTTTGTTTGTAGGCAAACAAATAGAAATTTTTGCCAATCCGGTTGTGGTGTCGTACGTGTGGTAAATAATAAAAGGTTTTCCGTTGGTAGACAAGCCATTGTTTTCGCTAAACTCAATAAGTTTAGGAATAACAATTCTGGCGTTTTTGTTTATTTTCGGTATTTCGCTTGTAAAAGTTTGTCTGATATAGGCAGTTTCCGTTTTTCTTACCACACCATTTACTTTAACAGCATAAGTTTTAGTTTCGTAATCGAGGTTTTTATCAATGTTGGCAAGACTTTTTTCGTAAATAGTTCCAATCACTTTGTCAGAACCTCCGTTTAGAGCGGTATATACTTTAAATAAAAAGCTCATTGTTCCTGTTGCTTTCCAGGTTACTTTGGTTTTTCCTCCCAACGTGTCTTTAAAAGTCCAGTTTACATCAGCTTCTGTTCCGTCATATTTCATTTTTTGCTGAATGCTTTCTCCTTCCTTGGTTTTTAGGGTAATGGCATTTCCGTTTCCTTCGGCTCCAGCCCAATAATATGAGGCGCCATTTCCGGCTGTTTTATTAGGAAATGTCATTTTCATCGAAGGATCTGCTACTGACCACGATTCAAAATCTTCGTAATTTCTAAAATCATTTACATAATTATAAACGGTTGCTTTTGGCGAATTAATCACCTTGCTTCTTTCTACAGAAAAAATCCCTTTTTGGGTAGCGACAAAAACAGTTAGGGCAACTAAGCTTAATAATAATAGTAGGAATAAATATTTTAGAATCTTCATTGGAGTCGTTTATTTTGTGTCGTAAAGTTATAAATTTTATTACTAGTCACGCTAATTGTGCCGCAATAAAAGTACACTTTATAAAATTATATTGGTCAATAAAAGCTTTAAATAAAACGTTTTGAATAAGTTTAATTGTAAAGCTTCAAAAATATTTTATCCTAAATATAGCAATAAATTTTTCGGGATTATCTTTTAAAGAAAAATTTGATCACAAACAAAAGGGCAATGAAAATCAGGAACACGATTAATACTTTGTAATTTCCTTTATAGAAAATTCGGTGTAATGCGAGATCTTTTCGATAAGCAAATATCATTACGATTACAAATGCAATAAAAAAACAGAGTGCGAATATTAATTGTCCTTGACTAAACATAGTTGAAAATTATTTTCGGCAAATTTAGAGAATTGTATACGAATAGTTGCTAATTTGGCATTTCATTTAAGCAAATAAAATCATGAGGAAACAACTTGATGCAGTTACTGAATTTCATACTGCCTTTAAAATAGGTCACAGTCAGACGCCAATTGCAGATCTTGGTGAAACTAAAAAAATACTTCGTTATAATTTGATGAAGGAAGAAAATGAAGAATATCTTGAAGCAGTACAAAACAATGATTTGGTCGAAATTGCTGATGCTCTTGGAGATATGATGTATATTTTGTGCGGAACGATTATCGAACATGGTTTACAGGATAAAATTGAAGCTGTTTTTGATGAAATCCAGCGCAGTAATATGAGTAAACTTGGCGAAGACGGACAGCCAATTTACAGAGAAGACGGAAAAGTAATGAAAGGGCCTAATTATTTTAAGCCGGATTTTTCGAAGCTTTTATAATTTTTTTCCGCAAAGAACGCTAAGTTTTTTTTGCTCGCATTAACTTCAGGAACACAAAGTTCGCAAAGCTGGTTCGATACAAAGCTTTGTGAGCTTTTTGCTTTTTGTAACGATGACAAAGAGAAAAAAAATAGCGCTCTTTGCGGTAGAATTAGCCCTATATTTAATAATCATATAAAATAGAAAACCCGACAACTACTAAGCTGTCGGGTTTTTATATTTAAAACGATCTTTTAGTTATTGAACTTTAACTGTCCATCCAAAAGTATCTTCAGAAAGTTTGTTTTGAAGACTTGTTAGTTTTTCTTTTAAAAGAGAAGCGTATGAATTCTCAACCGGAGTCATTTCATAATAAATATCCTGATAAGAGAAACCTTTAATAACGCTGATCACCGCAGCAGTTCCTGCTCCGAAGATTTCTTTCAAAGATCCGTTTTTAGCAGCTTCTACCAATTCTGAAACAATAACAGGACGAACTTCTACATTAAGACCTTCTTTTTCTGCCATGGCAATCAAACTTTTTCTGGTAATACCATCTAAAATTCTTTCGCTTGTTGGAGCAGTTAATAAAGTATCATTAATTCTAAAGAAAACGTTCATTGTTCCCGCTTCTTCTAGTTTTGTATGTGTTGCATCGTCTGTCCAGATTACTTGCTGGAAACCATCTTTGTTAGCCAGGTTAGTTGGATAAAACTGTGCAGCGTAATTTCCGGCAGCTTTTGCAGCTCCAATTCCGCCATTTGCAGCTCTACTATAATGTTCTGCTATAATTACTTTTACTTCGCCGGCATAATAAGATTGTGCAGGAGAAAGTAAAATCATGAATTTATATTCATCAGAAGGATTAGCTACAACGCCAGCGCCAGTAGCAATCATAAAAGGACGGATGTACATGCTGCTTCCGTTTCCTTTTTGAATCCATTCCTGATCGATTTTCAATAATTCATTCAAACCATCCATAAAAATAGATTCCGGAACTTCCGGCATTGCCATACGAACTGCAGAATTATTAAAACGCTTGAAGTTTTCATCAGGTCTAAACAACCAAACATCGTTATTGTCATCTTTGTAAGCTTTCATTCCTTCAAAAATAGCTTGTCCGTAATGAAAGACTTTTGAAGAAGGATCCATTAAAATTGGAGCATAAGGCTTAATGACAGGATTTTGCCACTCTCCATTTTTAAAATCACATTCGAATAAATGGTCTGTAAAAACAGCACCAAAGCTTAAGTTTTGAAAGTCTACTCCGCTTATTTTTGACGAAGTTGCTTTTCTGATTTCAATTTTGCTTGTTTGAGTTGTACTCATAATTATGTAAAGTTTTTATGTAATTTTCATTGCAAAAGAAAGAATCTAAAACAATGATTTGGTGTGAAATAGAATTTACTGAATGCAAAATTAAGTAAAAATATATAAATTCCTTGGTAAAACTGCATTAATTATGCCGTTTAACTGAGATTTATTTATCTTATAATAAAGTGAAAAAATTAAGAGAGTTTTATAAAGAATTTATGAAAAAACAGCCGTTTTTTAAGGCTTTACGCATTTGTTTTGATTAAATTTGACTATTAAAAAACACCAAAATCCGGTAAATCCATATTATAAAGATCTAAAAAGTGAAAAGAGAAATAATTAAAACGCTAGATGGCTCAACGACAATTCATTTGCAGGAGTGGGATGAGTGTTACCATTCTAAACACGGTGCCATTCAGGAAGCAAAACATGTATTTATAAAAAACGGACTTTCATTATTTGAAGGTAATCCGGTAAGTATTATGGAAATTGGTTTTGGAACGGGTTTGAATGCTTTTATCACTTTTTTAGAATCGATTCAAAAAAATCAAGTTATTGATTATGTTGGGGTAGAGGCTTATCCGGTTGAGGCAGATGAGGTTTTAGGGATGAATTATGTTACTGAACTGGGTGCATTGGAATTTGAGAACATTTTTGAGAAAATGCATAAATGCGAATGGAATAAAAAAAATGAAATTTGCAGCTCGTTCTCGTTAACCAAAAGGAAACAATTTTTTCATGAAATAGACGATTTTGAAACTTTTGATTTGATTTACTTTGACGCCTTTGGATACAGGGTGCAGCCGGAGTTGTGGAGTACTGAAATTTTCAGGAAAATGTACAAGAGTTTAAAGCCAAATGGAGTTTTGGTAACCTATGCTGCGCGCGGAGTTGTTAAAAGAAGTATGATCGAAGTTGGATTCACTGTAGAGAAATTAGCAGGTCCTCCTGGAAAACGAGAGATGTTTCGAGCCTTTAAAAAGGTTTAAATGAATTGTTTAGAACCATTCTATATTGATTTATACATATTAAGAAAACGTATTCGTTGCTAAAGTTTTTAAAATAATAAGTTAAAATGAATGCATATGAATGATATTTGATTAAATTTGTGCGAGTTTAGAAATATAGATAACCCCCGAAAATCTTATTTTATTATGTCAAAAATGATGTTTGATTACACGAAATCAATACTTGAGAGAGTAAGTTTCGATCCGATACTTTTCTGTAAAGAACTAGAAAAAGCTATCAAAACGCTGTTACCATACGAAATGGAGCAATTGCAAGAATGGTTGATGAATTTTATTATTGAGAAACCAGAACTAAAACAAAGTTTACTACTAATCAAAGTATAAAAAAAAGGAGCCGAATTGGCTCCTTTTTTTATGTCTATTTCTTTTGTAGCGGACTTACAATTTGAACGTTCTGAAAAACAATTGCTCCTTTTACAACTCCGGCAATTGTAGATCTTAGCGCGTCAATGATTTGCATTTTTAATTCGCTCTTGGGGTAAATTAAACTTACCTCACGAGCAGGTTTTGGTTCCTTAAAATTTCGTAGTTTCAGCTTATCGGAATCTTTTAAGTCTAAGGTGTGCAAGTACGGAAGTAACGTTGTGCCCAAACCTTCGTCGGCTAATTTTATAAGGGTTTCAAAGCTTCCGCTTTGTATCTGAAAATTATTCTGGTCGATATCAGTACCATTTTTGCATAAATTCAAAATCCCGTCTCTAAAACAATGACCGTCCTGCAAAAGTAAAATTTCATTGATGTTTAAATCTGCAATTTCAATTTCCTCTTTCTGAAAACTGGCGTGATGTTCCGGTATGTAAGCTACAAACGGCTCAAAGTACAAAACAATCTCTTTTATTTTTTCATCTTCAAGCGGAGTGGCAGCAATAGCAGCATCAAGATGACCATTTTTTAATTTTACAATAATTTCATCGGTATTAAGCTCTTCGATTAAGAGTTTTACTTTTGGATATTTTTTGATGAAGTTGTTTAAAAACATCGGTAAAAGAGTAGGCATGATCGTAGGGATGATTCCCAAACGAAATTCCCCTCCAATAAAACCTTTTTGCTGTTCTACGATATCTTTGATTCTATCTGCTTCATTTACAATATTTTTAGCCTGATTTACTATTTTCTGACCAATATCTGTAAGCTGAATTGGTTTCTTACTTCTGTCAAAAATTAAAATATTAAGCTCTTCTTCAATCTTCTGGATCTGCATACTTAATGTAGGTTGTGTAACAAAACATTTTTCGGCAGCAAGTGTAAAATTTTTGTGTTCGGCAACAGCTAACACATATTGTAATTGAGTAATCGTCATTTTGATAGTATTTTGTGATGCAAAAATAAGAAAATATAATTTTTTTTTATATTATTTTTAAAGAACTTATATTAAATTTGTAGTAAACTTATTATAAAACGAAAACTATGAAAACAAATATTTTAGGATTACCTGTAAAAGAGTCAGAATTGTTAGTGAAGGAATTGAATATTCTGTTGTCAAATTTTCAGGTATATTATCAAAACTTAAGAGGAATACACTGGAATATTCGTGGTAAACGTTTCTTTGATTTGCATGTTAAGTTTGAAGAATTGTATACAGATGCACAATTAAAAATTGACATGATAGCAGAAAGGGTACTTACAATTGGAGGAACTCCCCTACATACATTCGAAGATTATATTAAAAACAACAAATTAGCTGTTGGAAAAAATATCTCAAATGACGAGAAAGCAGTTCATTTAATCATAAATTCTTTATCTGATTTATTAAAAATCGAAAGAGAAATTTTGAACCAATCGGATGAAATTAATGACGAGGGGACAAATTCTCTAATGAGTGACTTCATTGCAGAGCAGGAAAAAACAATCTGGATGATGAGAGCATGGTTAGAAGAAGAATTGTAAATCCTTGTTTATAAAACAATTAAAAGCAGAATTGTCTCATTTGATAATTCTGCTTTTTTGTTATTGTTAAATTTGTATAAAAATTTTGCTCTCAAGCTTTGATTTTATTTGTTTAACACTATTTTTGCTTCGATGAAAATACTAGCCCGCATATTATTATTCATATTTATCGCCTTCTTATCGACCCCGACAATTGTTCAGGCGATAAAGAAAGGGACAAATACGGCTATATCTTTCAATTGTGCAGAAGAGGAGGTTCATAAAGAACTTAAATCTGTTGTGCATCCTACAATATTAGAACATGAGGTTTTATTGCCTGTTTATATTCAAAAGAAAACGATTGTTTCTGAAAACATCGTAAAATTAGATAATATTTCTCCGAGCATATTTGCTCCACCTCCCAACTTAGTATAATACTTCCGATTATTTTGAACTACACTGCATTTTTGGTCAAATGTGGTAAATCTTTAATGAATAATTTTTTTAGTATTGTATTATTATGACAAAAAAAATCAATCTTTTTGCCAACCTTAAATCTGATTTTGCTTCAGGTTTAGTGGTTTTTTTGGTGGCTCTTCCATTGTGTTTAGGTATTGCAATGGCTTCGGGAGCGCCGTTGTTTTCGGGTATTATCTCGGGTGTTATTGGTGGTATCATAGTTGGTTATTTAAGCCAGTCACACATTAGTGTTTCGGGACCGGCAGCCGGATTAACGGCTATTGTTTTAACCGCTATTACTGATTTTGGTGCTTTCGATGTGTTTTTAATGTCTGTTTTTATTGCGGGACTAATTCAGTTAGCATTAGGGTTTTTAAAAGCCGGAAGTATCTCCAATTATTTTCCAACAAATGTTATCGAGGGAATGTTAGCCGGTATCGGGATCATTATTATCCTGAAACAATTGCCTCATGCTTTCGGCTATGATGCAGATTTTGAAGGTGATCAGGCTTTTGTTCAAAACGACGGAAGTAACTCATTTTCATTTTTGTTTGATGTATTAAATCATATACATTTAGGAGCAGTAGTGGTTTCGCTTGTTTCTCTGGTTATATTGATCTCATGGGATAAAGTATCTTTTTTAAAGAAATTAAAATTAATTCCGGGAGCACTTGTTGCTGTTCTTATAGGTATAGCTTTAAATGAATTTTTTATAGCTACAGGAAGCTCATTGGCGATTGCAAAAGAACATTTGGTT
This sequence comes from Flavobacterium sp. CSZ, assembly GCF_015350725.1. Classification (NCBI taxonomy): domain Bacteria; kingdom Pseudomonadati; phylum Bacteroidota; class Flavobacteriia; order Flavobacteriales; family Flavobacteriaceae; genus Flavobacterium; species Flavobacterium sp. CSZ. The sequence continues at coordinate 210,844 of NZ_JADKPQ010000004.1, forward strand.
TCATTGCCAGTTCCAAAGTCTTTTGATGAATTTAAATCTATTCTGATTACACCAAATTTTGCAGCGGTTACAAATCCTCAAGTTTGGGTAGTCGCTATTACAATTGCCATTGTAGCTTCTATAGAAACATTATTATGTATCGAAGCAGCAGACAGAATGGATGTTCAAAAACGTTATACTAACACCAATGTGGAGCTTAGAGCGCAGGGTATAGGTAATATTGTGAGTTCACTTTTAGGAGGTTTACCAATGACATCAGTTGTGGTAAGATCATCTGCCAATAATAATGCAGGTGCAAAATCAAAAATGTCGTCTATAATTCACGGTGTGCTCTTACTGATAAGTGTTTTGTCTATTCCGGCTATTTTAAATAAAATTCCATTGGCAACTTTGGCAACTGTATTGATTTTAGTAGGATACAAATTAGCCAAACCGGCAACATTCAAACATTTTTGGGAGAAAGGAAAATACCAATTTATACCTTTTGTTGCTACCTTAGTATTTGTTGTAGCGACAGATTTACTTAAAGGTGTTGCTTTGGGAATTATCATCAGTGTAATTTTTGTATTAAGAGGAAACTTAAAAAGAGCTTACAGCTTCAAGAAAGAAGAATACGAAGACGGAGATGTTATCCATATCGACTTGGCTCAGGAAGTTTCATTCCTGAACAAAGCAGCTATTAAATTGACATTGAATGAGATTCCGGAAAATTCTAAAGTAATTATTAATGCGCACGATACAGAGTATATTGCCCATGATGTTTTAGACTTAATTCGTGAGTTTAAGGAAACAAGAGCAATTGATGAAAATATCAAAGTAAAACTAAAAGGATTTAAAGAAGCTTACGAGCTCGAAAATTCACCGGATCTTAATAATCACGTATCTATAGAACATTATTATGATGTTGCAAAGAGAGCATTGGTTAAAAAAGAAACGATAAAAGAAGATTTTTAAACAAATTAAATTAATTAAAGGTATTTCTTCATTGTGAGAAATATTAAAAATTAGATAACTTTACAATAGTTATTTTAATATGTTTAAACACGTAGAAATACCATTCAAAAAAACAAAAAAACAATGAGAAAGTTTTATGAGCAGTTATTAGAAAATAATAAAGAATGGGTTGAAAAATCATTAGCATTAGACCCTAACTTTTTTGCAGATTTAGCAAAAGGACAAACTCCGCCATTATTATGGATTGGATGTTCTGACAGCCGTGTTCCTGCAAATGAGATTATTGGGGCAAAACCGGGAGAAGTTTTTGTACATCGTAATATTGCCAATATGGTCGTGCACTCTGATATGAATATGTTGAGTGTTCTGGATTATGCAGTAAATGTCCTTAAAGTAAAACACGTTATTGTTTGCGGACATTACGGTTGTGGCGGTGTAAAAGCAGCGATGGGAAATATGTCTGTTGGAATTATCGACAACTGGATTCGTCACATTAAAGATGAATACCGTTTGCATGACAAATACTTAAATTCGATTGAAGATGAAACAGAACGTTTTAATGCTTTTGTTGAAATCAATGCTAAAGAGCAAGTATACAACCTGGCCAAAACATCAATTGTACAAGGCGCCTGGAAAAACGGTCAGGATTTAATGCTTCACGGATGGGTTTACGGATTAAATTCAGGTTTTGTAACTGATTTGAATGTAAATATCGCTTCGAATGAGGAATTAGATGAAGTTTATCAGCTAAGTAATCTATAAGAAAATAAAAAATCGCCTCAAAAGGGCGATTTTTTTTAGAGCTTGTTTAAAATTTAAACAGGCTTTTATTCGTTTTCATCCAAATTTTCATTAAAAGCAGATGGTAATAAGGTTGGAATAAACTTGATTAAAATCGGCAATAGTAAACTTCCGCCCGGAAGTAAAAATATCGTTAACGAGGGAATGGTTTTGCAAATATCCAAAAGTTGTTTTTTTACTTTTTTCTTTTCTTTGGCGTCCAGATCCCTGGTAGTAGAGTAAGCCAATAGAACCATTAATTCCTTGCTCTGAATAATTTCCTTAACCAGTCTGTTTTTGTTTCTTACAATCAGTTTTACAACGCTGTGGGTCATTTGATCGTAGAAATGCTTTACAGGATTAGAATAATTAAAATACGGAATTTTCTTTTTATGAGTTGTTATAAAATCATTGGTGGTATCGATGCTTTTGGTTACAAAATCATCAGAAACTCCCATCATTGAACCCAATGAGTATAAAAAGTACGCCTCTTCATTTTCTACAACACCATCGCTCCATAAAGCCATTCCGGCCATATCGATCAAATAATAATGTTCCAGCGTATTGCTAAAATAATCCAGATGTAAGGTTTCAAGAGTATCTACGGTAACTTTTGAAAACTTCGAATATCGAATAGAAGCTTCAAAAAGTTTAATTAATAAATCGTCGTGTTGCGATTTTACGGTTTTGGTTTTTAAGGCCAGAGCCACAATCCCTAAAACAGTTTCTTCAATTCGTTTTAGATATTTGTCCGGAATCGATCCGTGCTCTAAATATTGTCTGAAAGCCAGAACATCAATAAACAAAAGCGCATTGGTTACTAAATGCGAAAAGTTTTTACTAATGATACTGTCATTCGTCTGAACGCGTTGATCTATTATGTTTTCTAGAGAAAGGGAAGGAGTATCTTTTGGAAGTAAAATTTTGAACAAATTAAATCCTTCAGGATTCATTTCGTTATAAAACTTTAAAACTTCGGTAATAAAATTATTAGGTTCAAAACTTCTTTTTTCTAAACAAAAAACGCCGTACAAAGTATTTAATAAAGCGACTTTAGAAATTTCTGTCTTAAACCAGCCTTTTATAGGAACCGGAATTCGGGAGTCAATAGTTATGATATGACCGTAAATAAAACCAGTTTCTCTGACTTTATAGTAAAACGAATCTGTAGTCTCAAAAGGAATAGCTTCTGAAAACTTTTGTTCACTAAAAAACTTGTCTATCCAACCTGGTGCTGATGGGTTAATCATTAACTTTAATTTATAGCTGCAAAGCTATATCTTTTTCTTGTGTTAGGATAAATTTTAAATGAAATAACCACTAGATTTTGTGAAAATGTAGTGGTTATTGTCTTTTTATTTGATGATTCCGGCACAAGCGACTCTTCCGCCTGCATTTCCTGTTGGTTGTGTTGTAAAATCATCAGTTCCCTGATGTACAATCAAACCTTTTCCAAGAATATCTTTGTTTGCGTCTCCACAACCAATACACCATTCGTCAGTGGTTAATGTTATAGTTCCGTTACCTTTTGCATCAGCAGTAAAGTTCCCGATATCTCCTTTGTGGTATTCTGCAACGCCCCATTTTCCGTGTTTTTTAAAAGTTGGATTCCAGTGTCCTCCGGCTGAACTTCCGTCGGCAGAACTACAATCTGCTTTTTCGTGAATGTGTATGGCGTGAACTCCCGGAGTTAAACCAGTCATTTTGGCAACAAAAGTTACTTTGCCATTTTTCTCTGTAAAAGTAGCAGTTCCTGCAACGGCACTACTGCTTTTTGGCTCTAAGGCAACAGTCAGGGTTTTGGCATCATTTGATTTTGTATTGGTCTTACAGCCAATGATTAAAGCTGTAATTATAGCGAAAGAAGTGATTATTTTTTTCATGCGAAAGGCTTTTAAATTAAAGATTAAGTAAATTTAACATAAAATTCCGACATTGATTGACGCTAATAGTTAAAAAAATCTAAAACTATTGCATGTAATTTAATGTTACTTTAAGTGAAGGACATCTTATTATTGCGTAATTTCGTATAACCCCGAATTTAAAATTTTAGAAAAATCAGTATTGTTATTTTTAATTTAATCTGTAAAATTATGATAAAGAATGTTTTGATTTTAGTTTTTTTAGGAGTGGTATTAATGTCATGTAATGCCTCTAAAGCACAGAAAAGGGATTCGGTTGCTAAACTCGAAGGAACCTGGGAACTTAATTATATAACCGGACCAAGAATTGCTTTTGACGGGTTGTATTCAAATAAAAAACCGACAATACATTTCGACTTGAAAGAAAATCGTGTTTCAGGAAATAATAGCTGCAATTCATTTACGGGAAATCTTAGTGTAACGGGTAATAAAATCGATTTTACACAACCTATGGCGGTCACGAGAATGATGTGTCAGGACGGTCAGGGAGAGCAGGTTTTTATGAATACCTTGCAAAAGATAACATCATATGATCTTACGGATGATGGCAAAACTTTAAATTTTATTTCCGGTGACATTGCGATGATGCGATTTACCAAAAAATAAAAATTACCTTTTTTTAACGCAATAGAAATACTATTATGAAAACTAAATTGTCGATTTTATTAGTGTTATTGTGCTTTTTAAATTCTGCGGTTTTTGCACAGGAAAAGACTAAAAAAGAATTAAAAGCAGAGAAAGCGCAACAGAAACAAAAAGAAATTGAAGCTCTTATAGATTCTAAAAATTTTGTTTTTGAAGCTCAAAAAGTCAATCCGCAAGGGGGCAGAGTGATTATCTTGGATTATAATACTTACTTCTTAAAATTCAATACAGAAAAAACAACTTCTGACTTACCTTTTTTTGGACGCGCTTTTAATGTTGCCTACGGAGGAGATGGGGGAATAAAATTTGAAGGTGTTCCCGAAAATATTAAAATTGAAAAAAAGAAGAAAAGTTATATTTTAAAGGCCACTATAAAAGGCAAAGATGATGTGTATAATATTACCTTTTCTATCTTTTTAAATGGAGGTACTTCACTTTTTGTCAATAGTAATAATAAGGCGTCCATTTCGTATGATGGAGAAATTAAAGCTCCAAAAGCGAATGAAAGTGATAAAAAATAGTGTATTAACTTGTTAAAAATCAGTATATTTGGTAATGCATGAATTTTTTAAGAACCCATTAAAATTTAATACTATGAAAAAACTAAGTCTTATTCTTATTATGGCAATTGCCTGGTTTTCATCTTATGCTCAGTCTTCGTTTAAGGAAGATGTAGATGTACTGCAAAGTGTTTATGGCAAATCGAAAAGTAATCTTGTAAAACAATATATGAACTTATCTGATACACAATCAGTAGCTTTTACTAAAGTTTACGATAGTTATGAAACAGAACGTAAGGCGCTGGGGCAAACAAAATTTCAGTTAATCAACGATTATGCTGCTAATTATGCAACCCTGACAGACGCAAAAGCCGATGAGTTAGCAAAAGGTACTCTAAAAAATCATTTGGCTTATGAAAAACTATACTCTAAAACTTATAATCAGGCTAAAAAAGCTGTTGGAGCTATAAACGCTGCTAAATTTCTTCAGTTAGAAGTGTATTTGCAAACTATAATAAGAGCCGAGATTTTGGAATCAATTCCTTTTATTGGTGAATTAGACAAATCAAAATTATAATAATAGTACTCTTTATAAATAGAAAGAACGGCAGTTACCTCATATAACTGCCGTTTTTTTATTGTTCGAAATATATTATTTAGCTATTTTAACTTTATAAATAGCATCTACCATTCCGTCGCGAGGACTATCTAATGGAAGTTCCCAGAACATGATTCCGCCTAATTTTTTAGATTTTGCATATTCCGCTTTAGCTTTAATAGAAGTTAGGTTATCTCCGGTTGCAAATGTTTTTTCTTTCTCATTGTACCAGTATGCAGCTTTTGCTTTGTCATCCCAAAAATATTTCCAGCCATTTGCTTCTGTATAAGTGTCTGCGTAACTTTTGAAAGGAACACCCTGAATGTGCTCACCTGATTGGTATAAACCATTATTTACATTGGTTACGTTTTTCCATGTTCTGGTATAAAAAGCACCGCCAATAACTAATTTTTCAGCAGGGATTCCTTGTTTTAATAAAAATTCAACTGCTCTGTCTGTAGATTCTTCTTTTGGAGTTGTGCTGTATAGTGGAGTATGATGTCCTGTAACTGTCGAATAACCGTTCACTAAATCGTAGCTCATAATGTTGATACGGTTTACTAATGGTCCTACGGTTTTCCAGTCGATAGATTCATCTAAGAATTTCTGAAATCCTCCGGCAGCAAAGCTTAATTCATACTTTTTACCTAGAGTAGAACGTAAAATTTTGATTAATTCGGTAAAATTAGGTTTGTCAGCAGTTTGGAATAAATGTCCAGGCAGTCCCTCAATTGCCGGATATTCCCAATCTAAATCTAAACCATCTACTTTAAAGTAATCGCTCAATTCTTTTACTGATTTAGCAAAAGTCAATCTTCCTTCAGCAGTAGAAAATGCGGCAGAGCAAGGCTCACAACCTCCCCAGCCCCCAAGTGAAAGAATAATTTTAAGCTGCGGATTTGATGCTTTTAAAGAAACCAGATACTTAATTGTGGTAGAGTCTTTAGCAGAATCAACGCTTAGTTTTCCATCTTTTAAATGGCAAAAGCTAAAGATGATCTGGTTGAGTTTGTTAACCTCATACTCGTTAATTAGTTTATCATCGCCGGTATAATAAGCAATGATGTCCATTTTTTTGTTTTTTTGTGCAAAAGTAGTTGTGGTACAGATGCAAAATAAAAGCAAAGCAATCAGATTAATTTGTTTCATTTTATGTTTTTTAAAGTTTTTAGAATGTTAAATATAACGCAATACAATTGATATTTAACTATTGTGTTGAGGTATAAAAGTTAATTTTAACGAATATTTTGCAAATCGTTGCAAAAATATTGCGCCTCATTATTTTTATATTGCACAAATCATAAAGCAAAATAAACCCGCACTGTTTCGGATAAGTGCGGGTTTAAACAAATTAAAAGCTAAAAACTATTTTTATATTAGAAGCAGTATTCGTTTTCTGCAACTAATTTTGTTGTAATAACCTCTCTTAGGGCTACCACATTTGGATTGTTTGTGTATTTTGTAAAACGTTTTAATCCCATTAACATCATACGTTGTTCGTCACCTTCAGCAAAAGAAATAATTCCTTCTTTTCCTCTTGAGTTCACGATATCAACTGCTTTGTATAAGTATAATTTTGCCATAGCAATTTGCTCTTGTACTTTAGCTTCACCTTGATTTTTGGCTAATTTTTCAGTTCTAAGAATTGTACTTTCAGCCATGTAGATTTCAATTAAGATATCAGAAGCAGCCATTAATAACTGTTGGTGAGCATCTAAGTCCGGTCCGTATTTTTGAACAGCGCTTCCGGCAACCATTAAGAAAACTTTCTTAAGGTTAGCGATGATTCCTTTTTCTTCAGCGAATAATTCAGAGAAATCAGGAGTATCAAAAGATGGAATTCCCATTAATTCTTCAGAAACTTTCATTGCTGGTCCAAGTAAATCAACATGACCTTTCATAGCCTTTTTGATCAACATACCTACAGAAAGCATTCTGTTGATTTCGTTTGTTCCTTCATAGATTCTAGCGATACGGGCATCTCTCCATGCACTTTCCATTGGAGTGTCTTCAGAGAATCCCATTCCACCAAAAATCTGAATTCCTTCATCAGCACAAGCCTGAACATCTTCAGAAACTGCCACTTTCAAGATAGAACATTCGATAGCATATTCTTCAACACCTTTTAATTCAGCTTCCTGATGCGTAGTTCCTTCTGCTTCACGAGCAGCGATTCTGTCTTCGATATCTTTTGCAGCACGGTAAGAAGCACTTTCTCCAGCGTAGGCATTAGTTGCCATTTCAGCTAATTTAGAGCGGATAGCTCCAAAAGATGAAATTGCAGTGTTAAACTGGATTCTTTCGTTTGAATATTTTACTGCATTGGTAGTCACTCTGCGTTGTGCATCTAAACAAGCTGCAGCTAATTTAATACGTCCAACGTTCAAAGCGTTCATTGCAATTTTAAAACCGTTTCCTCTTTCAGACAACATGTTTTCAACAGGAACTTTTGTGTCGTTGAAGAAAACCTGACGAGTAGAAGAAGCACGGATTCCTAATTTATGCTCTTCTTCATTCATAGAAATCCCGTTAGAAGGATCGTTTTCTACGATGAAACCTGTAATATTTTTATCATCTCCAATACGGGCAAAAACGATGAAAACGCTGCAAAAACCTGCATTCGAGATCCACATTTTTTGACCTGTAATAGAGTAGTATTTTCCATCTTCAGATAAAACAGCTTTTGTTTTTCCTGAGTTAGCATCAGATCCTGCGCCTGGCTCAGTTAAGCAATAAGCGCCAAACCATTCTCCAGATGCCAATTTAGGAACGTATTTTTTCTTTTGTTCTTCAGTACCATAAAGCGTAATTGGCATAGTTCCAATTCCGGTATGAGCTCCAAAAGCAGTTGAGAAAGATCCAGTTGCACCAGAAATGTAATCGCAAACTAGCATTGTAGATACGAATCCCATTCCTAATCCACCGTATTCTTCAGGAACCGCAACTCCAAGAAGTCCAAGTTCACCAGCTTTACGCATAGATGATTCAGTATAAGCATAATCTTTCTTCTCGAAACGATCTTTATGCGCCCATAATTCTTTGTCAACGAACTCTTTTACAGAGTCACGCATCATTAACTGCTCTTCCGAGAAATCTTCTGGTGTAAAGATATCTTCGCACTTTGTTTCTTTAACTAAAAACTGACCACCACGGGTTACGTTTTTTTCGATTGTATCTGCCATTGCTTTTGTTTTTGTATGTTTTTTTTATGATATAATTTCCTCAATCTTGTCATTGCGAGGAACAAAGCAACCACATTTGCAAAATAAAACTTTGCGTAATTGTTAGTGAGGTTGCTTTGTTCCTCGTAATGACAAACTGAACTTAATATTTTATCTACAGAACCTCGTAAATTCCCGCAGAACCCTGCCCAGTCCCCACACACATAGAAACAATTCCGTATTTGTTACCTCTGCGTTTCATCTCATCAAATAACTGAACAGATAGTTTAGCTCCTGTACAACCCAGAGGGTGACCTAAAGCGATAGCTCCACCATTTACGTTTACGATATCCGGATTTAAACCGAGCTCACGAATTACAGCCAAAGACTGAGAAGCAAAAGCCTCGTTTAATTCAACCAAGTCAATATCCTTTAATTCTAAACCAGCTTGTTTCAATGCTTTCGGAATTGCTTTTACCGGACCAATACCCATGATTCTTGGTTCAACACCAGAAGAAGCAAAGTTTACCAGTCTTGCTATTGGCTCAAGGTTTAATTCTTTTACCATATCCTCGCTCATGATCAAAACAAAAGCAGCACCATCACTCATTTGGGAAGAGTTTCCGGCAGTTACGCTTCCGTCAGCGGCAAAAACAGGTCTTAATCCTGATAATGCAGCAACAGAAGTTCCGGCACGTGGACCCTCGTCTTGTTTTACAACATAAGATTTAGTTTCTTTTTTACCATTTTCGTTGATGAAAGTTTGCTCAACAGTAATCGGAACGATTTGTTTGTCGAATTTACCTTCCGCTTGTGCTTTCAGGGCTTTCATATGAGAGTTGTAAGCAAACTCATCCTGATCTTCTCTAGAAATTTTATATTGATTAGCAACCGCCTCAGCAGTTAAACCCATTCCCCAATAGTAATCTTCGTGACCTGCAGCAGCAACTTTATAATCCGGAGTTGGTTTGTAACCTCCCATCGGAATAAAACTCATGCTTTCTGCACCACCGGCGATGATACAATCTGCCATTCCTGATTGAATTTTAGCCGTTGCCATTCCGATAGTTTCTAATCCAGATGCGCAATAGCGGTTTACGGTTACTCCAGGAACATCTTCAACTTTTAATCCCATAAGAGAGATCAAACGTCCAACGTTAAGTCCTTGCTCAGCTTCCGGCATGGCATTTCCTACCATAACGTCATCGATACGTTTTTTGTCAAAATCAGGCAATTCATCCATCATAAACTGAATGGTTTCTGCAGCTAATTCATCAGGTCTTTTAAATCTAAAAACCCCTTTTGGTGCTTTTCCTACCGCAGTACGGTAAGCTTTTACTATATATGCTGTTTTCATTTGTTTTTGTTTTTTTAAGATTTATTAGAAGAAAGAGGCAAGATGCAAGATATTTCTAAAGTCTTGCATCTTGTTTCTTGCATCTTGTTATCTAGTTACGAAGCGGTTTTCCTTTAGTTAACATATATTGGATTCTCTCTAAAGTCTTACGTTCAGTACAAAGAGATAAGAAAGCTTCACGTTCGATATCTAATAAATATTGTTCAGATACTAAAGTCGCTTCAGATAAATCACCACCAGCCATTACATAAGCCAGTTTGTTAGCGATTTTCTTGTCGTGCTCAGAAATGTATTTTCCAGCTTCCATTTGATCTGTTCCAACTAAGAACATTCCAAGGGCTTGTTTTCCTAATACTTTCACATCAGTTCTTCTGATAGGTTGTGTATAACCAGCTTGAGCCATTAACAAAGCATGTTTCTTAGCTTCAGCGATCTGACGATCTTTGTTGACTACAATAACGTCTTTACCATGTTGAAGAAGTCCTGTATCAAAAGCTTCATAACCAGAAGTCGAAACTTTTGCCATAGCGATAGTCAAGAAATACTCCTGAAGAACGTTCAATTCAACATCATTTTTGCGGAATAAGTCAGAAGCTCTCAAAGCCATTTCTTTAGATCCACCACCACCAGGAAGTACACCAACACCAAATTCAACTAATCCCATATAGGTTTCAGCAGCAGCAACCACTTTATCAGCGTGTAAGCTCATTTCGCATCCACCGCCAAAAGTCATTCCGTGAGGCGCTACAACAACTGGAATAGAAGAATAACGAACGCGCATCATCGTGTCCTGGAACATTTTGATAGCCATATTCAACTCGTCATATTCCTGCTCGACTGCCATCATGAAAATCATTCCGATATTAGCCCCAACAGAGAAATTCGCTGCCTGGTTTCCAATAACCAATCCTTGATATTCTTTTTCAGATAAGTCAATTGCTTTATTGATAGCCTGAAGTACATCGCCACCAATTGTATTCATTTTAGATTGGAATTCTAAGTTCAAAATTCCGTCTCCTAAATCTTGTATAATTGCACCACTATTGCTCCAAACTTTTTTGCTTTCGCGAATGTTGTTCAGGATAATGAATGAATCTTGTCCTGGAACTTTAGTTTGAGATTTTGTTGGGATATTGTAGAAATAAGTTGCTCCTTCTTTTACAGAGTAGAAACTCTCACTTCCGGCTGCTAACATTTCATTGACCCATGCAGCAGGCTCTAAACCTTCTGCTTTCATGATTTCGATTCCGTTGGCAACACCAATAGCGTCCCAAATTTCGAAAGGACCATTTTCCCATCCAAAACCGGCTTTCATCGCATCATCAATTTTATATAATTCGTCTGAGATTTCAGGAATTCTGTTAGAAACGTAAGCAAACATTCCCGCAAAGCTTTTACGGTAAAATTCTCCCGCTTTGTCTTTTCCTTTTACCAGAACTTTAAAACGATTGATTGGTTTGTCGATAGTTTTAGTTAGTTCAAGCGTAGCAAAATTTGCTTTTTTAGCAGCACGATATTCTAATGTATCTAAGTCAAGAGTAAGAATATCTTTGTCTACTTTTTTGTAGAAACCTTGTCCTGTTTTACTTCCTAACCAATTGTTTTCCATCATTTTTGTGATGAAATCAGGAAGTTTAAACAATTCGTGTTGTTCGTCAGTTGGGCAGTTTTCATAAATACCATTGGCAACGTGTACCAAGGTATCTAAACCAACAACGTCAACGGTACGGAAAGTAGCCGATTTTGGACGACCAATTACAGGACCAGTCAATTTATCGACTTCTTCAATTGTTAATCCCATTTCTTTTACCAAGTGGAATAAACTCTGGATTCCGTAAATACCAATTCTGTTTCCAATAAACGCCGGAGTATCTTTAGCAACAACAGATGTTTTTCCTAAAAATTTAGATCCGTATTCGTTTAAGAAATCCAATACCTCAGTTGAAGTTTTTGGACCAGGAATAATTTCAAATAACTTTAAGTAACGCGCAGGGTTAAAAAAGTGAGTTCCGCAGAAGTGTTTTTGAAAATCTTCGCTTCTTCCTTCACTCATAAAATGAATCGGAATACCAGAAGTGTTAGATGTAACCAAAGTTCCCGGTGTACGGAATTTCTCGATTTGCTCAAATACCAGTTTTTTGATATCCAAACGCTCTACAACAACCTCAATAATCCAGTCTACATTGGCAATTTTTGCTATATCATCAGTGGTATTTCCAGTTGTGATTCTGCTTGCGAATTTCTGACTGTAAATAGGAGACGGTTTCGATTTTAATGAATTCGCTAAGTGCTCGTTTACCACTCGGTTGCGAACAGCCTTACTTTCAAGCGTTAATCCTTTTTTAGTTTCAGCTTCTGTCAACTCGCGCGGTACGATGTCAAGCAAAAGAACTTCAACACCAATATTGGCAAAATGACAAGCTATTCCTGAACCCATAATTCCGGATCCAATTACAGCAACTTTTTTAATTGTGCGTTTCATAGAGTTAATATTTTGTTTTTTTATTTTGAATTTGAAATAGAGCTTTACAAACTATATAAGTCTATTCTTTTTCTAATTTTTCTGTTTGATTAAATATGTTTTTGTCCTGAATCAATTCGTTGATTATTTCAGAAACTTCGATAAAATGTTTCAGTTTTTCGTCAGAAACATGTTTTCTAATCGTTTCATTAAATTTCAGAACCGTATTTTTAGATAAATCTCTTTTTTCTTTTCCAAACTCGGTCAGGTAGATCAAAACACCTCGACCATCAGTTGGATTTTTTTTGCGAACAATCAAACCTTTGTCTTCCATCGATTTTAATGTTCTTGTCAGACTTGTAGCTTCCATACCCATTCTTGGGCCCAAAGCGGTAGATGGAGTTCCTTCTTCCTTGTCAATACTCAAAAGTGCAAATCCTGTCGCCATTGTGGCATCGTATTTTGCAGCTTCTTCGTTGTACATTCTTGATACAGCTTGCCATGTAGCTCTCAAAATATAATCTATTGTTTTCTCTTTCATATCTAACTATATCGATTTCAAATATAATCAAAAAATACTATGCATGCATATTAATTTATGATAAATTTTTGGTTAGTAAAAAAATAACTCTGATTTAGAGTGATTTATGGTTTAATTTAATTGAAATATACTATTCTTTTTTGAGATTTTAACAAAATTGATGCTGTAAAAATCGTTTTATGGTTTTAATTTAAGATAAAATCCTATATTTTGTAAAAAATCATGCGTTTACTTCAGTCCTGTCTTCAGCTTCATAACGAGAAATGGCCCTCTCAAGGATCTTTTTCATACGATTTCTTAAGTTTTCTGGTTTGATAATTTCAATACCATCACCAAAACCTAACAGCATACGTTCCATTTCATAATTAGGCGAAATAAACAAATGCACGATAATACTTTTGTCCTCATTTTCTTTAATAAGTCTTTGGGTATTGTGCAAAGGTTTTGTCAAAACATAAGGCGCGTTTACAGCATCGATCCAAAGTTCAATTTTTCGTGGCGGCAAACCTGTATTCACCGTAACGCCAATTATATTTTTATAGTAAAGTTCCGCATCAAAATCTTCTTCTAAATAGGGAAGGTTAAAATCATAATCTATGGCTATAATTCTGTCAAGCGCCAAATTGGTAATCGGCTGAGAACCTTTTTTCTTCCCCACCAAAAACCATCTGTTATTAAATTCCTTCAGAATAAAAGGATGAAAATGAAATTTAGCTTCCTCTCTCGATTTAAACGATTTATAAGTAATTACCAAAACAATTTTTTTGATAATCGCCTGATATACTTCATCCAGATAATGCAAACCCTTCAATCCTTCGTTTTTGTCCAGGTAAATAACTGGTTTCGTATGCGATTTCTCCGCATAGATTTTATCCTCCAGTCGCTGTAAAATATCCGATACATCATTAAACAAAGAAAAATCCTTAAACTGTTTGAGCATCGAAACTGTTTCCGTCAAAACATTCATATCCGTTTCCGTCAGCGGAATATCGGTTATCGAAAATTCATCATCCTCATATTTATAATACTTTTTATCATACACCACAATTGGCGCATTATAACCCAGTTTCTCACTTCGCATGAGCTGAATATCCATCTGAATCGTTCGTTTGCTAATTGGATTTTCGCGGCCTTCATATTCAAACAAAGCTTCAGAACAGCATTCTATTAAATCCTCCAGAGTCCATTGCCTGTATTTATTCTGCAGGCATTTGTCAATGGTTTTGTACCGTATTAAGGCGTTTTTGTTTTGTGACATTATGTTGTTTTTGCCGCGAAGGCACTAAGACTCAAAGTTTTTATTTTTAAAGGAACAGATTGTGGATTAAAAAGGATTTTTGTCCCATTTTTAATCTTTAATAAAAACTTTGCGACTTTGTGACTTTGCGAGATTTAATTTTTTAGCTTAATAACTTTATTTCCTGTTCAATATTAATTCGCGCTTTCTCTTCATATAAACCCCTAAATTCTTCCGTCTGAAAAATAAATTCATTCTCCAGAAAATGTTTCAAGGCTTTTGCACGTCCGGGTTTGTAGAGAAAATCAGGATAAATGCTATATTCTTTTCGAATCTGTTCAAAGTAAATCTGATATTCATTCCAATCTCGGGCGAGAATCTTCAAATCAAAATCTATTAACCAATTGATATCTTCGATTGTATTGTGCTGATGAAGTTGAGTCGCACAAATTGCATCAAAAACCAATTGTTTATCGAGTTCTATATTTTCAGGCAAAATCGAAAAAGCATATTCGGCACTTTTGAGTTCATTGTCTTTTTTGCTGCTCTTATAAATATAATCGTGATAAAAAATAGAAAATAATATTTCGTTTGGAGATTTGAGTCTGTCAAAATAAGTTTTATAACATTCAATCATATCCTTTATATGATTGAGATTATGATAATGTCTTGATTTTTGCGAATAGGCCTTTTCTACATCCAGCCATTTTTTCTGAATATCATTTGCTGAAAAGCCAATATTCGAAAGTAATTCAGAATAAAGTTGCTGTAAATTCATATTGTTTTTTACTCAAATTTAAAATTCTTTTTTTACTACGCAAAATAATTGCGCATTGCAATCGAAATCTTTGTTTAGAAATAAAAACAAACGTTCATAGAAATAAAAAATAGAATAAAGCAGGTCAAGTTTGAGTTACTTCGAAAACTTTCCACGTACACACTTACACCATTACCTTTTTATTCAAATTAAAAATGAAGCAGTAGCTCAGCGGTTAGAGTAGGTAGTTTTGAAATTATCCATAAAGGTCAATCAAAACTTACTTCGTACATTTCTAATGTCCGGGTCGTGGGTTCGAATCCCATCTGCTTCACTATTAATGGTCAATTAAAACTTACTTCAGAAAATTGGTAAACTCCGGTTCGAGTCCGGCGAGTTTTAAAATCACCATTAATAAAAAAAACGAGGGTCAAGATTAACTTACTTCTGGGGAAACCCACCAAACTGTCACTTTGAATCAGTTAATCAATTATCGTCAAATTTCAGGTCAAGTGTTTCTTACTTCAAAATCTTTTAGGTAGAACCAGAAACGCAATTATCTAAATTTTAAAAATTAAAAAAATGAAAACACAAGAATTATTAAAAATCAGTTTGCGTCAAAACGCTATTTTCATTCCATCAGAAATGATTGCGAATGATATCAAAAAATTATCAGGATCAACATCGGTTTTAGTAGCCAATGTTTCAAAGCTCGGATTTACGTTTTCCGAATCGTTATTACACGCTTTAAATAATGTAAATCCGAATTATAAATTAGAGGTTTTAGAAATCTTAAAAGATGTTTTAGGAACAGATAAAAACTGGGCGCCTTTGGTAAAAGAATGGCATATTCCGACAGGAGAAACTGTTTTGGATCATGTTGCCACTTTTTTTGCAAATGTTTTTCAAACTAAAAACGGAACAACTTTACAATGCGGACATATTATTCCAGATAACACATTTGCTTTAGAACGATACAATGGTTGTCCGTTTTGCGGAACTCCGTTTGAATTTGGTAAAATCGAAAACTTTGGACAAGGAAGCAAATTAAAAGCATTGGATTTATGGTCAGATAAAAAATTGGAAGATTTCTATATATCATTATTGCAATCTAAAACCGCACTAGACGCTACACAGGCAGATAGTTTAAAAATAGCATTAAAGAATTTGCCTTTACCAAAAGCAGATATCGCGATCAAAGAAACTTTGATGTTGGTGATCGATGTTTTAATCGAAGAAGGTCAGGCCGAAAAAGCCTCTCAGTATTTTAAATCACCAACAGATATCTTACGATATTTATGGTTCAAGAATACAGGATTGTTGCAAATTATCGAGCCAAAAACGATTATCAAAAGAACATCAAAAAATGCTCAGCACTTTTTTAATGTTTTGGATACAAGTGCGCAGGCAAAAATTGCCTCTCAAAAAGATTTGAAATTGAAATATTCCCGAAAAGAATGTTTGATGGTAGCCAATTGGTTGAATAATCTGGATATGGATGTGGAGACAATGTGCGAAATCATGCACCCAAAAAGAGGGATGTGGGTTCGTTTTATAAGAGCGTTACGTTTGGCAGAATACAGCAAAAGAAAAGGCTTTGAAAAATTAGCTTTTTTGATGGATGTATTTTACAACCAGGTGTACGACGTTTGGCAAAGTAAAGTAAACACATCACGATTGAAATTTAATGCCGATAAAACATTTGCATTATTAAAACAACGTCCGGGATTGTTTGCACGTTCGTTATTCTCGAATATGCTGTGGTTTGGTGCAGACGAAACTGTGTTGCATTTTACAGAGATTATCGATAAAGTTCCTGCCAGATTGGTGTTTACTTTGAATATGTATGCTCAAAATTATTTTGATAAAAACATGCAAAGAAGCGTGAAGCCTTTGGGTGGAACCAACAAACGAATTGCACCAAATGCATTATTGAATTTGTACGACGAAGCGCAATTAGAGGCGATGAAAAATCAAATCGAAGCGTTGTGTTTGTTGGTGATGAAGAAAAGATTTGCCGCAATTGCAAACCCAAACAAAACGATCTATATCGATCCGCAATTGTTTAATATGCCAGTTTCGATTGGAGATAGAAGCGAAAACGTTCAGGATTTACCGGTAGCTTTAATGGGAACACGTTTCCCAGTTGAAGGTAACGAAGTGAGATTGTTCATGCAATGGGGTACAGGTTTACCGGCACAACATCTTGATATGGATTTAAGCTGTCATATTGCGTATGAAGATAAAGCCGATATATGTTCTTTCAGCCGATTGGAAACTGTTGGTTGTCAACATAGCGGTGATATCAGAAGTATTCCTGCGAAAGTGGGAACAGCTGAATACATCAAGATCGATATCGCTAAATTGGCGAAAGCCAACGCAAAATTTGTGACTTTTACCTGCAACGCTTACAGCAACGGAAGTATCACACCAAATCTTGTCGTAGGTTGGATGAACAGCAAACATCCAATGAAAATCTCCGAGAAAACCGGAGTAGCATACGATCCGTCGTGTGTTGATCACCAAGTTCGTGTGACGCAAAATGTTGCAAAAGGTTTGGTTTTTGGAGTGTTAGATGTAGCCAAAAGAGAAATCGTTTGGTTAGAGATGACCTTTGGAGGACAAGTTGTTCAAGGTTTGGATTTTAAAGGAGTCCAGGCGTTATTGGCAAAACTAAGCAGCAAATTGAATATTGGTAGTTTGTTACAACTCAAAGCGGAAGCCCAGGGTTTAAACATTACCGAAGATCAAAATGCCGATGAGGTTTACGATGCACAATGGGCGATAAATGCTGCGGCAGTTACGCAATTATTAATTGATTAAGGAGGAAAGGGGGCAAAGGGACAAAGGTTTAATGTTTCACGCAGATTTAAAAGAGATTTCAGCAGATGAACGCAGATTATTTATTAAAAAATTCTTTTAGATCTGCTCAAATCTCTTTTAAATCTGCGTGAAATAAATACTACGCAAAATAACTGCGCACTTCTATAAAACCTTTGCACCTATGAACCTCTGGAACTTTATTCCTTAAAAAATAAAAAATCATGAATACACAAATAAACGGTACAGATATACTAGAATTAGGATTCCCTGAAGGAAAAATAATCGGGATTGCCTTAAAAATAAATAGTAAAAGACACGGGTTGAAGCGTGATGAAATGATCACCAATTTCAAGAGCGTTCTTGAAACACCTGAAAATTATATAGACGATGCTATTTTTAGCAAACTGGCAATTGCTTTGATCGAAAAAGCAAATGAAAAACCAGAAGATTTTATCGCATTAAACCAAAACCCGAATGCATATTCTGCTTACGGATTAGATCATATCGAAGACGGAGCGAGAAAACAAATGGAAGTAGCCATGAAATTGCCCGTTACCGTTGCCGGAGCTTTAATGCCGGATGCGCACCAAGGTTACGGATTGCCAATTGGCGGGGTTTTAGCGACTAAAAATGCTATTATTCCGTATGGAGTTGGGGTTGATATTGGTTGTCGAATGGCGTTATCGGTTTATGATATTGCAGAAGATTTTTACTTTGAAAACGAAGCCAAATTCAAAAAAGAATTAATTGCCAATTCGATTTTTGGAGCAGGTCACGGTTTTCATGGACAATACAAATCAGATCACGCGGTTTTAGAAAACGATGCTTTTAATATGACTCCGTTTGTGAAGCATTTAAAAGATAAAGCCTGGTCACAATTGGGGTCTTCGGGAGGTGGAAATCACTTTGTCGAATTCGGAATCATGGAATTTGCAAAAGACGATACGGTTTTAAATATCCCAAAAGGAAAATACGTGGCTTTGTTAACGCATTCTGGTTCACGTGGGATGGGTGCCACAATTGCCGGACATTATACTAAAATGGCAAAAGATGTTTGTAAACTTCCGGAAGTGGCTAAAAATTTAGCCTATTTGGATATGAACTCCCAATTGGGTCAGGAATACTGGATGGCGATGAATTTGGCGGGAGATTACGCTTCGGCTTGTCATGAGATTATCCATAACAAAATGGAACGCGCTTTGGGAGCAACGATTTTAGCCAAAGTCGAAAACCATCATAATTTTGCCTGGAAAGAAATCTGGAACGGAGAAGAAGTGATCGTGCATAGAAAAGGAGCAACTCCAGCCGGAAAAGGCGTTATGGGAATTATTCCGGGAAGTATGACCGCGCCGGGATTTTTGGTGAGAGGAAAAGGCGAGGAGAACGCCATAAACTCAGCTTCGCATGGAGCAGGAAGACAAATGAGCCGAACTCAAGCCATAAAAAACATTACTAAAACCGAAATGAAATCGATTTTGCAATATCACGGGGTTACGCTTATTGGAGCAGGTCTTGACGAAGCCCCAATGGCCTATAAAGATATCAATCAGGTGATGGAAGCGCAACAGGATTTAGTTGATGTCGTGGCGAAGTTTACCCCTAAATTGGTGAGAATGGCAGATGACGGAAGTCGAGAGGATTAAGTTTTAGTGATTAGTCGTAGTGGCAGTTTTCAGTGTAGAGGCGCACAGTAGTGCGTCTAACACAGCGTATTCTCATTTTATGTCATTTCGACGTAAGGAGAAATCACACGCGGGATTCGATAGAGATTGGCGACATTCTGTGTGGAGTTTCTAGTGTGATTTGCTTCGCCTGTTTGCTATCTCGGGTTGCAGATTTCAGCAGATTTAAAATGATTTTTTTAAATAATTTGCGACCATCTGCTTCAATCATTTTAAATCTGCGTGAAACAAAAAAACTTAGCGTCTTTACGTGATTAAAAAAAACAGACATGGAAATACTAAACAGAGATTTCGAAATACTCACAGATTACATCCTGACCTTTCATTTTTACAAATATCTAAATATCGATCTAATCGAAGACTGGGCAATCGAATTGATCAATTCAGGTTATGAGAGTGAAGCTATTTATAATTTGGCGTGTTTCTATAAACCAATTGATTCTTATGAAGTTCAGCCTTATCTGGAAGCCATTCTCTTAGAATTAAATCTAACGACAAAAAACGAAGAGGAATCAGAAAAATGCCATATAAGATATTTTCTCAATAAAATAATGAAACATGACGATGTGAGAGGTAACCTGAAAAGATTGCTGTATATCGATTACGATTTTAATAAAGATATACATATACTTGATTTGTATTCTCTTCAATATGTTTGGGATGATCTGTTGGCAGGCGAAGTCTATTGGTATAATAAAGATTTTAATCTGGATAATATTGAACAAGAAGTTATAGTACTGGCCAAAAAATGGCTTAATGAAAATTGAAGGCTCAAAGGTTTACCCTCATTTTATGTCATTTCGATGCAGGAGAAATCACACTCGGGATTCGACAAAGATTGGCAACATTCTGTGTGGAGTTTATAGTGTGATTTGCTTCGTCTGTTCGCTATCGCTCGAAACTCCTGCGTAGAAATGATAACTTTGTGGTAATTTTAATCGCAAAAAAAATTTTCACGCTCCAGATAGCTATCGGGATTGCAGATTCAGCAGATTTTTAAATAATCCTTTAATCTTATTAATCTGTGGCTAAAATAAAAACTTTGCGACTCTGCGACTTTACGAGATTAAAAACAAAAAGCTTAGCGCCTTAGTGGCAAAAAAATAATAATAATTAACACAAAGAATAAAAAAAACTTTGTGTCTTAGTGCCTTTGTGGTAAAAAACAAAAAGATGAATTATATAGATATAGGAATTAATTTAACCAATAAACAATTCCACAACGACATAGAAGATGTCATACAAAACGCTTTAGATGCCGATGTATCGCAAATGATACTCACCGGAACAAGCGTAAAAAACAGCGAGGCTTCTGCCCAAATGGCAAAAGAATATCCCGGAATATTACATGCAACAGCCGGAATTCACCCACATGATGCGAAGAGTTTTGATGCGCAGAGCATTTCGAGACTTCGGAATTTATTAAAACAGAAACAGGTAGTTTCGGTAGGCGAGTGCGGACTCGATTTTGATCGTGACTTTTCGCCCAGAAATGTACAGGAAACCTGTTACAAAGCGCAATTAGAATTGGCGATCGAAGTTCAGAAACCTTTGTTTTTGCACGAAAGAGCTGCTTTTACAAGGTTTATGAGCATTACAAAAGACTATTTGCCACAATTGCCAAAAGCCGTTGTGCATTGTTTTACCGGAACTTTGCAAGAAGCCAAAACCTATCTCGATAACGGATTTTATCTTGGTTTTACCGGAGCAATATCCGACAGTAAACGTTTTGATCATTTAAAAGAAGTGATCCAGTACGTACCACTGGACCGAATGATGATCGAAACCGATGCGCCGTTTATGCTGCCGAAAAATGTCCCGAACAGCCTTTTGAAGAAATACCACGAACGCCGTTGCGAACCTGCTTTTCTGCCTTTTGTTGCAGCAACTGTAGCGCAGTTTAAAGGAGTTTCGGGGATTATAGTTGCGGAGGAAACGACCAGGAATACTAAAAGCTTTTTTGGAATTTAGAATTGGAATTTAACTTGTTTCTAACCACAAATTTGCAATTTTATCTTGTGAGTTTGTGGTTTTTTATTTGTTAATTTGAAGTCATATTACAACTCATATACATACCGAAAAACCAATTAATTTTTAGCAGTTTAACCAAAAAAAGATTGATTAATGACTTATAAATCAATATACTTTCAAAGTAAAAAAATAATTCTTCTTGCCTTTATTCTCTTAGTATTTTCATGTAAAAAAGAAGTGAAAACAGTACATAAAAAAAGTACTAAAGACACGGTTTCGGCTGTAGAACCAGAAGAAGAAAAAGTAATTCCGACCGAAATAGAAGGTAAATTTTTAAAAAGGCTTATTAACGAAGAAATTGGCGAACAAAAATATAAGGAAATGCAAATATCTGAATCTCCTTATTACGTTTCGTTTGCAAATGATGACGATCCTTATACCGTTTCTTTTTCGATTTATGAAAAAGCTGATTTTAATAATGACCGAATCATTGATTATCTAATTCACAGATCATCTGAAGGAATGCTGGGTGGAAATGCAAACACTAACGATGAGTTTATTTTTTACATTATGAAAGATGAAATTAATGAAAACGAATCTCATAGTATTCTGGGATATGCTCCTTTTTCATACAACATAATTGACGAAGCAAATTTTGTTGGTAATAAATTTAAAATTAAGGTTACACAAAATTTCAGAACGTATTCAAGTTCGGTAGAAGATTTAAAATCGACTTCATTATCATTTATATATAAGAATGGAAATCTATACGAAGAATCATATTTGTCAAAATGTAAATTGGCAAAATTGAAATCTAAAACTATTTTTAATGATATTCCTGGAGTAGAAGAACGTACCAGAAGTATTGAAATGCATAATTACACCGAAACTATTGAAGAAATATATAAAAAGAATGATACTCTAATTAATGCCAGCGTAGGTGGCTGTGATAATTTAACATTAGAGTTTAATACGTTTTATAAAGTAGAACCGGATAAAATAAATAATACTGAATTTAAAAAAGAAACTGCTTTACAATTATTAGAATTTTTAGCTAAAAATACTCAGTTTTCAAAAGAAATTAATGTTGCAATAAGCTATTATCAGAACAATCCTTTAGACAACGAATATATCGAAAAGATAAAAGGATACGGATTTAGAGTTTTAATTGATAAGGATGACGACCGTAAAGGGCAATTGAGGTTTTTAGTTCAAATTGATAAAATAGAAAATCCATATCAAAAAGAGAATTGGGAAATAACTATACGCAATAAAACTGCTCCGCCGGATAATGAAGATTACTAAATAGCGATGTTTCCTAAAAATCCGGATAAATCAGCGTTTTCGCGAAAGCGAATCCGTATAATCTGCGTCTAAAATCGCCCAATCAGGGCGATTTTTATTTTTATATAAAAGTATAATTTCTAAGAAATGACCATCTTCACTCCCAAAATATGCTTGCAAATTCCTCTTTTGCCCTGATAAGCCGTAAACCAGTCGCAGGTACATCTTTGCGAATTATTGTCGATAATTACTTTGTGTAAAACGCCCGAACCTTTTACTTTGGCTTCGATATAATCAGCTCTTCGTTCGACGATTTGGATGTCTTCGTTGTCGATTAGTTTTTTGGCATTTTTAAGTCTTGGGTTGAGCGATAAAATACGTTCGGTTTTAAAAGGGAGACGACGGTAGAAATGCGCTTTTTCGCTTAAATCATAACCCAATAATCCCATCGAGGATAAATTCGAAGTCAGATTGTCCATCGTGCCAAAATCGATATCATTTTCGATAGAAAACATCGTGGGGTCAAAAGTTTCATTCGATTTAAGTAAACTGTTTAATCCGTAAACCCATTCTATAGGTAAGTTTTCGGTCATGGTTTCGAGTACATTTCCTTCGCCCGAAAATCCGCGGTATGAATCTGGAGAAAAAGCCATTAGAAGCTGCATTTTTCCAAATTCGGCCACAATCGCACAAGTTTGTTTGTCTGACGATTCGTAGATGAAAATTTTATCTACAATAGCCAGAATTCCTTCTAACAAACGCAAACGCTGCACGCCGCCAATTCTAACGCTATCGGCTGTAGCCAAAGTCGAAAACATAAATTTTCCGGCTCTTTTGGTGATGAAAAAATCACCTTTTACAGTTCCTTTTGGTAAACTCTGAAACAGCTGAATCGTCTGAATTTTATTCAATTCAAACTTAATATCCATATCGGCCAGATACAACTGCACGCTTGTTAAACCTTTTATCCAGCGCATGGGTAAAGTCACTTTTTTCTCTGTCACTTTTGCTTTGCTGGTAATGACCTGAACATCCTGCTGACCAACGGCAAGGGTTACTTTTTCGTTTTTCTGAATCGCATTTAAGGCATTCAGCATTGGGTCATTAAAATCGACATTCGTAGTTCCGTTCGCGATAAATTCTCCGTCGATGGCTTCGGGTTTCATGTCCAGTCGCACATAAACGCCATTGCAGGACGAAAAACCTTCGAAACGCAAGCGCTCAGATCCTGCCGAAACGATAGGATCACGAAGACTTGGCGGAATGGGACCAAAACTGGAACGAACCACTTTGGCAATCGTAGTCCAGCATTTTGCGGTAACATAAGGATCTGTCAAACTTCCCCAGAAAAAACACGGAATGTTATTGACTTCTTCAATTTCGGTTTGGTGTGCCAAAACCAGATTGTTAATGCCTTTGGTTTTACTGTAAGTCGAAATTCCTTTATAATTATATTCGAGATCTGTCATTTTTCTTTATTTTAAAATTTGCTTAATCAATGATTTAAGCGATGCATTATCTTTCCATTTTTCAAAGAAAACAATTGCTTTGGCCGATGGTTTTTGATTGGTTTTGGTTAAGATATCCAGATAGTTTTCTATTATTTTCTTGAAGTTGGTTGGTAACTTGTCTTTTAGATCAAGAGTTGAAAAAAACGAGTTCAACAACTTCAATAACGCATTATTGTGCAATGGTGAAACATCTTTTATGGCAATTAATCCGTCGACTAATCTTAAAAACACGCCATATTTTTCGGTTACCAGATACGCTATTTTCTCAGCAAAAAGTTCGATATCAATAGCTTGTTTTTCGATTAACTGAATCAAAACTTCAGATGCCAGTAATCGTAAATCTTTCTTTTCCTGGAAGAAACAGCAGGCATACAAAAACAGGCTGATATCTGAGAATCGAAATTCAGGTCGGTTGATGACATCCAGAAAACCTTTTAATTCTGGTTTTGCTCCATCGGCAGTTCCGCAATTTTGCAGTAAAGTCAATGCCAGCGCATCTGAGTTCTGCGGCGTAAGACTGTGCCAGAAATAGGTGTTTCCTGCATAGTTGAGTAAATAATCCCAACTGTTTGGTCGCTGATATACATCAAGACTGTACAGCAAATAGTTTGGGATTTTAGAATAATTAGGCAAGTCGAATCTTAGTTCGTACCAGGATGGCGTTCGTTCCTTTTCTTTGGTTTGGTAATTCGTCCATTCGTTCCATTTTTCCTTAAACTGAAGTTGAGGTTTAAAAGGAGACACCACAAACGGAATCTCTTTTAAATACGTATTCTCAAATTCAGGAAAAGTATCGTTTGGATAAAAAGTTCTTGCTGCAACTGCCCAAAGCGATAAGTTTCCGGTTTCTTTGGTCGTTTTGCCCATTGTCGCCAATAGTTTCGAAAACAACGAAGTCGAATCTAATGCTACTTTTTCGTTTACGCCCAGACAAAACGATAATAAGGGTTTGAGTTCACCTTCGATCTTATCTAATAACGGAATTGCCTCTTCAACATTTTCTCTCGGCATACGGGCAATTGCAATAGCCAGATCGACAGCATCAATTTCTTCTTTTGTATTTTGATATGCAATAACCCTTTCTAACAAAACTTTTGGAGCGACCCAATACGGTTTATGGCTCGGGAAAGAGAGCAGGGGCAAAGTAGAATTAGAATCTATTTTTTGCTGCACTTTTTCGAGTAAAGGCTGCATCAACAAAGTGGTATTAATCTTTGAATAATGATTGACTTTACTATTGAATTTGTTATCGATGTTGGCGATTTTAGATTGTAAAAATGCCTTCACGAAATTTTTGTGAGTGGCTTCAAAATAATGCTTTTGCAATTGTTTTTCATAAGGCTGCAATTGCGCGCTATAATCTGCCGGAAACAAATCCCGTTGCGCAATATAAATATTCAATAGAATTTCTGAATCGACTGTTTCTTCTGAATTGATGAAATTTCCAAACTGAAAAACAACATCGTTCCAATCCTTTGGCAACTGAACTTCTTCTGTAAGCAATAATTCTTGTTGAGGTTCGAATGTATATTCTTCATGTGCAGTATCATCAACAACCAGAGCATCTTCGTCTAAGAACTGGGTTAATCCTGATTTGATATTTCCCTGCATCAAAGTCACGTAAGATGATAATTTCTCTTTAAGAACTTTATCTTTTACGTTGCCAATTTTGGTAATAATTTTGGTAGTGCGTTCCTGCAACGCCAGATCGGCAATAACATAAACATCGGCAATAATAGATGAAATTGTAGCGCTTAGTTTGGGGTTCGATTTGGTGATTTTCTCCAGAATTGGCAAAACATTTTTAATGGCCGCTTTACAATCGCTGCGCATCATTAAAGGTTCTAGCCATTCGAGAAATGATTTGGTTTTGAATTTAGGATGATCGTAAATTTTCTTGATCAGTTCAATTCCGTAACTCGTTATAGGCGGATACGGATTGTGTAGAAAAGAGAATATGTTTTCCTGTAGAACGATCAGTTCATCGGCAGTAACATTAAATTCTTCGATTCTTTTTCTAAAAAAAGATTTCAGGTTATTGTTCCATTCTTTGGTTTGAATCAGGATGGCATTTTCGATAAAAAACGCACGTTCCATCTTTTTCTCCTCTAATAATGATTTATAAATAACGGCCCAGGTCTGGAATTCATCATGTTTTTGTTTATCATTATCCCTAAAAAAACTACTGTGCAGAATCGTTTCATAATTAAACAATTCCGGAATATCCCTTTGATACGTTAGTTTGTCGCTTAAGGATGTATTAATGAATCTTCTGGTCTTCATTTTGGAGCGCCATTCATTCGTTGCGGCCAATGTCAAAGCGTATAATTCGGGATTATAGGTTAATAAATCCTGTTCTTCGAGTTGGCGCAGGGTATGATAATTAAATCCAACCCAATCTTGTCTTTTTACTTTATCTAAAATAAAAGTATCGAGCCAATTGGGTTTTGCCCACAATAAAACTTCCTTCACCTGAGGTTTTTCGTCTAATTCATTTAATAGACTCAAAGCCTCGTCCCAGGAATTGATATCTGCTTTATCAAATAAGGCGATGGCGCTTAGGGTAATAATATCACTTTGTTTTTTATCGCCGCGTGTTCCCCAGCCATAATCGTGTTTGTCTTTTTTTACATAACCCGGATCTTTGGTAAGATCAGTATAGGTCATAAAATAGCGTTTACTTTTCTTGATGAGTTTTTTTAGCGCTTCAATATTCCCTTTTGATTTTTCTTTTAGAAAAGGCAATAGTAAATCTATATTTTTAGATTTTATGATCGTCTCATATTCTTCAAGAACTTCATCAGATTTTGCGCTTTTAGCGGTTTTAGGTTTCGAAGCCACGGCAACATCACCAGTTTTTGAATAACCTTTTTTTACTTTTTCGGCCAGTATTTTTTCTGCTGATTTCAGACATTCTTCGTCTGTAGAAAATGATTTGGTTTGAGAAGTTCCTGATGTTCCGTTTTTGCCGTAAGTCACAGTATATTCTAAACCTGTAACTTCAATTTGCCAAAACTTATCAGAGTTTCCGTCTATGTATTTTAAATATTTTTTCATGGTATTTAAGGGACTGAATTTGATAAAAAATAATGTGTGCGTATATTCTCAAAAATATAAAATTATTAAGCTTTATAGGCTTTTTTAAGGGAAAATTTAGGTTAAAATTGCGCTCTGCTTTATAAATATTTCAGCGTTAATACTATAGAAATGTTAAAATATATTGTACATTTGTTCCTGAAATGGAAAAGAAAAACATAAATATCAACGTGTCGGAAAGACAATATAGCGATCGTTTAGCCGGATTTATTCTTGCTAAAGGTTCTGGATGTGATATGTATTTTAATGAATTGAAGTGTAAATTGTAGTTACAAACTCAACATAAATATATAAAAGCGTCCTTTTCGGGGCGCTTTTTTTGTTTTAGTCCCACTTAGCGAAGTAGAAGTGTGATAATTTAGATTACTCATTATGACAGAAAATGATAAAAAAGAAGTTTTGACCAAAAAGAATCAAAAAAATAATTGACCAAAATGTTACATGATAATACTAAATAACGAAATATACTCTTGAAAAGTAATCTGATGATACACAGTCATTTGATAAAATGAAGAATCTGCACAAGTATGCGGACAACCATTTCTATGCTTTTATTTCGGGTTAAATAATTGATTATCAGAAAAATAAATATTAAAAATCATTTGGATAATTGATCTTTTCGAATATATCTTTGTCCAAGAAATTTGAAGATAGAATTTCAAACAATAATGATTTAAACAGACAATACAACAAATACAATACAACAAATAAAATGGATTTTAAATATAACTCATATAGTACAGAATTACACGCCCCAGGATTCGTTTCGGGATGTTTTACAATACAGGTGCATGAACGGCAGTAGGATAGATATATCTTATTGAATCTCATGAAGCACCTTTAATCGGGTGCTTTTTTTGTGCAAAAAAAATAAAGTTTGCCGCGAAGGCACTAAGGCACAAAGATTTTGTATAAAGAATTGAATTAACAAAATTAGTGACGTAGCAACAGACTGAAAAAGTAATGCGTAAAATGATTTTCGCGCAAAGTCGAAGAGGCGCAAAGATTCAAAGTAAAAAGATTAGCGACTTGTCGTCTTTGCGAGAGACAGACAAAATATTGATGAAACAAAAAAGCGAGTGATTATCTCGTAAAAATAAAAGATAAACCTTAGTGTCTTTGAGCCTTTGTGGCAAATTACCTAAGATTAACAATAACTAACCAATTAAAAAAATATATTATGAACAACAATACATTAGATAAATACAAAAAAGCGATTAGAAATAAATACGAGATCGAAAAAGAAGGTGAATACTTTGATTATTTGTACAGTCCTTCTCGTGGAAAACTACGTGATTTCTGTTGGCTTATTTTCGAGAATGGCGTGACTCAGGATGATTTAAATGTTTTTAGAAATTTATTTTCTATCGATTTTGATCACACCAAAAAGAAGAAATTTAAGGAGCAAAAAGACAAGTTCAGACCTATCGAAACCTTCTTGAAAGGAGAAACAGATCCAACGAATATTGATGCAATAAATCTGGCAGCAATTATGGTTGATTTTCAGCCGCGTCCGTTTAAAAACTTTAATAAAATGTGCAGAATGGAAGATGCAAAACAGATGGAAAACAGCTATCAGGCTCAGGCAGTCGTAGAAGTAGAGAAAAAATTCAGGAAAGTAGCGAGCTTTGTTGAAAATGAAAAGTCAGCAGAATATTCTAGAAAAGGAAGTATTTTTTCAAATTTCACGACTCTATTTTCTAAAAAAGGAGACCAGAAGAGATACCCGGAGAAAAGAATCAGGTTTTCGAGTGGCTAGAACGTTATGGGGCTATTGAAGGAAGTCTTCGTGAAGTGAAATATCTGTGAAAGACAAGATTAAATTATAAAACAAAACACTTACATTTGCAATCGAAATGAAAATGAAAATGAAAAACATACATATCAACCTGTCAATAAGACAATATAGCGATCGTTTAGCGGGATTTCTTCCGGCTAATGGCTTAGGATGCGGTATGTATTTTAATGAATTGAAGTGTAAATTATAGTTACAATCTCAACATAAATATATAAAAGCGTCCTTATCGGGACGCTTTTTTTTGTTTTCATCACAATGAATGAAGTCGAATTTCGAATATTTATATGACTCTTTATGACAGAGAAAGAACTTTTAACTAAAAATAATTAAAAAAATAATGACCAAATGTTTCATGATAAGACCAAATAGCGCAATATAATTTTGAAAAGTAATCTGATGAGAGACAGTCATTTGATGCAATTAAGAATCTGCACCATTAAGCGGACAGGAATTTCTATGCTTTGTGTTTAAATACAACTACTTGATTGTCAGTAAAATAAATTAAAAATAATTTGGATAATTGATTTTTTAGACTTTATCTTTGCCGAAGAAAATTTGGAAGACGAATTTATCACAACAACAACAACAACAACAACAACAATGATTTCAATATATAATACAATAGACAAAATGAATTTCGATAAAAATATATACAACGCAGAAATAGTAAACCCGGGTTTTTATCCAGGACGTTTAACAATAAAGGTGCATGAATACAGGCGATAGGATAATTATATCTATTCAATCTCATGAAGCACCTTTAATCGGGTGTTTTTTTTATGCCCAAAAATAAAATGATTTCGTAGCTCAATTGGCAGAGCGCTTGACTGTTAATCAATAGGTTGAAGGTTCGATTCCTTCCGAAATCGCACGTTCTCTAGAAGGAACTGGCTCATTGGGGTTACTGGCTAACCTTCCCGACTGTCTCTCGGGAGAAACGGGTTCGACTCCCGTATGAGCCGCTTTTTTTTTAAGGTTCAAAGGTGCAGAGTAACAAAGGTACAGAGGTTTAAAAAAACTTAGTATCTCAGTATCTCAGAACCTTAAAAGAAATAACTGGGAAGATAACGGTGGTTGTTTACCCGCCTTGGACGCGGGAGGTCGCAGGTTCGAATCCTGTTTCCCAGACAATTTTTTAGGTGCAAAGTTGCACAGTGACAAAGGTTTTAAAACTTTGCGCCTCTGCGACTTTGCGAGAGATTGACAAAGTATGGTAAAAAAATGGCGAGTAGTTTTCTCGCACAAAGTCGTAAATAAAAAAAGTTAGAGACTTAGTGCCTTAATGGCAAATATGAAGATTAATTTAAAAACAATGATTATGAAACAAGATTACAACCGAATTGCTCTTGTAGGAATAGAACAAGAAGAATATGATATTATAAAAGCCAATTATTCAGGACATATTATTTGGCATCAATCAATTCCGAAAATTGTTGTTAAAGATGAGGTTCTTTATATGGAAAAATCAAACGGAATAGGAATGTTGCCTGTAGACAAAGTAGTTTATTATGGAATTTACGACAATGATTTTGATTTTATTTCTGGATTGGCAATCTGGCGAGGTGCTTGTTATCCTAACGCTGTTGCGATGCTTGATTGTCGCTTTAAGATTCCGTGTTTGGTAAAAGCTTTATCACATTCGAGATTTAGTGCGCCACGAGGATTTATTAGCGCAGGTGCTTCTGTCAATGTTGGTGATGATACCGTTGCTAAATGGGGAAACTGGCATTGTGGTGAAAATAAACATCGTTTTACAGGAGAATGGGAAAGTGAATTTACAGCAACAACAGAACCTTATTATGAAGGTGAAGCTGTCAGGATTATGATAATTGGTGATGTTTACTGGCAAATAAAACTGGAAGGTGATTCGTGGCTAAAATCAATTCACCCTGATAATGCCGGATTTATGGATGTTGATACTGATTTACTTGAAGATACTTTACATATTAAAAACACTTTGCAAATGGATATGATTGGTAATGATTATATCGTTGCAAAGGATGGTTCTAAATATTTATTAGAAGTAAATCATATCCCTAACATAACCCGATTTGAAGACGTTCGACAAGTTTATTTATCGACTGTAATCGAATGGATAAATTAAAATCTTTATGCTGCGCAGAATTACTGCGCAGTACCATTTGAATATTTGCTCAGATAATAAAAACAAGTTCTTTTATAAATTGAAATACATCAAAGTGAAGGCTTTGATTAATAATATCAAACAAGTCCTGTTGCGTGTTTCTGTATAGCACCATTGTAGGGAACTTTCCGCGAAAGCGCATTATGTTTTTCTATGCAACTTGATTTGGAGGTTTTGATGGTTTTCCAAAAAACGATCGCCAACTCTATGTGTTGTGGGTTCAAATCCCATTCGCAGCAATGCGATAGCTCAATCCGGTAGAGCAATAGATTTTTTCGGGTCTCAAAAACCTGTTGAACGGAGACCATCACTCTTTAAAAGATGATCATTGAAAAAAACTGATTTGTCTTTGTCAGTGAAACTAAGATTTTTAACATCTGAAATTTCACACTCATGATAAAACCAGCGCGAAAAGTAATGTTTTTTGAAATACTCTTTTTCTTTTCGATTTGATTGTACAGATGATTTTAGGATCATATATACAAGAAACAATCGCAAACAATTCGAGTAAACAGATCACAAACTGTTCGTCCGTTTTTCTCTGAGGAGAAAGGCAATGAGGTTTTTTATTTAGAATAAGAACATAGAACATAGAATAAAGATAATAGAGTAAAGATAATAGAGTAAAGATAATAGAATAGAGGTTTTTATGGGTTCATAATTTAAAACTTGAAACAAAGAAAAAACTGAAACAAAAAAATATAATTATGATAAAGAGAATTAAAATCGAAGCGTACCAAGTGGGCTTGCTTTTCGAAAACAGAAAATTAGTTGCAGTGTTACAAGAAGGTTTGCACTGGACTTTTGGGAACAAGAATGTGTTGATTTATGATATGAATGCAGCTTTTCAGGCTCCATTTGAGTTGAATATCTTATTGCAGAATCAAGACTTGGCTTCAATGCTGGAAGTGGTTGAGGTGGCCGATAATGAGATCGTATTGCAATTTGTAAACGGAAACTTTAAAGAGATTTTGATTCCTGGGAGATATGCTTTCTGGAAAGGAATTGTAAAAAATGAATTTACGAGAGCCGATTTATCTAAGATTGAAATCACAGAAAACATTAAAGTGAATCTATTGGAACATGCGAAAATGAGATACTTTACCAGAAAGTTTATCGTAGCAAGCAATGACAAAGCGTTGTTGTTTGTGAACGGAACTTTTGTAAAAGAATTGAAATCAGGAACGCATTACTTTTGGAATAACGCGATTACAATCGAGGTTAAAACGTTTGATATCAGGCAACAGCAAGTAGAGATTTCCGGTCAGGAATTGTTGACTAAGGACAAAGCAGGATTAAGAATCAACTTTTTTGTGAGATATCAGGTTGTAGATATTATGAAGGCTTTGCTTGACAATAAAGATTTTGAAAAACAATTGTATGTGGCAATGCAATTGGCTTTACGAGCTTTTGTTGGTGGATTGACCTTAGATGAATTATTGGCCAGAAAAGATACAATTGCTGAAGCGATTTTAGGAGAAGTAACCACTAAAATAGAAGACTTAGGTTTAACGATTTCGGATGCCGGTATTCGTGATGTAATCTTGCCAGGAGATATGAAAGAGATCATGAATCAGGTTTTGGTTGCCGAGAAAAAGGCTCAGGCCAACAGTATCATGAGAAGAGAAGAAACCGCTGCAACAAGAAGTTTATTAAACACGGCAAAGCTGATGGAAGAAAACGAAATGTTGTGGAAATTGAAAGAGATGGAATACGTCGAAAAAATCGCTGATAAAATTGGAGAAATCACAATTTCAGGAGGCGGAAACGTTATTGGTCAATTAAAGGAAATCTTCGTGAAATAAAAACAAATTAAAAATTAGAAAAATGAAAACTACGGATAAAATTATTATTATCGATTTAGAAGCCACATGTTGGCAGAGCGCAATTC
The DNA here is from genome assembly GCF_015350725.1 of Flavobacterium sp. CSZ. Classification (NCBI taxonomy): domain Bacteria; kingdom Pseudomonadati; phylum Bacteroidota; class Flavobacteriia; order Flavobacteriales; family Flavobacteriaceae; genus Flavobacterium; species Flavobacterium sp. CSZ. The sequence continues at coordinate 243,956 of NZ_JADKPQ010000004.1, forward strand.
CTGAAGGTCAGGAGAATGAAATTATCGAAATTGGCTTAGCGGTTTTAGATGCACAAACGGGAGAAATTACTAAAAATAAGGGTATCTTAATAAAACCCCAGCGTTCGAGTGTGAGTCCCTTTTGTACAGAATTAACAACTATTACCCAAGATTTACTCGATAAAAACGGAGTAACTTTTGAGCAAGCCATCGAAAAGCTGGTAGACGAATATCAGCCTGATTTATATACCTGGGCGAGTTACGGTCAGTACGATATAAATATGATTCGAAAACAATGCAGGTCGTTTGGTATTGCTTATCCAATGGGGGATCAGCATATTAATGTAAAAACACTTGTTGCAGAAAAATTGGATTTACAAAAACCTATCGGAATGAATGGTGCTTTGCATCTCTTAAATATTCCGTTGGAAGGAACGCATCACCGCGGAATTGATGATGCAAAGAATATCGCAAAAATCCTGAATTGGTATTTGCGCAATTAAAAACGGCTGCCTTTTTAGGACAGCCGTTTTCGTTTGGTTATATTATTTTGATTTAATTTTGACCATATATTTTAGCGTAAAGATCTTTATAAATTTCTTTGATTATTTTACGTTTTAGTTTTAGAGTTGGAGTCAGTTGTCCGCCATCGATAGACCAGACATCTGGAGTAAGCTCAAAACGTTTGATTTTTTCCCAGTGGCCAAATTTCTCATTAATTTTTTCTACTTCTTCATCAATACGTTTGATTACATCGGCATTTTCGCTGATAGAGGCATCTGTACTTCCTAAAGTTACTTTATGCAGTTTTGCCCATTCTTTTACAAATTCAAAATTAGGCTGAATAAAAGCAGCAGGCATTTTTTCTCCATCACCAATTACCATGATTTGCTCAATAAAACGAGATTGTTTCATGGCATTTTCAATCAATTGAGGAGCAATATATTTTCCGCCCGAAGTTTTGAACATTTCTTTTTTACGGTCTGTAATTTTAAGGAAACCTTCGCTGTCAATTTCACCAATATCTCCCGTATGAAAATATCCGTCCTGCAGAGCTTCGGCAGTTTTTTCAGGGTCTTTAAAATAACCTAACATTACGTTTGGTCCTTTGCAAAGAATTTCTCCATCCTGAGCAATTTTTACTTCAACGTTACGAATTACTTTACCAACAGTTCCAATCTTGAAACCTCTGTTTCTTTGATCATTTACAGCAATTACCGGAGAAGTTTCAGATAAACCGTAACCTTCCATTACCGGAATTTCGGCAGCAGCAAAAACTCTTGTCAAACGAGGTTGTAAGGCAGCACTTCCGGAAACCATTAATTCCAGATTTCCTCCCAAACCTTCTTTCCATTTACTGAAAATAAGTTTTCTGGCGATTTTTAACTGAAATTCATACCAAAAACCATTGGCACCGTATGGCTCGTATTTTAAACCTAAATCGATAGCCCAGAAAAATAATTTTTTCTTGATACCGGTTAATTCACCGCCTTTTGCATAAATTTTATCGTAAACTTTCTCTAAAAGTCTTGGTACAGCTGTAATAACTGTAGGACGAACTTCTTTTAAGTTATCACTGATTTTATCAATCGATTCTCCAAAATAAACAGAAACACCATAAAACTGATAGATGTACAAAATCATCCTTTCAAAAATATGGCAAATAGGCAAGAAGCTCAATGCAGTACTTTTTCCCGGATCAAACGGAATTCTTGGGGCACTGTCTAAAACATTCGACACAATATTTTGGTGCGAAAGCATCACCCCTTTAGGTCTTCCTGTTGTTCCAGAGGTATAAATAATGGTAGCCAAATCATCTGTCTTGATACTGTCTTTTCTGGCTTCGACTTCGTTTTGATTGCTCTCATCTTCACCCAGTGCCAATAGCTCAGTCCAGTGTTTGCATCCCGCAATTTCATTAAACGAGTAAACCTCTTTTAATGTTGGTACATTGGATTTTATCGCATTTACTTTGTCAAGTACTTCCTGATCAGATACAAAACAGTAAATACTTCCGCTGTGGTTTAATATATATTCGTAATCCTCTTCGGCAATAGTGGGGTAAATAGGAACGTTTTGCGCACCGGTTTGCAAAATACCAATATCCATGATATTCCATTCGGTACGATTGTTAGAAGTGATTAAAGCAATTTTATCATCTTTCTGAACGCCTATACGTAATAATGCTCTCGAAACAGCATTTGCTTTTGCAATATATTCCTGGCTAGATGTTTTTTCCCAGACTCCATTTTTTTTGGTTGCTAAGGCAACTGGAAGGTTGTAAGTTTCTTGTTGATAATAGGGAAAATCAAAAAGGCGTGTGATTGAAACCATGTTTAATATATTGAATTTTACCGCAAATTAAATAAAATTTAGGTATGATTTTTAATTTTATAAAATTTTATGGGAAAAATTATAGGTATAATAGAAAATCTACGAAAACGTTTTCTTTTTTGTAGTAATTTTTTGAAATAACGAGAAATGTTTATTTCAGGGGCTAAATTTGATGAAATTACTGAACGTTATAATCCACATATTCTTTTACTCTTTCGCCCATTAAAAACATTTTTTTCTTGGCAAAATGAATAGAAAATTGAGAATATATCCAGGCATCACTATCATTTGTTCTGTACCAAAACGTATAGGATGCACTATTGAAACCTTCTTTAAAAACAGGAATTCCTTCATCTGTACATTCGATTCCCCAGTTGATTTTACTTTTGCTCAAATCATCGGCCTGGATAAATCCGGTACCGTCAGGATTTAAAACCGTACTAGGCGCTTTTTGTCCTGTAGGGATATAAGTTCCGGGAACAGGATAACCAATTGTAGTAGTGATATAATGATCACGACCGTTGTAGGTAATTTGATCTACATGAACCTGAGCATGAGATGGTGCAGCAACAAAAAATAACGTAATAAGTAATAAATGTAAAGATTTCATTCTATGTAGGTTTAATTGTTTTTGGATGCAAAAAAAATCAGTGGCATAATTTTTTTGGCGAATATACTTCAAATTTTTATAGAAAAATGAATCCCAATTACAAGAATGAATTTATTTTTTAACATTTTATTGCTGCTGAAATATTACTCTGTCGAAAACTGATTTTCCAGTAGCTTTTCTTTAAAATCAGATTTAAAACTATAGGCAAAAGTCAGCATCAAAGCACGCGTATCTGATTTTGAGGTTCGATTATTACTAAAAAGCAAAGTGTTGTTTTTATAGCCACTTTCTAAGGTGTTAAACATATCTGTAACCACCAAGCCTAAACGGGCATTTCCTTTACTCAACTTTTGCTGAAAACCCATATCGACATTATATACAGGAATTCTTTTTCCCTGAGCCGTTGCTAAGGAAGAATTGTAATTGCCAATTATTTGTAGTTTTCCGCCTTTCCAGGGAAGAAAATTATTGATGATTTTGCCATACCAGCTAAAAGCACTATTCACCACATCCTGAGCCAAATTTGACGCATTGATTTTTTGCTCAAAAGCAGTAACGCTGATGTTGGCGTCATAAAAGCCAATTGGTTTTAGACTAAAAATAGTTTCTAAACCATAAGTTATGGTACTTCCTATATTTCGTGGTTGCAAAAGAATCACACCATTGTCTTGTAATTCTGCATATTGTCTTATAGCGTCAGTTGCATTTCTGTAAAAGGCATTGGTCGAAAACGAATATTTAGACCATTCTTTATTATAACTCATTTCGGCAATATGAATGATTTCAGGTTTCAAATACGGATTTCCGCCATGAGGATTCAAAGCATCAGTAATATCTACAAAAGGGTTTAAGTCATCTAAATCCGGACGATTGATACGTTTGCTATATCCAATTTTTACAAATTCGTCTGAAGCTAAATTCATTTGCAATGATCCCGAAGGAAAGAATTTTAAATAATCATTGCTAAAGTGATCGCTATTATTTTTTGTGGCTCCAGTGTTAGAAGCATTTTCGGCGCGTAACCCTAGATTGTATTTCCATTTTGGATTTTCTTTATCACCTATAAATGAATTTAGCACACCGTAAACAGCATTTATTTGTTCATTAAATTTAAAGGAATTGCTAGCCAGAGGATTTACTACATATTGATCATTCGTTTTATCTGCACTTTGAAAATCAGAATTAAAAAATCGGAATGTTCCTTTGTAACCCGTTTCTATAATGGACTTTTCAGCAACCGGAATTGCATAGTTTACAATGGCATTCGAGATATTTTCATGCTCATAATTGTGTGTTCTTTGTAAAAAAGCATCGGCAATTTGCGCATTGTATTGATCGTAATTATTAGTATCAATATCGGTGTTTTCTCTATGTTTATTAAAAGAAGAAGTAATGCTTGCATTCAGGCTTTTTTGATCGTCATCAAATTTTCGACCATAACTAAAAGCCAGTTCACTCACTTTTGAGCGTTCTAGTTCTAATGAATGCCTGATATTATTAGAGAAAAACTGATTGGCACTTGTATTGACCTGAGTATGCAAAGTTTCATCATTATCCTGACTTTCCATATTTCCTAAAGCTTCAAACGAAAAACTGTTCCTGTCATTAGGAGAAAAATCAACATTTAGTTTTAAATTTTGCAATCCTTCGGTTCGTTTGTCATTTCTATTTTGATTGATAAAATGTTCATTATCAATAAGATTATTGGTTCTTTCGGCTTTTATTTTTTTCGTTCTGCCCGCAAAACGATTGTCATAACCCAAACCAAAATTCCATTTTTCTAATTTCTGATTCAAAATTATAGAACTGTTTAATCTTCCTTTTGCACCAAATCCGCTGCCTAAAACTACTGCGCCATTAATCCCGCTTTGATTGTTTTTTTTGAGTTTAATGTTGATAATACCACTTTCTGCATTGGCATCATATTTAGCCGTAGGATTGCTAATAACTTCAATATTTTCAATACTGCTGGCAGCAATTTGGTCCATATTTGTAATGGCCGAGTTTTTTCCGTTAATTAAAATCATTGGAGATTTTCCTCTCAGCGTTATTCCTCCGTCAGCATCAACGGCAACAGTTGGTATATTTTTTAGCATATCCGTAGCCGTTCCTCCGGATTGCGAAATATTCGAAAACGCATTAAAAATAAAGCCTTCGTCTGTTTTCTGAATTTGTTTTTTCTGTGAATTCACCACAACAGCATTCAGTAAATTAGTATCACTTTCTAAAGTTATAGTTCCCATAGAAATAGGAGAGCCTGTAAAATTTATTTTTTGTTTAACAGTTTTAAAACCTATTAATTTAAATTGTAACTGATAATCGCCTGAAGGAATATTTTCTAAAGAAAAATTTCCAGCGATATCTGTTACGGCATAATTGGCTACTTTGGTAGAATCGATTGTGTTTTTTAAAATAACATCGACAAATTCTATAGCTAGTTTCCCGTCAGAAACAGTTCCTTTTATAGAAGCGTTTTGACCAAATGAAAATTGACTTAATGTAAATAAGAAAATTAAAAGCGATAGAGTTTGTCTGCATTTTTTCATGAGACAAAGATATTTATCGCATTAAATACAGCTTCTTAAAGTGCCTTAAGATATCATTAAATTAGGCTTAGAGTAGTTTAAGTAAAAGCTTTTGCCACGAATTAATTAGTTTTTTTGTTTGCCGCGAATTTCATGAATTATTATTTTAATGCTTTGCTAACCGCAGACAATGACTAGTTTTTAAAATCATTTTAATCCTTTTAATCTGTGGCATTTTTTTAGATTATCACATTAATAAATTCGTGTTAATTCGTGAAATTCTTCGCCTGTTCGCTATCGGCTCGGGCCGTGGCAAAATAAAACAAAAAAAAACGCTCGATAATTCGAGCGTTTTATATTTTTTAGATTTTCTCAATCCATTTTCTTGCGTTTACAAAAGCTTCATGCCAAGGTGAAACTTCGTCGTTTCTGTCTTTTGGATAATGCGCCCAGTTCCATTGGAAAGTCGAACGCTCAATATGAGGCATCATTACCAAATGTCTTCCGGTTTTGTCACATAGCATTGCCGTGTTGTAATCAGATCCGTTAGGGTTTGCAGGATAACCTTCGTAAGCATATTTAGAAACAATGTTATAGTTTTCTTCGGCAAGAGGTAAATTGAATTTTCCTTCTCCGTGAGAAACCCAAACTCCTAAAGTACTTCCGGCCAATGTGGATAACATAACCGAATTGTTCTCCTGAACTTTTACAGAAGTAAAGATACTTTCGTGTTTGTTACTTTCGTTATGAAGCATTTTTCCGTGAACTTCATGTTCCGGATTGATCACTTCTAATTCCATAAACAATTGACAACCGTTACAGATTCCAACAGACAAAGTATCTTCTCTTTTAAAGAATTTATCTAAAGCTGTTTTTGCTTTTTCGTTGTATAAGAAAGCTCCGGCCCAACCTTTAGCGGAACCTAAAACATCTGAGTTAGAGAATCCTCCAACAGCACCAATGAACTGAATATCTTCAAGTGTTTCACGACCAGAAATTAAATCGGTCATGTGAACGTCTTTTACATCAAATCCTGCTAAGTACATCGCATTTGCCATTTCGCGTTCAGAATTACTTCCTTTTTCACGAATAATAGCCGCTTTTGGTCTTGGTTTAGAATTGTCGATTTCTGGTTTCTTTCCTGTAAAGTGTGCTGGGAAAGTATATTGTAGAACTTGATTTTTATAATTTTCGAAACGTGCCTGAGCTCTTCCATTTTTAGATTGTTTTTGATCTAATAAATAAGAAGTTTCAAACCAAATGTCTCTGTAAGTTCTGATATCTAATTTATATTCTCCAAATTCCAACGCTGCAGTTTCCTGAACTGAACCAATCTTGAAGAATTCGATATTGTTTCCTTTTAATTTAGCTTCAACTGCTGCATCTGATTTTGCCTGGAAAACGATTCCGATGTTCTCTGCGAAAAGGATTTTCAATACGTCTTTTTCCGCGAAAGCGCTAAAATCAACTTTAGCTCCAAGGTTTACATCAGCAAAACACAATTCTAATAGAGTAGTAATTAAACCACCACTTCCGATATCATGTCCGGCTAAAATTTGGCTTTCGCCGATTAATTCCTGAACCGTATTAAATGCATTTTTGAAGAAAGAAGCGTCTTTTATAGTAGAAGTTTCTTTTCCAATCGTGTTTCTAATTTGTGCAAAAGATGAACCTCCTAATTTGAAGTCATCCTGAGACAAATTGATATAATAAATAGATTCTCCGTTTTTCTGTAAAACCGGTTCTACTACTTTTCTAATATCGGTACAGTTTCCTCCAGCCGAAATAATAACAGTTCCCGGGGCAATTACTTCGTCGTTTGGATATTTTTGTTTCATAGAAAGTGAATCTTTTCCTGTCGGAATATTGATTCCCAATTCGATTGCGAAATCTGAACAACCTTCAACAGCAGCGTACAAACGAGCGTCTTCACCTTCGTTTTTACAAGCCCACATCCAGTTTGCAGATAATGAAATTCCTTTTAAACCATCTTTTATCGGCGCCCAGATAATGTTTGATAACGATTCTGCAATAGCATTTCTACTTCCTGCAACCGGATCAATCAAAGCAGCGATAGGAGCATGCCCAATAGAAGTCGCGATTCCTTCTTTACCTAAATAATCCAGAGCCATAACTCCAACATTATTCAAAGGCAATTGCAAAGGACCTGCATTTTGTTGTTTAGCTACTTTTCCACCCACACAACGGTCTACTTTATTAGTCAACCAGTCTTTTGAGGCAACCGCTTCTAAACGTAAAACATCTTTTAAATAATTTTCGAAATCTCCTGCGTTGTAAGCAACATCAGCATATTTTCTGTCGATCGTTTTATCAGTCATAACCGTTTTTGGAGAACTTCCGAAGAAATCTTCTAAAGCATAATCCATCGGTTTTGAACCATTTGATTTAGATTCGAAAGTAAAACGGTGATCTCCCGTAACATCTCCAACCTGATACATTGGTGAACGCTCTCTGTCGGCGATTCTTTGTAAAGTGTCAATATCTTTTTGCCCAATAACCAATCCCATTCTTTCCTGAGATTCGTTACCGATAATTTCTTTTGCAGAAAGTGTAGGGTCTCCAACTGGTAATTTATCCAAATCGATCAATCCACCAGTTTCTTCAACCAATTCCGAAAGACAGTTTAAGTGTCCTCCAGCTCCGTGGTCGTGAATCGAAACAATTGGATTATTGTCGCTTTCTACCAAACCACGAATAGCGTTAGCAGCACGTTTTTGCATTTCTGGATTCGAACGTTGGATCGCATTTAATTCGATTCCTGAACCAAAAGCTCCTGTATCTGCAGATGAAACTGCAGCTCCACCCATCCCAATTCTATAATTTTCTCCACCAAGAATTACTATTTTATCACCTTCTTGTGGTTTCTTTTTTATTGCCTGATCCAGTTTTCCGTATCCAATTCCTCCCGCTTGCATGATTACTTTATCGTAACCAATTTTGCGGTCGTTTTCTGAATGTTCGAAAGTTAAAACCGAGCCTGTAATAAGCGGTTGCCCGAATTTATTTCCAAAATCAGAAGCTCCGTTTGAAGCTTTGATCAAAATATCCATTGGTGTTTGGTACAACCATTTTCTTTCTTCAACAGCATTTTCCCATTTTCTGTCGTCGTTCAAACGAGAATATGAAGTCATGTAAACAGCAGTTCCTGCCAAAGGCAAAGAACCTTGTCCACCAGCTAAACGGTCCCGAATTTCTCCTCCTGAACCTGTTGCAGCTCCGTTGAAAGGCTCAACAGTAGTTGGGAAATTGTGTGTTTCTGCTTTTAAAGATAAAACCGAATCAAATTCTTTGATCTCGTAATAATCTGGTTTGTCAGCTGTTTTTGGTGCAAATTGCTGCACTTTTGGTCCTTTTACAAAAGCAACGTTGTCTTTGTAAGCAGACACTATATCGTTAGGATTTTCCTGTGATGTTTTTTTGATTAATTTAAAAAGAGAAGTCTCTTTTTCTTCACCGTCAATTACAAAAGTTCCGTTGAAGATTTTGTGACGACAGTGTTCAGAGTTTGCTTGTGAGAAAGCAAAAATCTCAGAATCGGTTAGTTTTCTTCCCAGTTTTACAGCAAGATTGTCTAAATAATCTACTTCTTCCTGGCTAAGGGCTAAACCTTCTACTTTATTGTAAGTTGCAATATCATCGATTTCCAGAATTGGTTCCGGCTGAACGTTGATAGTGAAAATTTCCTGATCTAATTGATTGAATTTTTGTGAAAGCATCGGATCAAAATCAGTAAAATCTTCCGTTGCCGGATGAAATTCTTCGATTCTGATAATGCCCGGAATACCCATATTCTGAGTAATTTCTACAGCATTTGTACTCCAAGGTGTGATCATAGTGGCACGAGGACCAACAAAAAAATCCGTCAGTGCGGATTTTTCGATCTTATTAGAGTTGGCAAAAAGCCAGTTTAGTTTTGAAATGTCTTGAGCCGAAATTTCGTTTTGCGTTTGTACGGCAAAAACAGTTTTGCTTTGGTTTTCAAAGAAATGGATCATTGTTTTGTGTAGTTTGTTGTATTGAGGTGCAAATTTAGTGTAAATAAATAGCAAGCGCAAATTTGAAAACAAACTCTTTCGAAAAAATATACAGATGCTTCTTTAAACCATATAAGTGATTTTAATTCATTTAATTACTGTTTGAATTTTGCTCGCAAAGTTGCAAAGACGCAAATGCTTATTTACAAAGCTTAAAAACTCAAGCTTTACGTATTTGCGACTTTGCGAGATTAAAAAAATCTAAAATGAACTTATATTACTTATTTTGGTGAAAAAATAAAACAAAAAAAGCGGCAATATTGCCGCTTTTAAATTTAGTAAGCACTCGTTTAATTTAGTTGATTATGATCTTTTTGCTAAAAGTGTCAGAATCCTGATTAATACGAACAATGTAGATGCCTTTTGGCAAGTTATTTATCGTCGATAATGAATCAGTACTATTTGATTTCTCAAATACCCTCTGACCAAATATGGAGATTATCTCGATAGAATAAGGTGAATTAATAGTATTAAAGTAAATATTGAAGTTTCCGTTGGTTGGATTTGGATATAAAACCAATTCTTTTAATTGAGGAGCAGTTTCTTCTTCCGTTTCTACAGATAGAGTTTGTGTACGTTTAGCGCCTAAGTTAGAGCAGGTATCTGCGGCATAAGAATCCCATTGTGAGCTTAGGTTGAATGTTGTACTTGGAGCTGTTACGGTAGATTTTCTTCTTAAAGTAACATCTGCTGCAAAGTTGGCAGTTCCGCCATTAAAAGTTCCTATAATGTCAATTAAAACGCCATTTTTAAATAAACCTACAGCATCATTTCCGTTAAAAGTCAATTCGGTTGCTGTTGTCGAAATATTCGCTGAACTTGTTGGATAACAGCTGGAGGCCATTGAACTGTTTACGATCGTAAATTTACTTCCGGTGGCTAATGTTCCACTTAATGCTAAACCTGTGCTCCACGATCCGGCGCCATTGGTTTGTTTTTTAATGGTATAAGCAGATAAACTCACTGAACTTGCTGTATTATTAGCAATTTCTAATGCTTTATTATTTCCAGAACCTTCAATATATTCCGAGAACAAAATGTCCGAAGCTGTTCCGCCAGTCCCGCCGCTTGCATTTGTCGTAGCAGCAATAGTGTTGCTTGACAAGGAAGTATTTCCTGCCGCATCTCTTGCTGTAACATAAATGTTGTAATTGGTAGAAGCGGTCAATCCGGTAATAGTATAATTTAAAGTAGTAACCTTATTTTTCAGCACACCATTTGCATAAACGTTATATCCTGTTACACCCACATTGTCTGTTGAAGCATTCCAACTAACCGAAACAGAAGTTGCTGTTGTTGCTGTCGAAGCTAAATTTGTTGGAGCGGTTGGAGCCTGAGTATCTCCGGAAGAAGTTCCTCCCCAAATTTGGTTTACATATTCAGGATGATCGATATACGGGTTTCTATTATTCTGACGTCCGTAAATAGCATTATTTCTCGCGATTTCTCTTGCACTTACCGGATCTTGGGCATTCCAGGCCAAAAGAACATTCAAAAATGCGGTTGTAAATACCTTATTGCTTGAACCATCAAACATAACATAAGAATATCCTGCAACGGTATTTTCGTAACGGGTGGCAAAATAAAAGTACATTCGGGCAATATCGCCTTTAAATTCATTTACAGGTTCAAAAACAGTTCCTGAATATCCAGATACTGCACTTGAGCCCAATTTGCTTCCGTTTTGAGAGGTATAAGTGGCTGAATTTACAATACCATGCGGATAATTAGAACGGATTCCGTTTACTTTTCCGTCGGTTGGAGTGATAAAATGGGCATCGGCAACCATTGGAGATTGCTCATTAAATACCGATTGCGGAATAATGTGCTCTCTATTATAACAATCGCCTTCTACTGAATAATTGCCACATCGTTGCGTGCTTCCTGTACTGTAATTATAAGGATCTGTTCCTGACGGATTTTCAGAATACATGTCTAAAACCGTTCCGTCGTTTTCGTAGAAGTTATCAACATCCGATGTTTGATAGGTAGTGTACAAACCGGCATAACCATTATCGGTATGACCTTTAATCAGATTGTACAATTGTGTTTTTAGAGTGTAACCTGTTCCGGTTGCCGTGTTGTAATAGCCAGCAGGAATTTGGGAAAAACCAACGGCAGTAAACATCAATAAGATTAAAAAGTAGTTTTTTTTCATAAAAGTAGGTTTAGATTTGGGTTGTCAATAAATTGAATGTTAGGTTTCTAATTTATTAATTGTATCAAAAATACTACTTTTAAGAATACACTACGTTAAGTGATCTTTAATTTTAGAAAAAATTTCTTACGAGTTTTTTTTAACCATCTAAGTGATATAAATTCATTTTAGAAAGTTTTGAAAATAATCTCGCAAAGACGCAGAGGCGCAAAGTTTTTTTTCTTTTTCACTACATAAGTGAGATAAGTTCATTTTAGAAAATAATCAGCAATAATCAGTTTAATCTGTAAAATCTGTGGGCTACATTTTACGCAGAAAACTTAAATTTTCTTATATCACTTATATGGTGAAAACAAAACTATTTAGGAAATGCAGCGCTTTGATAAGCACCTAAATCGGGCGGAGAAGTCCTGGTTTTTCCTATAATATCTACCGGAATTATATACGTCTGATTCCCTTTCGCGAAAGCGGGAGAAGTAGTATCGATGTTTAACTTATTTTGATTCACATTATAAAACTTCGGATTCTCATTTAAGATAATCTGATTGTAATGTTCTGTATCGGTTTTAAACTGATAATCAGGATTGGTACTTGAACTGCTAAATTTCAACAAACAGTTATTTAGTTGATAGACAAAAGCAGCATTTGTATTTTTACTCAAATTGAACTCGTTAGTGCTTGATCCGTAAATAATACAGTTATTGAAAGTAGCTTGTGTAAGCGGATTAGTTGAAGGAGTTGCACCGGCTAAACTATTGCTGAGGTTAACAGCAAAATGTGATGAATTTTGCCAGTTGTTATTGAAAGTACAATGCGTAAAAATATAATTCCCGCCGTAAACACATGATAAACTTGCTAAACCAGCATAATTTATGACAATGTTTTCTCCGTTAATGTATGCGTTTTGAGCCAAGATTCCGTACTCGGCGCAATTGTATATTTGAGTGTTTTTGATGTCGATTGTAGTGCTGTTGTCAGGACTTTTTATGTTTAAACCCGCAATGGCATTTTTTAAAGTAAGATGATTGATCGAATGATTTTTACTTCCAGTAGCTAGAATAACTGAATTCCATTGCCCGGGAATATCATCGTAAAGAGATTCTAGTCGGTCACCTTCAAAAATAACTTCGTTTTCTAGTTTATTGGTAGTTGATACAGCTCCGTTTATTTGAAGTGATGCTTTATTGTCTATATAAAGTCCGGAATTGGCATGAAAAAAGACTCTTGCTCCGGCCTGAAAAGTAACGGTTTTATTTGCGGGAACGCCTGCAAAACCATAAATAACATACGGTTTCTGATTGGTAAACAGCAATTCATTTGCGTTTACAGCGTCATTTTCATCCAAATAAAAACCATCAACAGCCTTGCCGTCTATTATAATTTTTTCTTTGGTTCCGTCAGTATTTTGTTTTGGATATAGAAAAACAGCATCCTGAATTAAAGTAACCAAAGCCACTTCCTGAAGATTGGCGCCGCTATCAAACTGAATCTGATCTGTATACAAAAAATCGGTCGGATCAGCATCTGTAACATCTGCCGTGGTTTCTATAAAAATATATAAACTGTCTTTGGCTAAAAGCGTAACGTCTTTAAAAATCTTGCCATTGTTGCCGTTCATTCCGTCAACGGTCATTCGGTATTTTGAATTTAGACCATTCTTCAGTTGAATCGTTGGAATCGAAATATCATCTTTACTTGCATTGTAAACTTTCAGTTGATACGTGCTGGAACCAATATTCTTAAAAACAGTGTCTAAATAAACAGTGTCTTTTGAAAACTTTAAATTTCCGGAACTGGCAACGGTGTCAAAATCAGTTCGACAAGAACCGGTTGTTACAAGTATTCCAAAAATGAAAAGTATAAAGTATTGACGCATTTGTTTCTTTTTTTGCCACTGATTTAAAAGATTAAAAAGGATTTTATAGCTATTTTAATCTGTGCTAATCTGTGTAATCTTTAGCAAAAAAAATAAATTTTCAGCCAAAGATCAATATTGATTGTTTTGGTAAAAATAACAAAAAACTTACATGTTTGAAGTTGATTTTTAATTTAGAATTGCATTTTCGAATTTGTATCTCTTCTTTTCTTTAATTTTACGATTTTAAATTCCATTTTAATGAATTATACAAAAGAGCAGATTTTAGCGCGTTGCAACGAATTTTCTAAAAACACGCTAATGGAAACGCTAAAAATAGAATATATAGATGCTGGCGAGGATTTTTTGACGGCGAAAATGCCTATAAATCCGTCCGTTCACCAACCAATGGGACTTTTACACGGAGGAGCTTCTGTAGCTTTGGCAGAAAGTGTGGGCAGTGCAGCATCGTTTTTTTTTATCAATCCAAAAGAACAGGAAGTACGCGGAATAGAAATTTCGGCCAATCACCTAAAAAGTATTCGTGAAGGCTGGGTTTTCGGGACAGCGAGAATCATTCATAAAGGAAGAAGTATTCATCTTTGGGAAATTAAAATTACCGATGAAGCCGGAAACCTGATTTCGCTTTGCAAGCTGACAAATATGGTTTTGGAGAAAAAGAAAACAGAATAGAACATGAATGACTTTTTTTCTAAAATAAAAAAACAATACGAAAAGCATTTGCCTTTTGTAATGTATTCTAAACCCAATTCCAGAAGTATTTTTGGGCTTTTACAGCAAAATGACACTTTGCATACCATTTCTAACTACAAAGAAAAAGGTTTTGTATTTGTTTCTTTTGATGAAAAACAACTGGTTTTGATTCCGGAAAATGAAGCTGAAATTATAACGACAGAACAAGAGGAACTTTTTTTTAAAACTATCGAAATCGAAGATTCAGTTTTTGATGAAGCTGCTAAAATTCAGTATGAAGATTTAGTTGCTAAAGGAATTGAAGCGATTAAAAACGAAGAATTCAAAAAAGTGGTTTTGTCCAGAAGCGAAAAGGTTGTGTTGGCCGAATTTGATTTTGTAGCCACTTTTCAGCATTTGATCGAATTGTATCCCACTACTTTTTCGTATTGCTTTTTTCATCCTAAAATTGGATTTTGGATGGGAGCAACGCCGGAACAGTTATTAAAAGCAAACGGAAATGTGTTTGAAACTACAGCTTTAGCAGGAACTCAAAAAGCAACTGCTGAAACGGAGGTTCTTTGGCAGCAAAAAGAAAAAGACGAACAGCAATACGTAACCGATTTTATTGTAAAAAGATTGCGTGAAGTTGCCTCTTCGGTTAATGTTACGGAACCGTACAGTCTGAGAGCAGGATCGATCTGGCACATAAAAACAGATATTTCGGGAGTTCTAAATAACAATTCGACTCTGGAAGAAGTGATAGATACTTTGCATCCAACTCCTGCAGTTTGTGGTTTGCCAAAGAAAAAAGCAAAGGCTTTTATCATAGAAAACGAAAATTACGACAGAACTTTTTATAGCGGTTTTCTGGGCGAATTAAACAGCAGTTTTGCGAATAACGATATTAGTTCTGATTTATTTGTAAATTTACGTAACATGCAAATTCAGGAAAACAAAGCCATTTTGTACATGGGCTGCGGAATCACCAAAGAAAGTATTCCTGAAAAAGAGTGGGAGGAAAGCGTCAATAAATCAATGACGATGAAGAGAGTATTGAAGATAAAATAGAATAAAGAGAATAGAATAAAGAGGATAGATAACAAAAAGTCAATTTAGTTTTTTATTGAAATTGAAATTGATTTTTGACATTGATATTAAAAAGTATGAAATTAGACATATTAGCCTTCGGGGCACATCCGGATGATGTAGAGTTGGGTTGTGCGGGGACCATTTTAAAAGAAGTATCTCGTGGGAAAAAAGTAGGTATTGTTGATTTAACGCGTGGCGAATTAGGAACGCGCGGTACGGCAGAAACCAGAGATAAGGAAGCAAAAGATGCAGCAAATATTTTAGGGGTTTTGGTTCGTGAGAATTTAGGTTTGCGCGATGGTTTTTTTGTCAACGACGAAAAACATCAGCTAGAAGTTATTAAGATGATCCGAAAATATAAACCGGAGATTGTATTGTGTAATGCTATTGACGACCGCCATATTGATCACGGAAAAGGGAGTAAGTTAGTTTCTGATGCTTGCTTTTTATCAGGATTAATGAAAATAGAAACTTCTATAGATGGAGAAAACCAGGAAGCCTGGAGACCAAAAGTAGTGTACCATTATATTCAGTGGAAAAACATTGAACCAGACTTTGTAGTAGATATTACAGGATTTGAAGAAAAGAAAATTGAAGCTGTGATGGCGTATAAAACGCAATTTTATGATCCAAATTCAAAAGAACCTGCTACGCCAATTACTAGTAAAAACTTTATGGAAAGCCTAAATTACCGTGCACAGGACTTAGGAAGGTTAGTGGGGAAAGATTTTGCAGAAGGTTTTACTGTTGAAAGGTGTTTGGCAGTCAATAGCTTAGAGGATTTGATGTGATTTTGATATAAATTTTTCATTTTTTTCTTTGGTGAAGTAAACCTTTGTTGTATATTTGCAACCGCAAAGAAAAATGGTGGTTGTAGCTCAGCTGGTTAGAGTATTGGTTTGTGGTGCCGAGGGTCGCCGGTTCGAACCCGGTCAGCCACCCAGAATTGTAAAAGCCTTGAAGAAATTCAAGGCTTTTTTTGTGCCAATAAGTTAAATACCAATTTTTTAAAATTGCTTCGCCTGTTCGCTATCGGGTCCAAATCCCAAATTTGAAACTCCAATTTGAAACTGTAGAGGATTTAGAATTTAATTATAGCCTAATTTAAACCTTGAGTAAATAATACAAATCGTGATATTGTAAACCTTCCAAAGGCTGAAATCGTTGGCTATGTTTGAAAATTGAAACATTCAAATTTCTAATTGAAAGAGATTTGGAATTTGGAATTTATCTATTGGATTTTTTTTATCTACTGGAATTTATTTTATAAACAAAAAGTACAATGTTTAAGTCTTGGTTTATTGGTTATTATGGTTTGGTTTGTAAATCATTTTATTTCATCAAAACCATTTTCTTGCCTGATATCTCCGGTTTTGAGGCTTTTTTTTTGCAGAAGTAAACCTTTGTTGTATATTTGCACTCGCTAAGCAAAAATGGTGGTTGTAGCTCAGCTGGTTAGAGTAGCGGTTTGTGGTGCCGCGGGTCGCCGGTTCGAACCCGGTCAGCCACCCAGAAATTTAAAGCCTTGAAGAGATTCAGGGCTTTTTTTGTGCCAATAAATCTCAAATTCCAAATTCCAAATTCCAAATTCCAAAATCCAAAATCCAAATTGTAAATTTTTGGATTAATTGGAGAATTGCGATCTCAAACTCCGTAAAGTTGCGCTTTTTAGTAAAGCACTAAGTCCACAAAGCTTTGTGTACTTAGATGGTGTAAACACAACCTAAAACTTAGTGAACTCTGCGGAAAACCTTTGCGTTCTCTGTGGTAAAAATAATTAGGGAGTATAATTTTATGTCTCTCCATAATATTTAATGTTGATCCCTTTTTAGAAAGGCAAATCGTTAACCCTTCAGAGATCAGGAAATCTGGTCAGAACTTAATTGAGTTTAACGATATAAGATGTTAAATTAAAAACTAATGTTTCATGATTTTAATCATAAAATAAAATTAAGTGGCATAATATCTTTACGACATAAATCAGGTTTTAAAAAACAAAATAATCGAGATATTCTAAAGGTACAATTTAAGGATATCGATAAAACTAACCGTATGGATAAGCTATTCTTAATTGCTGAAATAAACCGACTCAAACAAGAAAAAAATGCGATCATACTCGCTCATTATTATCAGGATAAAGACATACAGGAAGTCGCCGATTTTGTAGGCGATAGTCTTGAGTTATCTAAAAAAGCGGCTTCTGCCAGTGCAGATATCATTGTTTTTGCAGGAGTATATTTTATGGCCGAAACGGCAAAAATCATCAATCCGGATAAAAAAGTGCTTTTGCCTGATAGCAATGCAGGATGTTCTCTTGCTGACGGATGTGATCCTCAAAATTTCAGGAAATTAAAAGAACTTCATCCCAATCATGTAGTTGTAACTTATATTAATTCTTCGGCCGAGATAAAGGCTTTAAGTGACTGGGTTTGTACGTCATCAAATGCAAGAAAAATTATAGAAGCCATTCCTAAAGAGCAGGAAATCATTTTTGCTCCGGATAAAAATTTAGGAATGTACCTGAAAAAAGAAGTAAATCGTGAATTATTGCTTTGGGATGGCTCGTGTATTGTTCACGAAGCTTTTTCACTAGATAAGCTTATCGAAATTTACAATGCCAATCCAACTGCAAAAATTGTAGCACATCCTGAATCAGAACGGCATATTCTCGAGACGGCACATTATATTGGGTCAACATCTGGAATGCTCAATTTTATCAAGAACGATATGGCTACTACTTTTATCGTAGCCACCGAAGCGGGAATCCTTCATCAGCTCTCAAAAGAAGCTCCTCACAAAACGATTATTCCGGCGCCTTCACACGAAGATAATACGTGTGCCTGCAGCGAATGTGCTTTTATGAAAATAAATACTTTAGAAAAGCTTTATTTATGTTTAAAGGATGAAAGACCGGAAATTACTATTAATGAAGAATTACGATTAGAGGCCATAAAACCGATCAACAGAATGCTCAATTTGTCATAAATATCTAAATCAATCAACATGAAAAAAACAGATATACTTATAATTGGTTCCGGAATAGCAGGGTTGTTTTTTGCGATAAAAATTGCAAAAAAGAGACCAGATTTATCTATTGCAATTATGACCAAAGACAAGGTTAAAAACTCTAATACCCAACTGGCTCAAGGCGGTATTGCTGTGGTTACGGATCGCATTGAGGATAGTTTTGAGCAGCATATAGAGGATACATTAAAATCGGGCGGAGGTTTATGCGATGAAGAAATTGTAAAAATGGTAATTCACCAGGCTCCTGAACGATTAAATGAACTCATTGATATTGGGGTTTGTTTTGATAAAAATAAAGCGGGAATATGGAATTTAGGTTTGGAAGGCGGACATTCTCAGCATCGTATTTTGCATCATAAAGATATATCCGGGGCAGAAATAGAAAAAAATCTAATCGGGGCTACCAAGCAATTATCTAACATTACCTTACTGGAAGATCATTTGGTTATTGATGTAGATACTAAAAAAAATAAAGGGAAAGCGAGCTGTAAAGGTGCTTTTTATTGTGACAAAATCAATAAGAAAGTAAAATACATACGCGCTAAAACTATTGTTTTGAGTACCGGAGGCTGCGGCCAGATTTTTAAGAACACTACCAATCCGGAGATTGCCACCGGTGACGGAATCGCAATTGCTTCCCGTGCCGGCGCGGTAATAAAGGATATGGAATACATACAGTTTCATCCAACAGCATTGTACGAAGAAAATAAAAATCCTTTCTTTTTAATTTCTGAGGCTGTAAGAGGTTTTGGAGCGCATATTGTTAATGAAGATCAAAAGCGTTTTATTTTTAAAGATGATATCCGTGGGGAATTGGCAACAAGGGATATTGTATCGCAGGCCATAAGCAAAGAAATAGAAACATCCGGAAAACAGTATGTTTATTTAGATTGCCGACACCTTGACTTTGACGAATTCTATATTCATTTTCCTTCGATTACACAGTATTGCAAGACAATCGGATTGCATCCTGCAAAGGATTTAATTCCTATTGTTCCTGTGGCTCATTATCAATGTGGTGGTATCAATGTAAATGAAAAATCTCAAACCAATATTAAGAATCTATATGCTATAGGCGAATGTTCGAGAACAGGTTTGCATGGAAAAAACAGACTGGCTTCCAACTCATTATTAGAAGCTTTGGTTTTTGCTCATCAGGCTTCTGACCATATCGATAGTACAATTGATGAGTTGTCTTTTTCATCAAAAAAAAGCATGTTGAAATTCGACGAGCCTTTATTGGATAAAGATTCTAATTATTTTGTGAAGCTGAAAAAAGAACTTCAAGCCATGATGACTTTTTTCTATGCCAGTAAAGATTCTGATTTTGTTAGAATATTGAATCGAATAGAATCAATGAAAATGACAACAGTAGGATTGTTATTCAAAAAACAAAAAATAACAACTCAATTGATAGAATTTACTAATATGCTTACCGTAGCTAAAATTATTGTTGAACACAATAAAAGTAAGGTTCTAGAAAACGCTGCAAGTTATTAAATCACATTTTCTTTAATTATTTTAAAATAAAATCAAGTTTACGCGAAAAAGTATTGCTTATAGTAACCAAAAAAGCATGACGTTTAAGTCATGCTCATTTGGTTATTATAGTTTGGTTTATTGAATTATCGTATTTCGTCGAATGTATTTCCCTGATTGATATCGCCGGTTTTAAAACCTTTCTTGAACCAATACATTCTTTGTTCTGATGTTCCGTGGGTAAACGAATCCGGAACAACATGACCTTGCATTTTGCTTTGAATAGCGTCGTCACCCACTGCATTTGCTGCACTTAATGCCTCTTCGATGTCTCCGGCTTCAAGATATTGCTCGTTGTCGTGAGCCCAGACTCCGGCATAAAAATCAGCTTGCAATTCCAGAGCTACAGAAAGTTTATTGGCCTCGGCTTCACTTTTTCCTTCTTGCTCCTGTCGCATTTTTGCAGACGTTCCTAATAAAGTCTGAATATGATGTCCTATTTCATGAGCGATAACATAAGCAATGGCAAAATCGCCACCTTCAGCGCCAAATTTGGTTTTTAATTCTTCGAAAAAAGCCAAATCCATATAGACCTTGCGATCGCCAGGGCAATAAAAAGGTCCTGATGCAGATGATGCACCGCCGCAGGCTGTACTTACAGAGCCTTTAAAAAGAACCAACTTAGGTTTTTCGTAAGTCATGCCGTGTTGGGCAAATATTTTGGTCCAGGTGTCTTCATTACGGGCTAATACAACTCTGACAAAGTCCCCCATTTTTTTGTCCTCTTCACTTAAGGGGGCTGCTGCCTCAGTTTGCGTTTGCTGACCACCTTGCATTTGTTCCAATACATTTCCTATAGTCTGGCCATTTTCACCGCCAAAAACATTCAGTAACAAAATAATAATACCAATAACACCGCCTCCAACGGCTACTTTTCCGCCAGAAAGGCCTCTTCTGTCTTCTACATTATCACTTTGTCTTCCGCCTAACCACTTCATATTATATTGTATTTTAGTTTATTGAGTTTTATGTTGTACGAATTTATATATTTTTCAGGAATTATTGTTAAAATCAAACAAATTAGTTTGAACTATTTTAACCATTTTGATAAGGCTTCTTCCACAATACCCTTAATAATGGGTTTCGAAATATAATCGTCCATTCCTGCCGATAAACATTTATTTCTTTCGTCTTTCTCTGCACCTGCCGTTACGGCAATTATAGGAATTTCTTTTCCGGTAATTGTATTTCGTATCGCTTTTGTGGTTTCGTAACCGTTCATAACCGGCATCTGAATGTCCATAAAAATAAGATCAGGATTAATACTTTCAAATTGATTTACGGCTTCGTATCCATTTTCACATTCGTAAATGTAAGCCGTATTATACAGATTTTTTATAATGGTTTTTAGCAACAGCATATTTACTTTGTTGTCTTCTACAATCAAAAAAGTAATGTTTTTATGGTTTTGGCCGGCATTAGCACTTAATTGCAGATTGATTTTTTTAAGTTCGGCATTGTATTTTTCGTTGATGCTTTGGTTGCTGGTTTTTAAATTTAAATCAAAATAAAAATTACTTCCAATATCAATCTTGCTTTCCAATTGCAATCTGCTATGCATTAAAGCCAATAACTGATTGGATATTGTTAAGCCCAAACCGGTTCCTCCAAACTTTCGCGTTGTAGAACTATCCTCCTGAGAAAAAGCCTTAAAAATCTTCTTCTGATTTTTCTCCAGTATTCCAATTCCGGTATCAATCACTGAAAACCGAATAATACAATTCCCGCTTTTATTTTTCTCCAGAACAGACACATTTAATTTAATCGAACCTTCATTGGTAAATTTTACGGCATTCGACAGTAAATTGATCAAAATTTGCTTGATTCTGACAATATCGGTCCAAATGTATTTGGGAACATCAGGATCCACATTCAATTCCAGGTTAAGATTTTTCTGGTTCGATTCGTAAACAATTAAATCAAACACCTGACCCAGTACTTTTTTAATATCATATAAATCAATAAAAAGTTCCAGTTTTCCGGCTTCAATTTTTGAGAAATCAAGTATGTCGTTGATAATTTCTAACAGAGAATGTGCTGACTGATTGATGGTGGTCATGTATTTTTCCTGAATTTCTTCAAGGTCCGTTTTCATCAGTAAATGCGTAAAACCAATAATACCGTTTAACGGCGTTCTTATTTCATGCGACATATTGGCCAAAAAGTCTGATTTTGATTTATTTGCCGCTTCGGCCAGTTGTTTGGCTTTTATCGCATCTTCGGTTTCTTTTTTGTTGGTAATGTCAAAATAAATTCCGCCAACAAATTCAATTTCATCACCTTTTTTAATAACATCACCAAATTCTTCTACCCAGATATATTCGCCCGTTTTTCGACGAATTCTGTAAATATTGTGCAAAGGCATGCTGTTTTGTAAATTATCAATCTGGTTGCTGATTACTTCATCTTTGTCATCAGGATGTATCAGTGATAAAAAGGATAAATTATTGTCAATAAATTCTGATTTCGAATAACCGGTTAAATTTGCAATTTCATCATTCAGGAAAATTTTGGTAGAGAAAGCATCAAATTTTGATAAATAAACGGTACCGGGAATATTGTTGGCAATCAGTTTGAATTTTTCTTCACTTTCGAGAATTTTGGTTTCATTTCGATTTCTCTCCAATGCCGATGAAATATTGTTGGCAAGAACCTGAAAGATATAGATTTCTTCTTCAGACCATTTTCTTTCATTAGTACAATCATCAAAGCCAATAAAACCGGTAAAGAGATCATTTATAAACAGAGGCAAAATCAAAATAGATTTGATTTTATTATCGACTAATAATTGTTTAAAAAAAGTATCACCAAGTTTACGTGTGAGCTTGTTTAAGATTTTTCTGTTATTTGCCGCTTCGTAAATTTCCTGTAAATTATCTTCTGTAAGTTGTTGTAATTCGGTTATTTGATGTTCAATTCCTTTTCTGGACCATTTGTATTTTTGGGAGACACAATTCGTATTAAAGTCTCTTTCGTAGTAGTACATATGATCAACTTTTGCCGCTTTTCCAATTATTTCATATGTTTCCTGAAACATCTCGTGCGTCGTTTTACTCAGCAAAAACTTCTCTGTGCATAAAGAAAGCGCCGATAACAGCTGACTTTTAAATTCTAATCTTCGTTCAGCTTCCAGACGTTTTTGTGACGAAATAGCCAGTGAAATAACATCTGAAATTGTTCTGGCATAATTGATATCTTCATTATCCCAGTCTCTTTTTTCCTGAGTACTTTCAAAACAAACCACGCCGCCCAATTGTCCGCTCAAAAAAATAGGAACATCAAGCATTGATTTGATATGATTTTTGGTAAAATAATGTTTTTGAAATTCAGAAGTTTCTAATTTGTTAAAAACATCAGGCGCATTGATAATGGCCTTGTTTTTTAAAGTTTCAAAATAAATAGGATATGATTCTTTATCTAATATATTTTTGTCGTTTAAGTTTTGATTATCAACGCTAAATAGGTTTTTACAGCTAATTAAATCTTTGTCATATTTCCAGAAGCTTACCCTGTTTGTTTTGGTAACCGTTGCTGCTTCTTTAATAATATAATCAACAACAGTATCGAGATTGTCGTATTTGCTAAAATCTGAGGTTGATAATTTTTTTGTAGAATGATTGTAAGCTTCAATTTTTTTAAGACGTTTCTTTTTTTCGTTTTCGATGTTTTTAATATCAGTAATATCTCTGGCGATACCGGCAAAACCAATAGTTTGGCCCAAATCATTTTTGCGAATGATAATTTTTTGAGAGATCCATAAAGTTTTTCCGTTTTTCTTTAAAATTGGAATTTCAATCGAAGGAAAATTGTTTTCATTGATATCCAGGTTTTCATAAAAATCAACTGCATTCCGTTGGTAGTTTTCATGAATAAAATTCGAATAATGCTGTGCTATAATCTCATTTTCAGAATAACCTAAAATCGAAAAACCAAAATCATTCACAAAAGTAAAATAACCGTCACTATCGATTTCAAATATAATATCTGTTGCGGTCTGAATCAGGTTTTTGTACTGATCCTGAACATTTATTTGCTCTGTAACATCCTGTCCGATACTGATAATTAAATCTTCAGAGAATTTTTTGTCTTTCCATTGAATATACTTGTATTCGCCATTTTTACTTTTTAATTTTCGAATATAAAGTTTGTTTTCCTCGTGGTTTAAATCTTTTATCCCCTCAATAAAGTCCGTTTCTTTTGTTAGTTTCCAAAATTTCAACCCCATTACTTCATCTGGCTGATAACCTAAAATCGACGTTATTGTTTCACTGCAAAATAATACCTCGTTTTTTTTATTGGTGGCAATTGTTAGTGAATTTCCCTTATGTACAATTTCGTTTGTAAACCTGAAATTATCTGTATTATTCAATAACACGGCATATTTAACCTGATTGATAATAAAAATAAGGATCGAAAAATTGATTAATATAATGGATGATTTTAAAGAAATCAAATGAAAAATAACGGTTACAATTAGAAAAGTAAAAACTAAGCCAACAAAGAACCAGTATATTTTTATGGGTTTTAAGATCGTGTAAGAAAAGAAAAAAGAGATTAAAAAGACAATAATAGGAATAACATCTTTGGAAAGAAAAATAATGTTATGCCCAATATAAGCGATGTAAATAAAGAAAAAGAAGATGAATAAAGACTGAACCCTATCTCTTAGAAATTTAATTTTGCTGGTTATAAAGTAAATCAGCAGAACCGAAAATCCGATGGAAACATTGACAACCAATAAACTTTTAGGCCTTATTTTAAAAAGTTCATTGATGATTTCGATAACAATAATCGCAATACCAAAAAATAAAATATAAAGTTGGTATTCTCTGTTGGTCGTTTCAGTTTCGAGTTTTTTTTCTATGAAATAGCCAATGCTCGATTTTATCTTAAAGAATTGATAAATGAGAACCCCCAGAAGGCCAAAGAGTGCCAGTCCTAAAAGAATAATTTTAGGATTGTTGTAAAAAATAATGTCGGAAGTAAAAACATACCAGTTTGCAATAATTGATTTTAGGGCATTACCAAGAGTGGCAATTCCTGAAATCA
Source organism: Flavobacterium sp. CSZ (assembly GCF_015350725.1). NCBI lineage: Bacteria > Pseudomonadati > Bacteroidota > Flavobacteriia > Flavobacteriales > Flavobacteriaceae > Flavobacterium > Flavobacterium sp. CSZ. The sequence continues at coordinate 268,872 of NZ_JADKPQ010000004.1, forward strand.
ACGAATTGAAAAAACTACAGTTCTCTACCATAGAATTTGAGGTATGTTTGGTTTAGTAAATAGTTTTTTGAAAATTCTAAAGAGAGTAGGTTAAGCTCTTTTTAGTGTAGAATTTTCTATTTTATTCTAAATCCGATTGCCCAATTGAATCAATTGGATCTTCTTTATCATTTTTAAAAATTGCATAATATATAGCGTATGTCATTGAATAACTAAGCGGCACAGTAAATAGGATTCCCACAAAAAGAGCCATAAAGCCAATAATCAGGGCGACAACAATGGTGATCATTAATCCTAAAAGTACGATGGGTTGTTTTGCAATAAGAATAAAACTTGATGCGATGGCATCAAAGGCTTTTAAATCTCCAAATACAATAAGGGGAATCGTTAAAAATGTAAAATACGAAGTCACCAACGAAACCACAAGTCCCGCCAGATTTAGATTTTGCATTTCGAAAAAAGTAGATACAGACACACTGAATAATGAAATAATGGCAGTGGCTAAAAATATTTGTAAAAACTTATTTGATCTATAATAAGTAAAAATCGTGGAGACATTAAATTCCTGATCTCTGTCTGCACAGTACGCCATTTTTAGAAATCCTGCACCAAAAGGACTTAAAATCGCCGAAAATAAGACTGTTCCCGCAATATAATAAAAAAGCTGAAGGCTTGATAATTGTATAGGTTTGATCGAAAAGAAAGCGGGATTATTTAATTTTTCTACACCAAATATTACGGCTAAAAGAACAGAGCCAATGATACCAAAAAGTATAGAAAAAACTAATAATATTAACCCTGCGTAAAGTGCTATTTTTTTATAGTTTTCAAAAGCATTGTTAAAGACAGTTGAAAAATCTAAGGTATAACCATGATTCTTAATGTCTTTGATTTGATCAAGTGTGGATTTCATTTTGTGTAAAAGTAGAATTGTTTTATATTCCGGGATTTAAGATAAATAATGTGACGTAAATATAATATTTTTAATCAATTTGATATGAAAATCTCAAAAACATTACGAAATTGTTTTTGGTGTTATATCCAGTCTAATATTCTTTTTATAGAAGCCAGTTTATCTTTGTAAGGTGCATATCTCATGGGTAAATCGAGCCAGTTAGCCTTTTTTACGACAGCTTTATGGTGAGAAAAAATATCAAAGCTCAATTTGCCATGATAAGCGCCCATACCACTGTGGCCAACTCCCCCAAAAGGCAGTCTTTTATTAGAAAAATGAACAACTGTATCATTGATACAGCCACCGCCAAATGCATAGGTTTTAATTAATTTTTTGGCAAATGATTTATTTTCGCTAAAAATATAAAATGAAAGAGGTTTCTCATAGCGGCTAATCACGTTTTGGATGTCAGCTTCTGTTTTATAAATAAGAATGGGTAAAATGGGACCAAATATCTCTTCTTTCATAACAGGGCTATCCAATGCCGGTTCTTCGATTAATGTTGGTGAAATATAAAGTTCGTTGGCATCCGTTTCCCCTCCAAAAATCACTTTCTCGGGTTCGATCATACTGGCTAGTCGCAACCAGTTTTTGGTATTGATAATTCGGGCAAAATCCGGAGATTTGTCTATTTTTTTCCCATATGCTTTTATGATTTCCTCAATCAAAAAAGAGATGAAATTCACCTTCATATTTTTTTGAATCAAAATATAATCGGGAGCAATGCAAGTCTGGCCTGCATTAATAAATTTACCCCAGACAATACGTTTTGCGGCCAGTTTTAAATTGGCCGTTTCATCAATAATGCAAGGATTTTTTCCGCCCAGTTCAAGAGTAATTGGAGTTAGATTTTCGGCTGCGGCTTTCGCTACAACTTTCCCAACGGCAACGCTTCCGGTAAAGAAAATATAATCCCAGCGTTGTGCCAATAGTTTATTCGATACTTCGACACCGCCTTCAAAAACTTCAACATGATTAACATGAAATGTTTTCTCGATGATTTTAGCGATTATCGCTGAGGTGTTGGGTGTAAGTTCAGAAGGTTTTAAAACTACCCGGTTTCCGGCTGCAACTGCGGCAATCAAAGGACATAAAGCCAATTGAAATGGATAATTCCAGGGCGCAATGACAAGAACGTTTCCGTAGGGCTCTTTATAAATATAATCGGTAGAAGGAAAGTTGAGAAGTGAAGGGAAAACGCGTGTTCGTTTTGCCCATTTATGAATATTTTTGATGGTGTCTTTTAAATCCGAAATAACATAGTTTGTTTCGGTTAAAACAGCTTCGAATTCTGGCTTTTTAAAATCATCGTATAAAGCTTTTACAATTAAGTCTTCGCTTTTCTGAATGTTATACAACAATTTTTTTAGCGTTTCTTTTCTGTATCCGATGTCGTTTTTATAGTCCATTTTTATGATTCACTTGATTTTTGCCTATGCAAGTTAATCGATAAAAATTTAAAAATTAACAATAGTATCATAAAATCAAAGTGCGTTCCAAATAGTCTCATCCGGAGTTGGCGCTACGATAGTGATATTTTCTTTAGAAACAGGATGTACGAAAACCAGTTTTCTGGCATGAAGATGAATTCCGCCATCAGGATTGCTTCGGTCAAAACCATATTTTAAATCGCCTTTAATAGGTGATCCAATAGCGGCTAATTGCGCCCTAATTTGATGATGACGACCTGTATGCAAATTGATTTCCAACGCTACATAATTTTGAAGTTCTTTAAAAACAGTATAATCCAGACTCGCCAGTTTACTATCCGGAACTTCTTTTATATGTGCTTTTGAAGTATTGTTTTTCTCGTTTCTTTTAAGATAATGAACCAATTTGGCAGTTGCTTCCTGAGGTTTATTCTTTACAACTGCCCAATAGGTTTTTTGAGTTTCACGATTGCTGAACATTTCGTTCATTCTCGTTAATGCTTTACTAGTTCTGGCAAAAACAACAATTCCGGTTGTAGGACGATCTAAACGATGAATTACACCCAGAAATACGTCACCAGGTTTATTGTATTTGTCTTTTATGTATTCTTTTACAACATCAGATAAAGGTTTATCGCCTGTTTTATCACCTTGCACAATATCGCCTACGCGTTTATTGACTACGATAATATGGTTGTCTTCGTGTAGAATTTGGAGGTTGTTTTTATTGGAAAGAATTTTCATTTTGGACCTATGGGTAATTTTTTAGATTGAAAGTGGTGACGCTTAAATCTCTCGCAAAGACGCAAAGTATAAATTTGATTCTTTGTGACTTTGCGTCTTTGCGAGAAATAATTATAATAGCTTATTTAGTGGAATTAAGAAACCTTTGTCTCTTTCCTTTGGATCTTTGTCCCTTAAAAAAAAAACTAATATTGTTCCCCAGCATTTGGAAAATCACTCGACTTAACATCAGCTGCATATTGACCAATTGCTTTTGTCATTTCTTCGTAAAGGTTTAAGTAACGACGTAAGAAACGAGGGCTAAATTCATTGTTCATTCCTAACATATCGTGAATAACCAAAACCTGTCCGTCTACGCCACCTCCGGCACCGATACCAATCACGGGGATTGAAATACTATCCGCTACTTTTTTAGCTAAATCGGCTGGGATTTTTTCTAAAACTACAGCAAAACAACCTACTTTTTCAAGCAATTTTGCATCTTCGATTAGTTTTTCGGCTTCCTGATCTTCTTTGGCACGAACACTGTAAGTTCCGAATTTGTAGATCGATTGTGGTGTTAAACCCAAGTGACCCATAACCGGGATTCCTGCGTTTAATATTTTTTTGATAGATTCTTTAATTTCTTTTCCTCCTTCAAGTTTCACAGCGTGACCGCCGCTTTCTTTCATGATTCGAATAGCAGAACGCAAAGCTTCTTTTGGGTCAGACTGGTAACTTCCAAAAGGTAAATCTACTACAACTAATGCTCTTTCTACAGCGCGAACTACAGATGAAGCGTGATATATCATTTGATCTAATGTAATTGGCAATGTCGTTTCGTGACCCGCCATAACATTTGATGCTGAATCGCCTACTAAAATTACATCGACTCCTGCGGTGTCAACAATTTTAGCCATTGTAAAATCGTAAGCCGTAAGCATAGAGATTTTTTCTCCGTTGCTTTTCATTTCGATCAATGACTTTGTTGTGATTCTTTTATAATCTTTTTTTGCTACTGACATTTTGTTTTTTTTTGAAGATGTAAAAGTATTGAATAATTATAGATTGAAATCAGCAATAGAAGAATATTTCGATGGTAAATAACTTTCCGTCTTTAAATTCTAATCTAAATTCGCTGTCTTCTATTTGTATGGAGTACGAATGTGGAGCTTTTATAGAAGCGCCAATATAAGTTCCGTACTTTTCGATAAATGCTTTTTCTGTTAATGTATGGTCTAAGATTGCATTTGGGTTTAAAACCAGTTTGTTGTTTTCGTTGATGAAAACTTTCGTGATCTCTGCCTGATTTTTTTGTTCATCTACAGAAGCTTCCAGATCTGGATAATAGTAAAAAAGTTCGCTTAAATAAACACCGCATTCATCGCTTACGTTTGCTGTTTTAGGAGCTTTTCCGAATGTTTTTACCAAATCTTTTTGCGTTAAATACCAGGCTTTGGTTTTTATTCCTTTCAAGATAAATTCTGATTTTTTAACGAAAGCCAGAATCTCTTCCGGTTTTTTATGTTTGGCTATACCTTTTGCAATAGCCATATTGAGCTCTGTATCAGCATGAAGTTTCGGGTCGTTTAACTGCTTCACCACTTCGTAATATCGTTGATATGCAGGAGCAAGTGTTGTGGTCTCACTATTCCAGGCCAATTCTACAAGTCGCTCACCAATGGTTTTGCGTTCCGTAATATTACTAACATCGAGTTTGTCAAAATCTTTTATCAAAGTATTGAAATCGGGTCTTTTTCCAACAAATTTTCTTAACGTAAACCTGGCGTATTCATCGCTAAATTGTCCGCTAATATTTACCCAGTCTTCCTGATTTTTGGGAAGATAGTTTATCGCAACCGGATCACCGGTATTAAGGATTTCTTTTGTTTTTGAATTTTTATCAGGTTGTGCATGCGCCTTTAAACCAGCCACTAAAACAAAAAGGTGATTACCGCCATAATAATTGTCTCCGCCTTCTAAAATATGATTCTCGTTGTCTCTTACTTTGACATCTTTAGAGTTTAATCGTGTCGCCACAAATTTTTCTGGAATATAACCTTCAGATAAATTATCGGCTTTTACTTTGTACCAGCCATTTTTGCTTTCGGATAATAATTGTACTTCGGCGCCATATTTAAAATAGCCCAAAAATTCAGCAGAAGCATTTGCAGAAGTATACAAACGCGTATCCGAATTAAGGAAATAACGTTCCTGAGCATGCATTAAAACCGAGAAAAATAATAAGGTTAAAAAAAAGTGGTATTTTTTCATGGAGTATATTTTGGAAGGCTAGATTTTTTGCCACAGATTAAAAGGATTTAAAAAGATTTCTTTTTTTTAATCTGTGTTAATCCTTTTAATCTGTGGCTAATAATATTTTTTAGCAATCAGCCATATTTACAGCAATCGCTAATCCGCCTTCAGAGGTTTCTTTGTATTTAGAATTCATGTCTTTTGCGGTTTGCCACATGGTATTGATTACTTTATCCAAAGGTACTTTTGCATTTTTAGAATCAGTTTCAAGAGCTAATTCGGCAGCATTTATCGCTTTTATGGCACCCATCGTATTTCTTTCTATACACGGAATCTGAACCAAACCGCCAATTGGGTCGCAGGTTAAACCAAGATGATGTTCCATAGCGATTTCGGCAGCCATTAAAACCTGAGCAGGAGTGCCGCCCATTAATTCGCAAAGTGCCGCTGCAGCCATAGATGACGAAACACCAATTTCTGCCTGACAACCGCCCATTGCAGCCGAGATTGTAGATCCTTTCTTGAAGATACTTCCAATTTCTCCGGCCACCATCAAAAATTGTTTGATTTCTTTTTCGCCTGCATCATGATTTTCAATGACCAGATAATACATTAAAACCGCCGGAATTACACCAGCGCTTCCGTTTGTAGGAGCTGTAACCACGCGGCCTAAAGAAGCGTTTACTTCATTCACGGCAAGTGCAAAACAACTAACCCATTTTAGGATCTGACGAAATTTTACTTCGGTTTTTCTAATTTCTTCCAGCCAGCTTTGTGGATCAGAATAATTCGATAAACCTATTAAGTTTTGGTGCATATCAAAAGCCCTTCTGCGAACGTTAAGTCCGCCCGGGAGAATTCCTCCGGTATGACAGCCAATGTACATACATTCTAACATCGTGTTCCAGATGCGCATTAATTCCGAATGAATTTCGGCCTGCGGACGCATCGATTTTTCGTTTTCATAAACAATTTCCGAAATGGATTTGTTCTCTGAAACCGTATAATTTAAAAGCTCAACCGCATTTTGAATCGGGAAGGGGAAAGCACACTTGATAACCTCTTTGATTTTGGCATTCGTGCGCTCTTCTTTTACCACAAAACCTCCTCCAATAGAATAAAAAGTAGATTCATATTCAGAATCATCTGCTTTATAAGCCGTAAATTTTAGTCCATTGGCATGAAAAGGAAGAAACTCTTTATTGAAAACAATATCCTGAAGAAAATAAAACGGAATTTTATATTCGTTTGCCAGAATAATCTCGTTGTTGTCTTCGATCGTTTTAATGATCCCGGCAATGTTATCAACCGGGATATATTCAGGATCTTGCCCGCTTAAACCCAACATTACAGATAAATCTGTAGCGTGACCTTTTCCGGTTAAAGAAAGTGATCCGTATAAATCGACTTTTACACGTTTAATCTGGTCTAAAATTGATTCGTCTTTTAACTCTTCTAAAAAACGTTCTGCGGCTCTCCAAGGCCCTAAAGTATGTGAACTTGAGGGGCCAACGCCAATTTTAAGCATATCAAAAACAGAGATACATTCTTCCATTGTGCAATATTTATTAAGACAAAGATAATTGAATAATGCAATGAAGTTTTATTTTCGTTTGTTAATGTTGCAGTTTTGTTAAAAAAAATATTAAATATTAATAATTTGGCAACGAAACAAATTTTATTGCTTAATATGCGGTTTTCGTGAAAAGTTGGTAGTTTTTTTAGGTATTTTTGTAATGAAACAATCACTAAAGAATCCGATTTTTTTAGTTCTAAAAAATAAATCGGCAACCATAACTTCTGGGATTTCATTTTAATTTGAACACCTCTACTTGCGAAAGATTAAAATACCACAAAGAAGATAAAATTACATTATGATAGAATTTTTCAAGCATTTTTTACAAGAATTCGAATTACCGCTTAGTAACCCAGTATTGATCTTCTCGTTAATACTTTTCATTATTCTCTTGTCACCCATTTTATTAAAAAAAATAAATATTCCCGGAATTATAGGACTTATTATTTCCGGAGTAATCATTGGACCACACGGACTTAATATTCTGGCCAAAAACTCAGCTGTAGATTTATTTTCGACAATTGGGCTTTTATATATCATGTTTATTGCCGGACTGGAACTGGATATGAATGAGTTTAAAGCCAACCGAAATAAGAGTTTATTGTTTGGTTTTTTTACGTTTATCTTCCCTTTAACCATTGGGTTTCCGGTTTGTTATTACTTATTGCAATACGATTTTAATGCCAGTTTCCTGACTGCAAGTATGTTTGCCACGCACACGCTGGTAGCTTACCCAATTGTAAGTAAGTTAGGTATTGCAAAAAACCAGGCTGTTGCCATAACGGTAGGAGGAACAATATTAACAGATACCGCCGTTTTGATTATTCTGGCCGTTATTATGGGAAGTAGTCAGGGCAACCTGAATCAGGCTTTTTGGATAAAACTGACGGTTTCATTGGCCATTTTTTCAGCGATTATGTTTTTGGTTATACCAAGAATTGCCAAATGGTTCTTTAAAAAATTAGAAAGCGAAAAACACGCTCATTATATCTTTGTACTTTCTGTTGTTTTCTTTGCCGCTTTTTTGGCCGAAGTAGCAGGAGTAGAGCCTATTATTGGAGCTTTCGTTGCCGGTTTGGCGCTGAATCCTTTGATTCCGCACTCATCTGCGCTGATGAACCGAATTGAATTTATTGGTAATTCATTGTTTATTCCGTTTTTCCTGATTTCGGTAGGAATGCTGGTCGATATCAGCGTAATCCTTAGCGGACCAACGGCATTAATTGTTGCAGGAACATTGAGTGTTGTGGCTATTTTCGGGAAATGGACGGCAGCATTTTTTACCCAGATTGTTTTTAAATATACCAAAACCGAAAGACAACTTATTTTCGGGTTAAGCAGTGCACATGCGGCTGCAACGTTGGCGGTTATTTTAGTGGGGTTTAAAGCGAAAATTCTCGATGAAAATATCTTAAACGGAACTATTATTCTAATATTAATTACATGTATTGTCGCTTCGTTTGCGACTGAAAAAGCAGCCAAGAAAATTGCGATTTGCGAAGAAGAGGTTTCTCATGAAGATGCGAATAGCGATCAGATTCTCGACGAACATATTATGATTCCGTTGGCCAAAACTTCGGCGACAGCCACTTTATTAGATTTTGCGCTTTTAATAAAAGATAAAAAATCGGCTAATCCGGTCACTTTATTAACGATTGTTCCCAATAATGATCAGGCCGAAAAAAATATATTAAAGTATCGAAAAGCAGTTGATAAATTTGTTATTCAGGCGTCGGCTTCAGAAGTAAAAATCAATACCATTGCCAGAATCGACCATAATCCTGCAAGCGGAATCGCCAGAACTTCAAAAGAAATCATGTCGGATATTGTGATTGTAGGATGGCCCAGAAAAACAGGTTTCCTGGATAAAATTTTTGGAGAAAACGTAGATTCGATTATTAATAATGTCGATAAAAGTTTATTCATCTGCAGATTTCAAAAAACGTTTATAGAAGAAAAAAGACTGGTTTTTATTTGTCCGCCTTTCTCAGAAAGAGGAGTTGGATTTCATTTGTTATTACAGAAAATCTGCCGATTATCGCAGGAATTAAGTATTCCGATTATAATTTATGCCGAATATAAAACACATCAAACGATCCAGCAAATTGCTGCTAATTTGAAATTGAATGCCAAGCTGGGCTTTAAAAGTATTATGGATTGGGATGATTTTGAATCAATTTCTGATGAGATTAAACCAACTGATTTGATCGTTTTTAATCTTTCCAGAAAAGGCTCTGTTTCGTACCAGTCGATTTTTGATAAACTACCTCAGAAATTCGAAAAATCATTCGATGAGAACAATCTTATTTTAGTGTATTCGCAAGACGACCGCAAAGGAACTTCTATGGATGCCTACGAAGATTTTACTGCTACACCATTAACAAAAGGACTTGAAGCGATTGAACAAATTGGCCGCGGTTTAGGCAATATTTTGAAGAAAGGATAAAAAATGTTTTTCTGGGTAAGATTTTTATTATTTTTGGTTTTGTTTTAAAAATTAAAAATGAACGAAATAGTACAGTATTATAATGATCTGGCCAGTACTTACGATCAGGATAGATTTGATAATTCGTATGGAAATTTTATCGATTCACAAGAACGAAAAATTCTCGATAAATTATTGATTGATAAAAAAGGACAAATTCTCGACCTGGCTTGCGGTACGGGAAGATTATTAAATTATGCTTCGATTGGTGTTGATGCAAGTGCTCAAATGATTGCAGTTGCCAAACGAAAGTTTCCTGAAAAAACGTTTCTGCAAAATGAAGCCGATGCGATTCTTTTAGCTGATAATTCTATTGATACCATTATCAGTTTTCATTTTTTCATGCATTTGGATCCAAATAAAATCGACCAGGTATTGGAAGAATCCAATCGGATTTTAAAAAAGGAGGGCAGAATTATCTTTGATATTCCGTCGCGAAAAAGACGAAACTTATTGGGTTATAAAAAAGCAAACTGGCACGGAGCAAGTAGCTTAAGTATTGCCGATGTAAAATCAGATCCAAATTTTATTATTAAAAGAACTTACGGATTATTGTTTTTTCCAATTCATAGATTTCCTGATTTGTGCCGTAAATTTCTATTGCCACTAGATTCGTTTTTGGCAAATTCATTCCTGAAAGAATACAGTTCTTATTTAATCATCGAATTAGAGAAGAAATGAATATGTTGAAACCACTCAAGATTTACATTAAGTTATTGTTTCGATTTAAAAAGGATTTGTTGAGCAAAGATTTATTTCGATTTTCAAAAAAATGCCAAAATGATTTTGACTTTTGTTATGCGATAACATTAACACAGGAAATAAAACCCAGTAAGACTTTTGATAATAAGCTGCATAATATTCTGCTGGCTTCAAAAAGAATTAACAGATATGTTCTTGAACCCAATCAAATTTTTTCTTTTTTTAAAGTGGTAGGAAACCCAAATCAGGATTTTAAGAAAAGCAGAACTTTAGTAAACGGCCACCTGGTAGAAGAGAATGGAGGCGGCATGTGCCAGGTATCAGGAATTATATACCAGATAAGTTTAATTGCCGGTTTAGAAATTTTAGAAAGACACAATCATTCTGTTGATATTTATACGAATGAAACAAGATTTGCGCCCTTAGGTTGTGATGCAACGATTGTATACGGTTATAAAGATTTAAGAATAAAAAATAATTTAGCATTTCCGGTTAAGTTTAAAATTGAAATAAAAGAAAGTTTTATTTATATCAATTTATTGAGCGAAAAAGCCATAAAACAGAAAGAGCTGCTTTTTGAATCTCAATTGGACAAAGAATTTATTACTGTAAATGTTCTGAATAATGACCGACAATTACTTAATCAGTCGAAGTACAAAAGGATGCAAGCAGAATTGTAGTATTTTGATGGATATAAAAAATAATAGAATTGAATCATTTGCTTAAATTTGACAGAATATAAAGATTAGTTCTAAAACTAAATACTATGAACCACAAAGCCCTGTCGATCCGACCATTTATTGGAGCCAAAGATTTTGAAGTTTCCAGAAGTTTTTACCGTGATTTAGGTTTCGAAGAAGGGGTTTTAGATCCAAAGTTTTCTGTTTTTAAAACAGGAGATTTGGCCTTTTATCTTCAGGATTATTATGATAAAAGCTGGATCGAAAACACCATGATTTTCCTTGAAGTTGAGGATGTCGATGATTATTACAATCAATTATTGGCTTTAAACTTAACCGAAAAATATGGGGTAAAGCTAACTCCCACAGTGCATTTAGATTGGGGGAGTGAATGTTTTTTGCACGATCCATCCGGTGTTTTATGGCATTTTGGAAAATTTAATAAGTAGTTTTTTTGCCACGAAGACACAAAGACACAAAGTTTTTTTGAATTTATTCAGTAAAATTCGTGAATTCGTGGTTGTTCTTTAATTTGCTATGTAAAATTCTGCTAAATGAATTGTGTTGCTTTCGCGTTGATACCAATCATTATAAACAAGTTCTAAATTTTCGACTTTAAAATTTCCAAAATTATAATCGCGATATTTCTCTAGAATGTCTATTAATTTTTCCGGATCTTGAAGTTTTTCCTGAAAACGCATTACTGTAGAATGAGCCGTTGCAATGCTATATCGGCTATCAATACTTTGTTCTAAAGATGATTTTTTAAAGTTCTCCCGAAGTTTATTCCTGAAATTATTCAAAGATTCATCTGTTGGAAAACCCTGAATCATAATAGCAGACGGAGAAGCTGTAACACCCCGAAACTCAATTTTTATTTTATCCAAATGCACGAGACTTTGCTGAATGAGGTCGATATATTCGTGAACATTTATTTTATCTAAAGAAAAACCGCCGTAACAGGAAATAATGGACATCACGGTAGTATGAATATCAGCATCAGGATAATAATATTGATGAGGTTCAATGGCCTTTAATTCATCTAAAAAGAACTGAATATTCTCTTTAATGGTTTCGTTTGGTCGAATTAGCAATGTGATTCCGAACCGCGAATCAGATTCGTTATTAAGTTGTGAATCTAATTTGTAGCTACCGGCCAGAATAGTTTCGGAAGATTTTTTGTAAAGTTGATTGTAATGTTGGGTTAAATCCATTTATAATTATTTCTTTTTTGCTTTTTCAAGGTTTTCCTTTACCCTGAATTTTACAATTTTGGTAATCAGATCATACGGCATTGGTTGATCGAGAGGAAATTGTACAGATCCTTTTCCGGATTTATACTTCGAAAGTTCGTCTTTAAAAGCCTCGTGACCGCTTGGCAAAGCATATAATCCAATATGATTTTTATAAGCAGCAAAGTATACCACGATGCCGTTTTGCTCAAAAGCCGGCATCGAGTAACTGATTTTCTCTTTGGCCTCCGGCGCTGCTTTCTGAATCGTTGCCCTTACTTTTTCTAATATCTCCTGAACGTCATTTGGTAAGGTTCCAATATATTCGTCGATATTTTCAGGTTTCTTTGTATCCATATTTTTAATGTTTTTGTTTCAAGTTTCAGGTTTCAAGTTTTCGCACCGAACCTGAAACAAAAAAACTTGAAACTTGAAACTTTTTTTATGCCAATCCCTTAGGAAATCGATCCAAAACCAAATTCAGCAAAATATTATGCTCCAGATATGCTTTGGCTCCAGCCAAAACCAAAGTAAAACCTTCAGTAGAATTACGAACCTGATCTATTATTTTGTCGGTATCACCTTTTAAACCTGAATTGGTAATACTCACAAAAGTCTCGTTTTCGTTCAACGGACTAAAAATCCATTCTACTAAAGTCGATTCATCGGGATTTCCCCATTCGATCACAATCTTATGGTTTTCCTGCAAAACATGAGTAGTAACCGTTAATGAAAACCCGTACATTTCCCACGTCCATTCGGTTGTGGTGTCTTGTTCTAGTTTTCCGGAACCTTTTGTAAACCAAAATTTACGGGTAATGTCCGGATCTGTAAAAGCCTGAAAAACTTCTGAAACAGGTTTTCTAATCAGCATTTCGGCTTTTGCGAAGTGGTTGTTTTCTGCTTTCATTGTTGACTTGTGTTTGTAAATACTAAAGTTTTAAACCCAATCTTGTCATTCCGAGGTACGAGGAATCTTCGCTAGCTGAGCACGCACTGTTATCGAGTTTCTTGTGAAGATTCCTCGTACCTCGGAATGACACAACTGGACTGTAAACTTGAAACAAAAAAACTTGAAACAAATTTTTACGACCTCTAAATTAAGAAAGAAATCCCAAATACCTTCAAAAAAAATCCACACAAGTTATAACCTGTATGGATTTTTAAATATCAAAATATATATTTTTATTCTCTTATAGTAGTTTTATCGTGCAACGCCATTTCGGCAATTTCATCTTTACGTTTAAAGTTCACGCCTTTGTGCTGTTGCATATATTTGATAAGATCATTTGCTGCTTTGACCATTTGCGGAGTTCCGCCAATACGATCGTGAAAACTAATCGACATTTGTCGGCGTTGTGTTTCGCTTTCGGCATACAATTGATCAAATTCCATTTTAACTTGTTGTAGAAACTGATCTGCCGAAAAGTTTTTTCCTTCAATCAAAACAATATCATTACATCTTAAGGTATAAGGAACTACAACAAAATCCTTGTTTTTTAACTGAATAATAAAAGGTTCATCCCGACTAATGTCATCGATATGATATTTGAAACCCAATTCTTGCAGAATATTCAATGTATTTGGTCCGCGGCGCAACCAGTTGGCATTATAACCAATAGCAGTAAAACCGGTTACATTCTTGATCGCATCAACACCATCTTTTATAAATTTCTTTTCCTCTTCGTAAGGCATTGTATATTGCGTGCTCCAGTTCATACCGTGAGCTGCAGCTTCGTGTCCGCGTTGTACAATTTCTTTGGCCAGTTCCGGGTTTTTCAAAACCGCTGTTCCCACCATATGCGAGGTAACTTTCACACCAAGTTTGTCCCAATTGTCCAACATTCTTGGTATTCCTGCTTTATAACCGTAATTGTACCAGGTTGCGGCCGGAAGATCAATATATCCTTTTTGTATGTTTTGAGGAAACGGACTTTCTGCATTATCAGGTTGTCCGCCAGCTTCAAATTGCATCGAAATCGAAACTACTAATCTCGAGCCATCTGCCCATTTTGTTTTTGTTGGTGTCAAAAATGTTTCTGTTTTTGATACTTCTGCGAATGTATCTATTGGATTCATCATGCCGACCATTCCAATAATTCCCGTTTGTTTGATAAAATTTCTTCTTGAACTCATGATTTTTATTTTTTGATTAAAGTATCAATGGCCCAACTATTAGAATCGATAAAATGTAATAGCAAAGCAAAAATGGCAAGGTGAATTAATTGTGACGGAATGGCTTCCCAATTCTCAATCATTGAGGTTCCAAACAATAAAGCCAGCATAACAAATCCTCCGGCTACTAGGGAAGGTTTTGTAAGCAAGCCCAATATTAAAAGTAAACCAATGGCAAATTCGGCTATAGGTAAAATGTAGCTAAAAGGCGTTACGATGAATTTAGACAGCATAGAATTTTCGAAACTGCCAATCATCCATTTGCTGAAGGTAACTAGTTTGGGCAAACGTACTAATCCGTGACCAAACATGCTGATAGCGACGGCAAGACGTAGCAATAAAAAAGAAGTTGTTTCCATATTTTGTATGATTTTAGATTACAAAGTTGAGAAGAACCACTTTCTTTAATTTGTATAATCATTGGAATATTTTGTACTTTTGTAAGATGGAAATTAGAAATTTATACCATCCTTTTGAACTTCAGTTTTTGGAAGTTTCAGAATATGAAGCCAAAGAACGCAAGAATACGTTTTTTGAAATGGTTTTTGTATTGGAAGGAAAAGGAATCCAGATTATAAATGATCATAGATTGCCGTATGCTTCTGACAAACTATTTTTGATTTTCCCGCAGGATACGCATAGTTTTGAAGTGATCGAAAAGACGAAGTTTTTCTTTATCCGTTTTCAGGACAGTTATCTTAAAACACAAAGCAACGACTGGATTCAGAAACTGGAATTCATTTTTCATAATCATAACCATTTACCGGGCTGTATTTTAAAAACGATAACAGATAAACCTTTGTTAAGAGCCATGATCGAGGCTTTGATTCGGGAAGAAAAGAGTAGTTTTCCGCAACAGCAAGAAGTCATCAAGCAGATCTTAAATACTATTATTACCATTGCTGCAAGGAATATTTCGCTTGTTTCACCAGTTGCATTTGCGCCATCTAATACAGAAGAAAGTTTGGATCTGCTCAATTATGTGCATCAGAATATTTATAAGCCTGAAGCACTAAAAGCTACAAAAATGGCAACGGCATTTCATGTTTCTCCTACGTATATCAGCGAATATTTTAAAATCAAAACTGGACAAAGTATTCAGCAATATACGATGGCCTATAAAATAAAACTGATCGAAACGAGATTGAAATTTACCAATATGCAAATCAACGAAATTGTGTATGAATTTGGTTTTAGTGATGCAAGTCATCTGAATCGGTTGTTTAAAAAATATACAGGACTGAATCCAAGTGATTATAAAAAGCAGTTTAAAAATTAGATAAACGAGTCCCAGCGGGACGAAATATCTATAGAGAATCAAAAGTTTACATAATAAAAGAGCCCCAGAGGGGTGAAATACTTATCTATTCAATAAAAATAAATATGTCACTCCGCTGTAGCTTGATTATAGGATCTTAGAATAAATCTGCTATAAATATATTGCTCCGGTGGAGCTTTAAAATTAATTACATGCAAGATTAATCTAAAGCTTTTTTCCATCAATCCATTTTCCGTTGGTTGGTGCCACGTAATTTTTCATTTGCTCTAATAAATCATCAATACTATCGCTTACCAAAAGCATTTGCTGATTAGCCTCTTTCAATAAACCTTTTTCTACCATGACTTTTGTTAATTCGATCAAAGAATCATAAAAGCCATCGATATTTAAAATCGCAATTGGTTTTTTATGAAGTCCTAATTGAGCCCAGGTCAGCATTTCGAAAAGTTCTTCAAGAGTTCCAAAACCACCCGGAAGCGCAATTACACCATCGCATAAATCATTCATTTTGGTTTTTCTTTCGTGCATGCTTTCGACCAAAATTAATTCGGTTAGGCCTAAATGTGCAATTTCTTTTGATCTTAAAAAGTTAGGCAAAACGCCAATTGCTTTTCCGCCTGCATTTAAAACTCCATCAGCTACAGCACCCATTAAACCTACGTTTGCACCACCGTAAACCAATTCTATATTTTGTTTTGCCATGGTTTGCCCCAGCAATGTTGCCTGTTCTTTGTAAATTTCTTCTGTACCAAAACTTGATCCGCAGAAAACGGTAATTCTTTTCATTGTTAGAAGTTTTATGTTATTCGTTAAAGGTTAAATGTTAGAAGTGAAATTATTATTGGTTATTCATTAAATGTTGAAAATTGTAATGAAAATCAAAGATTAAAAGCCTATATTTTGTGCCGTTAGGCACTAAAGATTGGTAGAAAAAACAGGAATTAGAAGAGATTTAGCGTGCCGTAGGTACGCAATAGGAAATTTTTGTTGCGTACCTACGGCACGCCAATGAATCTTGAATACAAATTGCTACCAATATTTGGTACCTAAAGGCACGTTTCGAAGCTAATTTTTTTTAAAAAATCCAATTAAAAATCCAATTAAAAATTCAGACTTACAATTCATAACTCATAACTTTTTTATTTACAATTTATAATTTTCAACCTTTAACTCATATTCAAAATGAGGCAAATTGACTGGAACATTACCAATACTATTTACTTCGCCAATGTTTACAGCTCCCAATTTACCTACTGCTTTTTGCGAACGAATGTTATCTGTACCAATATGAAATAGTACCGAATCTACATGCTTCAATGCATAATCTATCAATAATTTTTTATTCGATTTATTGTATAATCCACCCCAGAATTTGCGGCCAATAAAGGTAAAACCAATGGCAATACTGGATTTCTCCGGATCGTAATCGTAATAGCGGGTATTACCTATAATTTCATTTGTTTTTTTATCTAAAATCAAAAAAGAGCTTTTTGAGGTGATTGCTGCATCAAAAAAAGGTCTGAAGACTTCTATTTTGTATCGGTCTTTGATTGGATGCTGTTCCCAAATTAATGGATCTGAGGCTACTTTAAAAAGTGCATCAAAATCACTTTCCTGTAGTGGAACTAATTTTGTAATGTCGTCTTCTAAAATTTCAGGTTGTAAATTGAATGCTGATTTTGTCATTTTTTAAAGTTTTAAATTTTGTTTGCCACTAATTTGACGAAGAGCCACGAATTTAAAATAAAAATTTGACTTTCGTTTTCTGCGAAAGAAGTTTTTGCCACAGATTATAGGATTATAAATGACAAACTAGACCAAAATATTGTTATGAAAATGATTGTCCTAGCCCCGATAGTCCCGAGGCTTCGAGTGGAAATCCTTTTGTGGCGTGGTTCGCCACAAAAGATTGAAAAGAATTGCTTCGCCAGTTCGCACTTTCAGGCTCGGGTGCGGGATTAGCTCCTAAAAAAAAGATTTTCTTTTATTAGAGAAACCGAAACTACAAAAAAATAAAAAACCTGTGCAAACCAGTTCAATCCGTAAAATCCGCGGGCAATTACAAGCTAAATTCTCTTAATCTGAATACAAGAAACATTCTCCATTTTAACTTCTTTTCCCACTTTTTTAAGCAATCCTGTTATTTGATTTCTTTTAAATACCACTACGTTACCGGAAGTGACATTTGTGGCAATCAAAAACTTTCCAGTTTCATCAAGGGCAAAAACTCGTGGATGATTTCCTAAAGTCGATTGATAACCAACGTTTTTCAAAAGTCCGTTTTCATCAATAGAAAAAATGGCAATGTTGTTTTCTTTGCCTCGGTTTGTAGCGTAAAGAAATTTTCCGTCTGGTGAAATATGAATGTCTGAGCTTTCAAAACCAGATGTTATGGTGTCCGGATGAGTATTGATGCGTTGGATTTGTTTTAACGTTCCATCTTGATATTGATAAACACTAATAGATCCTGCCATTTCTTCAATACAATAACCAAATTTTTGGTTCGGATGAAAAGTAAAATGTCTTGGACCAGCTTCTAAATCTGTTTTTGTAAAAGGAATTTTTGTTTCTGTTAATGGTTGTTTTTGGGTTGCATCAAAAAGGTAACAGCGAATTTTATCGGCACCTAAATCGGGCAGGAATAAATAATCATTTTGAGGCGAAAATACAGCCGAATGAACATGAGATTTGGTTTGTCGCTCTTTATTGATACTTCCGTCAGTATATTGAAAATTCTGTGCAATCGAATCTATTTTTCCGTTTTCTAATATCGGGTGAACCGAAACACTTCCTTCTGTATAGTTGGCATTTGCCAGCCATTTTCCGCTTTTATGAATCGAGAGGTAAACAGGATTTTCACCGCCACTGGATTGTTTGTTTAAAAAAGTCAGGGTTTTGTTCTCAGGATTAAACTCAAAACTGCTTACACTTCCTGCATTTGGCGTTTTGGTATCGGTGCAGGCATAAAGGTATTTTCCGTTTGGCGACAAAGTCAAATACGACGGATTGATAATGTTTTTTGCTGAAGTTATTTTGTGGAGTTTTCCTTTTATAGTGTCTAATTGATACACCTGAATAGATTCTGCGGTAAGATCCCGATTATAACTTCCTAAAAAGACGTAAGTGTTTTGGGAGAAGCTATTTAAGGTAATGAGAAAAGCAATTGCTAAAAGGTATATTTTTTGGTTCATGTTTTTTTACAAGGTTTGTTTTGTTTCAGGTTTCAGGTTTTCACTGAATAGTCACAGTTTTCAATCTACAATCAGCAATCTACAATCAAAAATTACCTGATCCCTTTCCACCATTGTTGAAATTCTTGATTTTCGTTTCTGAGTTCAACTAGTTCCCCGATTTTTGGTGTAATTAACGGAATTGGATTTTCTGAAACTGCATTCAATTCGGTTACTTTTATCAAAGGTTCATCCCAGGAATGGAGAGACAAAGGAAATTTTGAGTTATGAACCGGAAATACTCTTTTCGCTTTTATCTCTTTCATGGCTTTTATAACATCTTCAGGTAGATTGTGAATGTATTTCCACGCTGGATTATATTGGCCATTATCGAGAAGTGCGATATCAAAAGGGCCAAATTTGTTACCAATTTCAGCATAATGCGTATCGTAACCGCTGTCGCCGCCCAGATACATTTTAAAATTGTTGGCTTCTAATACAAATGATGTCCAGAGTGTATTACAGCGATCAATACTTCTGCCTGAAAAATGTCGGGATGGAGTAGTGTAAAGTGTCAGATTCTGGTCGAGTTCTACTTTCTCATTCCAGTCTTTTTCGATGATATTTTCTTTGGAAAATTTCCAAAATTCAAGATGTGAACCAACTCCAAGTGCACAAACTACTTTTTTTATTTTAGGTTGCAGCGCCTTGATTGTTGCATAATCAAGATGATCGTAATGGTCGTGTGTGATCAATAAATAATCAATTTCCGGAATATCATTAGCGGTATAAATATCTGTTCCTTTAAACGCTTTTGTAGTTCCGTAAATAGGAGAGGCGTTGCCGCTAAAAACAGGATCAATAAGGAATCGTTTTCCTTCAAGCTGAATGTAATAGGAGGAATGCCCAAACCAAACCAAAACATCCTGATCGATAGAAAGTTCGTGTAGATTTGTTTTTACAGACGGAATACTATCTGTTGGGATTTTACGGTCTACTTTTTTAAATAAAAACTCATAGAATACTTTAGAGAAGCTATATCCCTCTGCGAGTTCAGGAGTAAAATGGATGTTTTCGAATTTTCCGTTTTTATAGTTGGGAGATTTTTGTAGTAAAGCTAATCTTTCTCCTGATGGTTTTTTACCATATCTGGGATGCTGTGAAACAAAAATAAGAATGGCAAACAAAAGAATTATTAAGGTAAGGATCATGGTGGTATTTAATTTGAGGGATATAATTTTTTTAAATTTTCTAAAGAAAGTGAAATCATATTTTTAAGAACTTCAACATCGATATCGGCTAATTTTTTAATATAAATACAACCTTTTGAAGCTTTATGTTTTCCTAGTTTAGAAAGCAATTCGTCTTTATCGTCCGGCGAAGTATAAACATAAAGAGAAATGGCTGCTTTTCTTGGAGAAAACCCCACAAGAGGCGCATCGCCTTCGTGACCGCTGGCATATTTATAATGATAACTACCAAAACCAATAATACTTGGGCCCCACATTTTGGGCTCAAAATGAGTCACTTCCTGCATTATTTTAATAAGTTCAAAAGCGTCATTTTTCTTGGTTTCGTCTTCAACAAAAGCATTTATAAAATCAAGAATACTTTCGTTGGTTTCGGTAGTTTTATTCTTTGCCATTGTATTTATTTTTTATTGAGCAAATTGCTTTTCAGCAGAATATTTTTGATTTTTATTTCATTAACATAAAATAAATCACGATTTTGATTCATTTGGTTTTCTAAAATAATTAAACTTACATCACTGTCAGGAAAATATAAATTTACAGAAGAAAAACCATCACCCAAGCCTGTGTGACCCACATATTTGACAGGTTCTTTATCAACAATTCTAAAGCCGTATCCGTAACCTATTTTTTCTGGTCCGAAGAAACTATTTTGAGCCTTTATATTGTACTTAAACAGTAATTGATAACTTTCTGGTTGCAGCAATTTTCCTTTATGAAGATTTTCGTTCCAGATGGCTAGATCACCTGCGGTTGAAACAATTCCGTTAGAAGAAGTACTTTCTATAGTAATCATCGTTTTTGATACTAATTTAAAAGCGTTATTGTTGTTGACATATCCGGAAACTAATTTTTTGATTGGAGCTGCAGAAAGACAAAGTGTATGTGTCATTTTTAGCTCTTTAAAAAAGGAATTTGCTACTTCATAATAGCTTTTTTTAGTAACCGATTCAATTATTTTTCCCAGTAAACTATAGCCTAAATCGCCATATTTAAAGTCACTTCCGGGTTTAAACGCCAGTGGTTTTTTCAAATCAACTATTCCGTGCGTATGATTTAAGAGTTGGTGAACCGTAACAGAATCTGCCCAGGTTTGGTTTAATTGCGGTAAATATTTCTTGATAGGTACCTGCAAGTCAATTCGGCCTTGTTCTACTTCTTTTAAGATTAAAACAGCCGTGATTTGTCTTGTATTTGACATTATTTCAAATTGACTGTCTGATTTTAAATATTTTCTGGTTTCAAAATTGGTAAAACCATATACTTTATTGTAAACTGTTTTTCCGTTCTTAGAAATCAGTACAACGCCATTAAATATTGGATTGCTAACGCTTATCAAACTATCAATTTGAGACGCATAATTGTTTTTTTTCTGAGCAAATAAAAAACTGCTGGAAAATAAAAGAATAGAGGATAATATAAAGGTAATTCGAAGATTGGAAGTCATTTTTTATTTTTTATTTCAAGTTTCAGGTTTCAGTCTTAGTCTCAGTTTTCAGTCAGTCTCAGTGAACACTCAGTTTTCAGTTCCGGTTGTAAACTGTTTACTGCGACTGCGACTAAGAACTAGAACATTCCATTTTTATTAATTGTTTCTTTTGGTACAGGTTGTCCTAAATCCCAGAATTCGACGATTTTATCTGCTTTGAATTTAAGAATATGAACAACTGCAAAACCGGGTTCTGCAGGAGTTTGTTTTAAATGCGAATGTACGGCGACGAGATTTCCGTCTTCAAGAATATGATGAATTTTAAAAACTTTATTCGGATTTGTTCTTGTAGATTCTTCCATTGCCAGCATCAATGTATCGGCATCACCTTTAAAATAAGCATTATGATGTTTAAATTTATCACCAACATACAAACGAAATGCTTCGTGAGAATGCCCGTTTGCAGCGAGTTTTAAAAAGTCCTGGGCTATTTCTTTCTTAGTCATGATTTTAAAATTTAAAAAGCTAACTAAGTTATAAAATAAGAATTTAAGAAAATCAAAAAGAGATTACTTTTTATTCTAAACGTTTAAATTCATACACGCCATTATAACTTTGGCCAGCCCAAAAAAGAAATAATAATGCACCTGTATTATCCAGGGCTTCGTTTATAATTAAATTATTGTTTTTAGAAAGCGTAATACGTCTTTTATTGTTATTGCATCCGCCAAATAGATAGGGAATTCCGTTGCATTTCATGTATTTGTTGTCGAGATAAAACATACCGTCTTTTTTAAGCTCGCCTTTTATTTGCTGTTTTTTTATGCTGATATTGTTTTTAAACAATTCAATGCTCAATTCTGTATCATTAAGAATATTTAACTGAATGTGGTATGTATTCTGACCATTTAAAATTGAATCGCGGTCATCAAACTTTAAAATTTCATTTGTGGTGTAATTATAAGAGTTGATGACATTTTTAGAAAGATCAAAATCTGAATTTGCATTCTTTTTGTCGAATTTCTTTATAGGGAAGAAACTGTATTTTCCGTTAAATGAATTTAGTTCACTTTCGTTTATTTTAGTGTAGTCGTTTTTAAAATCTGTATTAGAAAAAGAAGCACAGTTTATTAATAAAACCGCAAGTAATAGAAGCAACAATAGTCTTGAAATCTTTTTCATATCCGATTTTGTGGTATTAAATGATAGTTAATGAGTTAGATTTTAGATAACGATTTTCATTAATGAGTTTTTTTGCTTCGGGACTAATCCAGAAATTTGGGCGATATAGTTTTGTATTGCTTTGCAATTTTGCTTTACTAGATAATGCTTTTATGTTTTTTATTAAATCATTAAATAACAAGGTATTGTTGAACTGATTGGTATCAACAACAGAATTGAATTTATCCGTAGAAAAACTTACCACTTTAGGATAAGTGAGTTCTAAGCCTATTGTACCTTCAGTATTCATATAAGCAATGCTTAAACTTTCTTTATCCTTAGAAAAGGTAAGATAAAAAGGACTGATATCAATTACAGGTTCTATTGGATCGACCAATTTAAAGGAATCAGAAAGAGTTCCTTTTTTGTCTGTAATTTCTTTAAAGCCAATTTTATTGATATCGTCGGTAATTGATAACCTTATTTTATCCTCGTAAAACCAATGTTCTTTTCGATCATATTCTTTGTTACCAATTATGATTTTATTATAAAAATCTTTGTAACCATCAAAGACATAAGATTTATCCGTTGCGGTATAATCTATGGCAACCCTTGTGTTTGTAATAACAAAGTAGAATTTAAGTTCACTGAAAATTGATTCAAATTGGTCAGGTGTAAGGATAAAATTAAATTTATTCCAGCCTTTTCCTGCGCCAAGTCCGCCAAAATAGCTCATAGATAATAGTTTATGTTTAAGCAAGCATAAAGCTTACAATGGCATCAGAATGTATTTTTGTGGTATCAAAAACAGGAACAGAAAAATCAGATTGGTCTATTAATAACGGAATTTCGGTACAGCCTAAAATAATCCCTTCGGCGCCACGACCGATCAGTTGGTTTGCAATTTTGATATAGTTTTCTTTCGATTCCGGATTTATAATTCCTTTACCGAGTTCTTGTTTTAAAACCTGTTGTATATAATTTCGACTTTCCTGACTTTCCGGAATTAGCACATTTAATCCAAAACTTTTTAGACGGTCTTTATAAAAATCCATTTCCATAGAAAATGAAGTTCCTAGTAGGCCAACAGTCGTGATTTTTTCTTGTGTTATCGCTTTTGCAGTTTCAGTACCAATATGAATTAAGGGTACGTCAATTTCTTTTTCGATTTTGTCTGCATGCATATGGGCTGTATTGGCACATAGTACAATGGCATCAACGCCGCTTTTTTGCAAACTTAGACATGCATTCAATACCAGTTCGTATGAGTTTGGCCAGGTTTTTTCCTGAATGTCACCAAAGTTCAGAGAATAAATCAAACATTCTGCAAATTGCAGTCCGCCCAGTTTTTTATTAACGCCTTCGTTTATGAATTTATAATAATCTATTGTAGAAACCCAACTGGTTCCGCCTACGAGCCCAACTTTTTTCATTGTTTTTATTTATAAATCTTCAGACTTGATTTGTGAAATATCAATGCCTAATTTTTCAAATTCTTTTTGTCCAAGATCTGTAATATAATAGTTTTTATCCATGGCTTTGTTTTTTGCAATCCAGCCTTTTTCAGCAAAATTCTCTACAAGTAACTGCCCCAATTTTCCGCCAATATGTTCGTAACACATTTTAGCCGGTTTTCTTAAAACTGATTTCTCGCTCATTTTGAAAAATTTAAAGTTAAGCTTTTTTTGAAACGACTAATTTTCTAGCCAGATAAGCCATTGGTAAATATGCAAATGCAAGATCTATAATGTTATACCAAACTGGCGAAGGCAATGTACAGACATTGATGATACCTCCTAACAAAAAGAAAGCTCCAATTACCAAAGCCAATTCTGTTTTGCGACTGGCGGCAATTAAAGCTGTTGTTGCTGCACCGGCAAAAGTGCCTATGGCATGTGCAAGGAAAGGGAAAATAAAATGTTTAGGTTCAAATAAATGCATCGTCGCTTTTAATCCTTCCATAGTGGTAACATTTGTACCGTTTGGAGGTGGTATAACTGAACCACTCATTAAAATAATAGCCATATTGACAATGCTTCCAACAAAAAGGCCAATAATGACGGCCAAAGTATTCCTGAAAATCGGATTCATAATTTCAATTTTAGTATCACGAATTTATGAAAATTATGAACGCTATTTTTACGAAAACACTTTTTAACTAATTAAAGGAGTGTCTGAATTCTAAAGGAGATACATTTGTTTTGGTTTTAAACAATTTACTGAAAGATTGCTGATGCTCAAAACCCAATTCAAAAGCAATTTCGCTTATAGACAAGTTAGTTGTCGAAAGTTTTTCTTTGGCTTTTTCGATCAGTTTATCGTGTATGTGTTGTTGCGTGCTTTGACCAGTAAGTGATTTTAGCAATCCGCTTAGATAATTGGGGGTAATGTTTAGAGCATCTGCAATATATTGTACAGTTGGCAAACCTTTTTTAGCCATAGATTCACTGGCAAAATAATCGTCGAGCAAGTTCTCTAAACGAGCCAGAATTTGATGATTGCTTATTTTACGGGTTATAAATTGTCGGTTATAAAAACGCTCTGCATAAGTAAGCAATAATTCGATTTGTGCAATAATAACATCCTGACTGAATTTATCAATATTCGACTGATATTCCTGCTGGATATTTTTTATAATACCAATAATCATCTTTTCTTCTTTATCAGAAAGGTGCAAAGCTTCATGAACCGAATACCCAAAATACTCGTATTGCTTGACTTTTTTTGCCAGGGGCGTATTCCATAAAAAATCAGGATGGACCAATAATGACCATCCTGTATGTTGCAGCTCGGCATTTCCTTCTATAGAAAATACCTGACCTGGCGCAATAAACAACAAAACACCTTCTTTAAAATCATATTCCTGCTGACCATAACGCATCGTTGCATTAGCATGGCGTTTTAATGCAATTGAGTAAAAATCAAGCATCAAACTTTTGGGTTCCTCTTCATTTAGATGTTTGATATCCTCAAAATTATAAACGCTCACTAACGGATGTTCAGGCTTGGGCAAATCCCTAAACTCATGAAATTCGCTAATACTTTTTATTCGGTGTGGTTGCTGATTTGCCATAATCTAAGGTACTTATTTCTGGTTATAAATAGCAGCAAATTCTTTGGCATAATTGGCTAGTTTTGTTTTTCCCATTTCTGCCGGTTTGTTTTTATTGTAATCTTCACCAAGTAAACCGTTGTAAAGTCCGGCGTACATTTCGACCAAACCTTCGGCAATTTTAGGCTGGATTCCCACGTTTACCAAACCGTTTAGTGTTTCTTCATCGCTGATTAAAACCCATTTTAAATCCGGTTTTCCTATCGCTTCACCTAAAATACGAACTGTTTCATCGCCCGTAAGTTCTTCACTTACCACATAACGAACTTTTTTTCCGTCAAGCGGAGTTGTAATTTCCTTAGCAATTGCGGTGGCAATATCATTTGGAGAAACCCACGGAATCATTCTGTCAGCGCCATAATTGGCTGCAATAATACCTTGCGATTTAATCACCGGAATATAAGCCAGCAGATTATAAAAGAAAGAAGTTGGACGCATAAAGGTAATCGAAACATCGTGAAGCTTTTTCAAAACCGTTTCTATCTCATTATAACGCTGAATAATCCCTGAATTTTGCTCTAAGTGCGCGCCAATACTACTTAAAAACACGACACGTTTTACACCCGATTTCTGAATAGCTTCGGCATAATTATTCCCAATTGTACGGGTAAAAGCGTCCAAATCAAGATTAGGATCAAAATAATTCGCACGCGGAATCATACAATAAACCGCATCTGCGCCTGTAAAAGCTTTGGTTAAAAAAGTTACATCATCAACAGAACCAGTGGCTGCCAAAGCCCCAAGAGTTTCAATTTCGGCCTGCTTTTCAGTACTGCTGCTAATTACCGTAACCTCATGTCCTTTTTGCACTAACTCCTGAGTCAGTGGCTTGCTGATGTTCCCTAACGAACCTGTAATTGTAATTTTCATTTGTATCTATTTTTATAGTACAAAGTTGCGCAACATGCATCAGGCAGATTTAGCCAAAACTATTTTTGTTGTAGTCTAAAAATGGGAATCAAAAAGCTTAAAATTATTTTTCAGACAATTTTTTCTCATTTTCTGTCTGTGGTTTTCCATTTGCATTTGGTTCGCCTTTTCCGGTTGTAATGAGCTTTTTTAAACTGTTCTGAATGTAGTTTGTCCAGGCATCACGGCAAATTTGGAAACATTCGTATTCTGAGGTTAAACCAAAATGCGTAAAAAGGAGTTCCGTTTTACCGTCTTTTTCAGCAATCTCAAAAGTAGGTTTCGTGCCTGTCCATTCCGTTTTGTCTTGGGTGAATTTAAAATAGTTTTCTTCGACCAGCCAAACGACTTTCTGATTCTCGATGACCTCGATCAGTTTTATTTTACAGCGATGAACATCCTCATAATGATAATCGAATACATCGTTAAGCTGAGCCGTATTGCCTTCAATTTCTTCAGACCACCAACCCCGAACATTGGTAACGGCATCAAAAACTTCCTGAGGAGATTGGTCTACTTTTATAGTTGAGGTAAAATCTGTTGCACTCATTTTATTTGATTTTAGAAATTAGCATAACAAATTTAATCTTTAATAATCAATATTTTAGGGATTAAAAAAGACAGTTTTAAGGGGTATATAAGACGAATTATTCTACAGATTCATAAACAAAAACAGTAAAGAAGCCGCCCTTTGGTTTAAAACTATAGTTGTTAAATTCCTTATATGGAAAAATGTCATCAAACCTTTTGGTCTTATACTATCTTCGGGTTAACTCAATATAAACGTTTTTAGTATCAAGATAAAAACAATAAAGAGAACTTAAAGTTCTCTTTGATGCGAAATTCGAATAAAACTAATTCAATTATTCAGGAATAAATTCTAAAATGTCTCCCGGCTGGCATTCTAAAACTTTGCAAATTGCTTCGAGTGTACTAAACCGAACCGCTTTTGCTTTACCTGTTTTTAATATCGAAAGATTCGAAAGCGTCAGGTCGACTTTTTCCGAAAGCTCATTCAATGACATTTTTCGTTTTGCCATCATAACATCTAAATTTACTATAATTGGCATAATTTATATGGTTAATTCGCTTTCCTTTTGCAGTTCAATTCCTTTTGCAAAAAGTTGTGAGATGAAATATAAAATGCCGGCAAAAAATAAAAAGGCATCTCCAAGTCCTATATGTTGCATTAAATTTGGAAGCTGGATTCCCATGGTGGTAAATTTTTCCGAATACGAAACGGTTACGTTACTCAAAAGCCCCACAATAAGTGAAAAACCACTCATTTTTTGAATCAGTTTTCCAATTTTTTCATGAAACGGACTAACAAAATTAATTTTCAGAAAAATTTGAATTACTGCATAAAATATTAGCGCTTCAAAAATGGTAATTGCGGTAAGGCAGAAAACCATAATCGAGTAATCGATTTGATCATAAGTTTTTAATGCTGACAAATCTAAACCTAAAGGCAGATTTTTTGCCCCAACTTCATTAATAAACATACTAACCCCGTATGAGGCTAGAAGCGAACCTGCTTTTACGCAAAGTCCGATAAAAGCAATCCATGACACGATGTTCAGGAGCTTTAAAATGTAAGCTGATTTTGTTGACATAATGTTTTGATTTAAAAAGATATAGCGCAAAGATATATGAATTTATTGTTTATCGATAAATATTTATTTTTTATTAGTTAAAATTTGCTTTTATTTAATAATAAGCAGACAGATAAAGTATTTACAATAACCATTTGTCCCGCTGTCTGCTATATCTTTTCTGCCGAACAACGGCAAAAAAGGATATCACTCCCATCTGGGCTAAAGTAGAGGTTTAAGTTTTTATAAGAAATGAAGGTTAGGGTTTATAACCTAAATGTTCTAAACCTTTCGGGTTTGTGACTATAAACTTAGTCAAAGTTTTAAACCAAGAGTGTAAGGAACTTTTGTGAAAGCCCAATTTTAAAGTGTTATGCGCATTTAATTCCTATCTTCAAACATAGCCCGTGGTTTCAACCATGGGAACACAATACGAGGCGTGATAATATTACACCCCTTGGTTGAAACCACGGGCAATGTCTGACAAGTTTACACAATCTTGTCTTTTCGAGCGAAGGGAAAAATCGCACATATAAAAGACAATGATTAACCTCTTCTTTGCGGAGTTTCTTGAACGTGCTAAACCCGACAGGTTTTCAAAACCTGTCGGGTTTGCCAGGAAATTCGTTAAGCCACTTTTACGATTTTATTTCAAAACAAAAAGGAATAAAATCCGTTTAATATGTGGGCTATCTTAACCCCATTTCATAAAAAATCAGGAATATTTTCTGTGGATGATATAAACAATTAAAAAATAAATAAAGAAAACCCAAAATACAAACCAGCCATAGCGCTGCGTGTTTACAATATTCTCGTAATAAGGTGTCTTTATCTTAAAATAAGACTTTGTAACGTTTTTTAAATTTTGAGCAAGAATCACATAGTTGGTCACTTCGAGTGAAGTGATAACAATGTTTTTAGCATCATAAATTTCTATTACGATCTTTTTTCCTTTGTATATATCATATAATCTGTAATTGTGGGAACCTTTTATATTATAATCCTGATCGTAAACTTTGCAGACATCATCAAAAATAATATCGCGGGAAGAATTTAAGAACGGATATGAGATGTTTAACCCGGTATTGGTTAGCGTAACTTTCTTTAATGTAAAAATCATATAAACACTTAAAAAAGCAAATAATGCAATCAAGCCGGCAAATACCCAAACAAAAGTATTTTCGATATTAACGGCAGTAAAATATTTTGGATTAAAAGTATAATAAGTAATAGTTGCAGAAAGCAGGAAAGTAAAAATACCCAAGCCAAGTAAAAGTAAATTAGGATTACCTACAATTGTTGTGGTGTCTTCTATTTCCGTTTCTTTGTAGTTTTTGGTCATTATTAGTACTTTATTACTCAATCCGTTTTACCATGTTATTAAGGTCATTAACAACAAGTTTGAAAATGATTTTATTATCCGGGAAAAACTTTTGCATATCATTTCTTAAATCTACAAAAGGCTGTGAAGCTATTACATCATCTTTAACCGATTCGTTGCACGAAATAGATATTTCGTAGTTATTATTGATCTTTTCCAGATAAACATACTTTGTTATGGCGTCGTCAAAAAAAGTTGTTTTTTGAAAAACTTCGGCGATTTTATCGACTTCATTTTCATTGATATTGTTTTGATACGCAATTTCATGTTTCATTGCGCCATATGTTTTTGTTGATTCTGTAAGTCTTCCGTTGGCAGTTTCGGTTAAAAAATAAGCACTAAAAACAGCACCAAGAAGAATTGATATCCCGATTATCGAAATTACGATTGTGCGCCCCCAGTTAAAATGTTCGCCACCATTTTCGATATGTTCATTGATTTGTTTTTCCTGATATAGTTTGGTATAATAAGCTGCAATACTCATATAAATAAGAGGAAAAACAATATTAGGAATCTTATCACTAATATTTTCAGGAATAAAAAAGATTAAAGCAAAGATACAAAGTGTCGCCAGTATTGTTATAATCCATGTTTTTTTTGCTTTCTCAGAATCGCCAAAAACTTTAAAATTTTCTGCCATAAAATATCCGGCAACTAACGGACCTCCTAAAAAAGTTCCAACACGAATTGCTTTTTCAGTATAAATTTTTTCTGTTGGGACTTCTTCAAAAACTGATTTTTCAAGTATTGTTTCTTCCATAAAATATTTTTAGGTAAAGGTTTTTCTTTTCAACGAAAATACAAATTAAAACCAAAATAGAAATTAGATAGTATGATACTAAAAAAGGAATTGATAAAATAAAAAATCTGCTTTCATATGTATTGCTGAAAGTAGATTTTTTTAAAAACTGTATCTTCGTTTTGATTTAGAGTAGTTTAAAACTCCGCAGAATTTATTCGGGCATATTCGTAGGTGTAACAATCGTAACATTCATCTTTTAAGTATAATTTATCACCCTTAATTTCAAAAGATTGCAGTTTAGGAATATCGTTTGCTATTAGATTATTCTGAACCGCTATCATTTTTTTGGTACCGCCAAAAATGGATTTTTTTGTTTGATAAGAAAAAGTCTGAGTATTAGTTAAAGTTTCATTGTTATACGTTTTTAGGATATTATCACCAAACTCGATTGTAATTTGCTGTTCAGGTTTTGGCAAAGACATGGCATTAATTCCACCGGAAATATTCCTTAGGCTCCATTTTCCTTTCAACTGAGTTTGAGATGAATTGTTTTTATCATCATTATTGCAAGAACAAAGTAAGACAATTGCGATTAAGAAAAATAATTTTTTCATAGTTATAGATTTTTACATTGGTTTAGTAAAAAGATGTAGAAAGCTTTAAAAGGTTGCGTATTGTCTTTTTAATTTCTTAAAAGTTTATGTTTTATTAATATTGGAGAGTAAAAATTCAGATAAAATAAAGTGTGTAAATCCAGACTAATTATTGCATTGCAAAAATAATTACATCGCTAAATTTTTCTATTTCTTCGATGACAAACAAGCTGTCATTAAAATAATCCATATCAAAATCGTCATCGCCCCAAATCTCAAATCTTTTACGGCAAGTTTCTAATGTTGCTTTATCAAAAGTATTTTCATTCCAATCCAGTTGCTGTTCTTCTGCAATCTCGAGAGCTTCTTCATTTACATATTCTTCTTCAGAAAATGCAATGTACAATTGATATTGATCATCAAATAGAATATTGATTTGGTTGTCTTCTAATACAATTTCCGGTTTGTTTGTTATTATTGGTCTGTCGTAAAAAGTTTTCAGATTGTTTTTTAAAACAGTCAAACTGGCATCTGAAGTTGGTGTGATAAATGCTAAATAAGAGTAGAAAGTATTAGCCATTATTTTTTAAAGATTTTTTTCGATTATTAAAGGTTTGGATTCTTTTGTGTAATAAGAAAATATCTCGTTAACTTCATTTTCGTTCAATAGATTAAATTCTCTTTGAGCTCGTACTTTGTTCTCATCCATCATAGAACGTGTCAAAATCAATTTGAAAACTTCTGATTTCTTTTCTACATTAATTTCCGGGTTTTTAGAAATGAATGTTTCATAAGCATGCATCATATTTTCCCAAACTCTAATTTCGCTATCGGGATTTTGATCTCTTTTAAAATTGGTAATTGTATCTTCTAATGATATTGGATAAATGTCTGAAAAAGCAGCTTGTATTTTTGTTATTCTTTTGATTTGTTCCTCACTTAAGTCATCATGGACGATTGGTCCCGGAATTATTTTGTTAGGATCTAATGTTTGAAATTGTTGGTTTTTTTGAGCTTTTTTATAAGAAAGAAAAATAGAAACTAATATAAGCAGTAAACCCGCAAGAAGAATTATGGTATTTATTTTCATTTTTTGGTTGGTTAATTAATAAGTCGATTCATATGTTTTTGAAAATTAGCTATTTTAATTACTACTTTCCAACAACTCGAATAAAATATAACCCCCATGTTCTGATGGTCCTCTTTCTTTTTCGACAAAGCCTTTTTGTCTATAAAATGCAACGGCTTTTGTATTTTGCTCTAAACATTTTAAGGTAATTGGCAAAAGTGTTTCCTGAATTGCAGCATTTAATAATAAGGTTCCAACTCCTTTACCCTGATAATTTTGATCGACGTAAAAGTGATGAATAAATTTATTAGGCATCCAGATTGAAATAAACCCAACAGGAATTTCCTCGTGAATAGCAACCAAAACCAATTCTCCTTTTATATGCTTTTCAAAATCATCTAATTTAAATTCTGAAGGATCAAGCCAGGAAAAAGTATGCTGTCTTTCTTTTAAAAACAGTTTTCTTAAAACACTAAAATCGGTATTTTTAATTTCTCGTATTATCATAATAGTTTTTTATCTCACTTAACTATTGTTCTACTAGATTTCTATTTCGGCTCTAAAGACAACTACAGCGTCGCCTTTTATCTGAATCAATTTTGGTTTGTTTTCTTCGATTACGACTTTAACTTTTATTACACCAAGTCGATCTATTTTTTCACCCTGCTTTCCGTTAAATTCAAATACATTATTTTTAAAATCAATAATATTGTTTTGTACCAAATAACCTCCAAGTGGTCCGTTTGCATTTCCGGTTACAGGATCTTCATTTATGCCAATTGCGGGCGCAAACATTCTGCCATAAGTCAAAATATTAGGATCATTTGAATCTAAAGTAAAAACAAAATACCCATTGCAATTTATTTCTTTGCTTAGTTGGGCTAAATCATTATAACTGGGAGATAAAGTGTTGAGTTTCTCGCGACTTTTTATACCCACCATTACTTTAGAATGTCCTGTAGAGGCAATTTGAATGGGGCATCTTTCATCAAGATCTGATTTTTGTAATCCTAATGCCGTTATCATTTTTTGGGTTATAGCTGCATCAAAAATATCGCCGAGTTCAAAATTTCCCTGAGTCATTAAAATTTGGTAATCTCCATTTTCTTTGATAACCTCAAACGGAAGAATACCAATTTTTGTTTTAAACCTTAAAATGCAGGAATCCAGTTTTTCTTCGATTGCTTTTGCATACATTGCCGCAATTGTAGCGTGTCCGCAAATAGGCACCTCGGTATTTGGGGTAAAATAACGAATTACGCCATCGCAATCGTCGCTGTCTGCTTCGAATAGAAATGCAGTTTCTGAGTTGTTTAATTCTCTTGCAATCTGTTGCATTTCGTAATCATTTAGTTCGTCGGCGTTTACAACAACTCCAGCGGGGTTTCCTTTGAATTTTTCTTTTGTGAAAGAATCAATTTGATATGTTAATAGTTTTTTCATTATTGTTTTTTGCAATGTTTTTTTATTCTAGTTTAATCTGTGCTTGCTGTTGTTTGTTTAGCTTTTTTATCCAGTAAATAATATAAAATCCGCCTATTGTTCCGGGAACAAACCAACCATAAAAACTAGAAAAAAAATTGTTTACCACAACAAAAGCTGTTGTTGCCGAAATATAGCCGCCAATCATTTTTCCGAGATGTAATTTTAGCCAGACCTTATTTAGTTTATTAGTATTTTTATAAAGTATTAAATCTCTGGTAGAGAAAATTAATCCCACGATTCCCAAAACAGTTAAAACAATGTTTAATTTTTGATGAACAATGGGATTATAGAAAATCATTAAAATCGCGGTAAATATCATAACTAACGAAATTATTTTGTCTGTTTTAAGACTGATGTTTTTATTTTTGAATCGTAAAGCTCTATAACCTGTTACGATAAAATAGGAACTGAAAATCCCGATAGCGAATAAAAACGGACTTTCGTGTTGGGGCAGTGAAGCTATAATTAAAGCGGTCAAAGCTGATAAAAGCATGCAATAGTAAAAAAGCTTTCCTGATTTTTTATGTGTCTTTTTTCCCTTTTTACCGATCAATGAAATAAAACCCGAAAGTAACGCAACACCGCCAAATAAGGCGTGAGAATAAATCAAGATTTGGATTATTTGTTCTTTATTCATTTATAAATTTTATGCCTAAAAATGGCATGTAAGTACTGTTTATTTGCTTACCAGTAGTTTTGTTTCGAGTATGATAGGAAAATTCCAGTATCCTCTTTTTATTTTAATTTCGGCAAAGTTGTACATACTGATTTCTTTAAAGTCGTAGTTGTGTATGTTGATTTCCTTTTTTGTGCCTTCAATCTGAACTAAAATACTGTTAGGCGATCTTTTATGACTTTCATGTTTTTCGAGAATAGGAGAAACGACAACATATTCTGTGTTAGTTGACAGATATTCGTTGGCAAGAAAAAAAGTAGCGCATGAAATTGTACCATAAACGATAAGAATTAAAGCAAAATAATTTCCTGATTTAAAATTTTTCCCTTCGTAGTTTTTCTGATATTTATAAAACAAAAGTCCAAATAAAACACCGGCAATTAAGTAGATATAAAGTAAAAACTCAAATTTTACAATTACAAAGTTATGATAATGCCTGATGACATATATAAAACTGGCGAGACACAGTATAATTGAAATTACTTTTACAATAAATGCAACGGTGTCTTTTTTTGAGTTTTTTTCGGGGATGCTTTTTTTATTTCTTCGGCTCATAAATAATAGAATGCTTTTTGACTTTATGATGAGGTATAAATTTATTATTTTAATCGTATTAAAATTCCTTTTCTCTTGATTAAATTTTTATAATCCCATTGTATTTTCTCTGCTTTTTTGAGCCAGCGTTCGAGATCGTCTTTGTTGATTTGGTCAGCGACAGTATAACGCGATTCTGCGGCTTTAAAAGAACCTTCGTTGACTAGTTTTTCTTCATCAAAGGATTGACCACTCCAGAAAAGTAAACGTACGGAATTTTTTAGTTTGCTGTAACCTGCAATTGGGTTTCCGTCAAGAAACCAAACGGGATGAGCATGCCAGATTTTATTTTCGGCATTGGGCAGGTTTTGAGTGATTATTGTGGCTAACTGATCACAGATTTCCTTATCTATAGGAGTTTGTGAATTATTATATTCTTGTATATCTGCATTCATAATAATTCACTTCTTGGGTTGGTAACTAGTTGATTGTATTTGTTTTGATGTTTAATTTTAAACTAAGCTAAAATAATCTTTTTATGGCAATAATTGATCCGCCGCGGCGGAAACGCCCAAATAAAAATCCGACTTACTTTTATAAATCCGATTTTGGAATTATTTTCTGGTGAGATCTGTAATCAGCAAAGGATTGTTTTCTTTGAGTTTGTTGACCAGTTGCTCGGCAGTTTCGGGATTGTCTTTTAAATGCTCGTATTCGGCAGAGGTGATTCCTACGATTTGTAGGAACGAAAGTTCGCCATGAGGGGTTTGTTTTTTTTCAATTTCGGGATCGGCTACAATCAATAAAGCAGTGATATTGGTATGGGTGTCCAGTCGAATTGGTCCGTTTGCCGGCATATAATGAAATTCTTCGAACCAGTTGCCGCTGTCGAACACATATCTGGCAATGTTTTGAAGCATCACGATGGCCCAGCTTGGGTTTCCGTTGTCTGGTTCAAAAGGTTTTAGTCGAAAGGTAAGTTCGAATCCCCATTTGCTAAATTCATCCTCGAGTTTTTCTTCGTTATAATATAATTCTGAGAATCCGTAGGTTACAAAATGGAGGTGATCTGTTTGCTTTTTGCTTTCGTAAACGCTTATTCCGTCAAGCGGATCTTCGCCGCCCAGCATATAGGGTAGTGGCGGGACATAATGTTTGGGTTCCTGATTGGGGTAAAGACGATCAAACTCCTGATCTATAGATAGCCAGCCAACAGCATCGTCTTCTGAAAATTGTTTTTTGTATTCGTCTAATGTCATGTTTTCTGGTTTAAATATGAGACTCTATCGATATCTTTTGTAGAAAGAAATATTGGCTGGTCTAATTTAAAAAGAAAATTTAGGATTTTATATTTCGTAATGCAGATTTTTTTTGTTTTTTATAAGGCTAATTGCCCGAAATGCGTATTAAAAGTGGTAGTAATATGATGCACAAAATCTCTGGTATATTCTCCTGTTGGATCTAAATCAGGATCGAGAATGGTGATTTCGAGTCCGCTTAATTTTTCGTTTTGAAACAAATAGGAGGTAAGCTCATTAAAGTCTTCATAAGTAAGGCCATCCGGAGTTCTGCTGTCTACGCAGGGCATTATAGTATCGTTTAAAACATCGACATCGATATGCAGCCAGAAACCATCGAGATTTTTGTCTTTGACTTCTTTTAGAAAGGTTTGAATGGAATTTGAGATGCCTTCTTTACGCAATTCCTGAAGACTCAGGTAAGTTGCAGAAGAATTCCTGATTTCATTTTCGTACTCGTCATCGTATTCGCGATTGCCTACGCACCAAAGATTTTCTTGTTTTATATAAGGCGATAAGTTAAGAATATCGGTGAGTTTTTTATGTCCGTTTCCGGTTACTATTGAGGCCGCCATGCCGCCGACTCCGCCGGTTTCAGACAAGGAAGTATCCATAAAATCAGTATGACCATCGAGATAAAATAAGCCGTAATTGCCTTTTTGTTTTAATGCAATTGCTGATCCTACTAATATACTGCAATCGCCGCCCAGGATGAAGGGAAATTTATTTTGCGAAAGTAAATTATTGATTAAATAAGCTTGTTCGCGCGCATAATCGACCAATGCGTTTGCATTGAGAATATTAGTTTCGATTTCTCTAACGTTTGTATATGGTGGCGGATCGAGCCTTAGAATATCTCTGTGAGTAATGGCTTTATGCAAATTGTATTTCCAGAACCAGTTAGGCAGATTTTTCACGCCTGGTTCTTTTCCGGGTTGAGGTTCTTTTAAACCTAAATTTGATGGAAATTCAACAATGCATACTTCTTTCATGGCTTTATTATTTAGGGATAAAGTTATTAAAATATGCTCTGGATTTGAAATAAAAAATCCGATCTGTTTTTACAAATCGGATTTAATAATGTTATTTCAAAATTGGGATTATATGTTCCCATTTGAGTTGTTCTGCAAAATCTAGAGCAGTTTTATTGTTATGCGTTTTGGCATTTAGATCTGCTCCGGAATCTATTAGTACTTTTACCGTTGTACTGTTTCCTGCAATTGCTTCGCGGTGTAAAAAAGTATATCCTAGTTCGTCCTGAGCGGTAAGTTCGTTTGGGTTTGTTTTTATAAATTCAAAAAGACTTTCCTGCATGTTTTGACTCATGGGATGTTCTGTCAGGTTTTCTGGTTTTTCTTTTTGTTCGTAAGCAATCAGAATATCATTGTAATCTCCAAAATTTAATCCCCAGGCCGCATCGTGTTCTTCTCTTTCGGTTTCGTCCATTTCTGATCGCATGGCTTGTATCGTGAAACCTCCGTACGTTTTATCCTGAGTGACAAATAACCAGTCGCTTATTTGATTGGCCGGAATCTCTACATATTCGCCATTGCTAACATTTGTTAACTCGTTAGGATCGTTGACTAAGATGCCTTTTATTTTTTCGCCATCAAAATTAATCTCATTGATCCACATATGTTCTACAACAGTATCATTATTTATTTCCTGGGTAAAAGCTAGTTTTACACAAGCAACATCAAGTGCCGGAACGATTCGGCGATATTCCCATGATAATTCTCTCCAGAAATACTTAAAAGTTTCCTGAGCTTTTTTGAATGCGTCAATCATTTTTGGACTTTCTCCGTCTGCAAAAAATATTGGTGTATTTTCCATTACTGCTATTTTAGAATAATTATTTCTTATTAGGTAAATATAATTTTTTTGTGAGAAAGGAAAAAAGGTACTGGTTGATTTTATGAATGTTTTATGGAGTTCAGGTTTTTTTATTAGGGTAAAAACAAAAAAATCCGACTTGTAACAACAAATCGGATTTTACAAAAACTTATATTTAATTCTATTCCAGTTTTTTTACTATTTGTGTAAGAGCATTTTCTAAACCTTTATAAAAATCTCCTTTTTTAAATTCGGGGATTGCAAAATTGTTTATGATATTTTTAGTTTCTTCTTCAGTTAGTTTATTAAGTCCCTTATTGCTACTTTGAATCTGAATTTGTCGCAGTTCTTTGCTCAATACAATTAATATTGCGGGATTTAATTTCAAATTATCTGATAAATATTTTTGTAAATGATATGCATATTCCGGAACACTCGCATACGGTTTTACAGAAGAAATTGTGACAACAATAATTTTATGACCTGATTTTTTTTCAGATGATTTTAAAGTTGTGTTTAAAGTCGTGATTTGATTTGAAGTTAATATTTTTTCGAAATCGTTTAGGTGACTATATGATTTTGAAAAAGTATTTTCGGTTGTTAAGTTTTGAGGAATTCCTTTTCCCGATTGGCCAAAAAAGGTGCTGGGCAAAAGAATAAAAATTGACACTAAAAGTAATATTTTTTTCATCTGAAGATAAATTTGGGTGGTGCAAAAATATCACTTTATTATCATAAATCCGCTTTTGTTTTATATCGAAAGGTTACTATTTTACTTGTTTTTTTAAGATAATATAAAGTGAAAATTATGAGTCAAAAACGTGACAGTTAAGGCATGAAAAAAAAACAACTTACTTTCTTGAATCGGATTTTTTAAATTGAAAATTATATGTGGCCATAGATGTGCAGCGGTGTGTCTTTAAATTATTGGCGGATATTCTATTCCTTCTTCTTTGATAAGTTCGTATCCATATTTCATTATCACTTCAATTACCGGAATCGCTTTTTTTCCCTTTACGGTAATATTGTATTCGACCTTTGGCGGTACTGTAGGATAAGCAGTTCTGGTAATTAAACCTTTGTTCTCCAGTTCCTTTAATTGGCTGGTTAGCATTTTGTCTGTAATATGAGGAATATCTTTTTTTAGTTCGCTAAATCGTAAAACACTGTTTTGTAGTCTCCACAATATGGGCATTTTCCATGTGCCTCCAATATGTGCCAGTGCAAATTCTATTGGAGTATAATAAAGTTTTCTGTCGTGAAAAAAATCAGGCATTTTTATAAATGGTTAAAAATCAATTAACTTTCAAAAAGGTAAGTGTATTACATAATTGTAAGTAATGGATAAGTTGATTATTACTGATGCAAATTTGCAAAAAATAAATTTATGAAACGTATACATTATCTACTGGCTTTGGGAACATTTGGAATTGGAACAACGGAATTTGGAGTAATTGGAATTTTGCCTCAAATAGCTTCTGCTTTTGCTATCACGATCGAAAAAGCAGGACAGCTTTTAAGCTTATTTGCCTTAATAGTGGCTATATCCGGTCCTTTTATAATGCTTTTGATATCGTCATTGAATAAAAAAATATTAATGCTATTTGTATTGGCCATTTTTGGTCTTTCAAATATTATTGCTGTGTTTGCTACTAGTTTTAATATGCTTTTGACTGCCAGATTATTACCGGCTTTTTTACATCCTGTTTTTTGGTCTATAGCGCTTTCGACTGCCGCGAATAATTTGCCCAGCGAACAATCTTCAAAAGGAGTCGCTATTGTTTTTGGCGGATTTACGGTGTCTAGTGTCATCGGCATTCCATTAGCAACTTTAATGGCTTCATTGTTTAATTGGCAATCATCTTTTGTGTTGTGTGCCATTATTAATATAATATCTTTTCTGGGCATATTGTTCTTTTTGCCTTCAATAAAAACTCCGGAAAAGCAAACTATATCATCGCAAACCAAAATTTTGAAAAAGCCTGCTCTATGGATAAGTTTTATTTTGTCATTTTTGATAATTGCGGCCATGTTTTCTACTTATAGTTTTATGGCGGTTTTTTTTAATAAGGTTACTAAAATGAATGGAGTACAAATCAGTTGGATGCTTTTA
Source organism: Flavobacterium sp. CSZ (assembly GCF_015350725.1). Taxonomy (NCBI): domain Bacteria; kingdom Pseudomonadati; phylum Bacteroidota; class Flavobacteriia; order Flavobacteriales; family Flavobacteriaceae; genus Flavobacterium; species Flavobacterium sp. CSZ. The sequence goes on from NZ_JADKPQ010000004.1 coordinate 308,712, forward strand.
ATCTTTGGTTTAACTGGGGTTGCAGGTAATTGGCTCGCAGGTTTTATGTTAAGTAAAAGTATTTTAAATACTGCTTTTGTTTTTATTATTGCTTTAGCAGTTATTCATTTGCTTTTGTATTTCTATGGTCTGTATTATATACCTATGTTAGTATTAATATCAATTTGGGGCTTTGTACATACGGCAGGTTTCTTAATCGGAAATATTAATCTTACTTCATCAGCTTCAGAATCTCCCGAATTTGTAAACAGTATTTTTACGACTTGTGGTAATGCCGCAGTAAGTTGCGGAACAATACTGGGCGGATATTTTATCTCTTGTTTTTCTGTTCAAAATGTCATTTGGTCTAGTGTTAGCTTACTTGTATTAGCATTACTGGTGTGGATTATGAAAAGGTTTGGCAATTTTGAATAGATAAAAAAAATCCGACTTGCTTTCGCAAATCGGATTTTTTAAATTGAAAATAATATGTAACTCGCATCAATGCATTGGCATCAACACAATATTTTCTACAAGTGAATTACTTCGCCGTAAGCATCAGCTACAGCTTCCATAACAGCCTCGCTCATTGTTGGGTGAGGGTGAATAGATTTAAGGATTTCATGACCTGTAGTTTCTAGTTTACGGGCAACAACTGCCTCAGCAATCATATCTGTAACACCAGCACCAATCATGTGGCATCCTAACCATTCTCCGTATTTAGCATCAAAGATTACTTTTACAAATCCGTCAGCGGCACCGGCAGCTTTTGCTTTTCCTGAAGCTGAGAATGGGAATTTACCAATTTTTAATTCGTATCCTTTTTCTTTAGCTTGTTTCTCCGTTAAACCTACAGAAGCAATTTCTGGAGTTGCGTAAGTACAACCAGGAACGTTTCCGTAATCGATTGGGTCTACGTGTAAACCTGCAATTTTCTCCACACAGTTAATTCCTTCAGCAGATGCTACGTGAGCCAAAGCTTGTCCTGGAGTAACATCTCCAATTGCGTAGTAACCAGGAATATTAGTTGCGTTGTAAGCGTTTACTAAGATTTTATCTCTGTCAACAGCGATTCCAACTTCTTCTAAACCTATGTTTTCGATGTTTGTTTTAATTCCAACTGCAGAAAGTACGATGTCAGCTTCAAGAATTTCTTCTCCTTTTGCTGTTTTTACAGTTGCTTTTACACCAGTTCCACTAGTGTCAATTTTCTCAACAGAAGAGTTGGTCATAATTTTTACTCCTGCTTTTTTCATAGAACGCTCCATTTGCTTAGAGATATCCTCGTCTTCAACAGGAACGATATTTGGCATAAATTCTACAATAGTAACTTCCGTTCCCATTGAGTTGTAGAAATGAGCAAATTCAACTCCAATAGCTCCAGAACCTACAATGATCATAGATTTTGGTTGTGTTGGTAATGTCATTGCTTGTCTGTAACCAATTACTTTTACACCATCTTGTGGTAAGTTTGGTAACTCACGAGAGCGAGCTCCGGTTGCAATGATAATGTGATCAGCGCTATATTCAGTAACTTTATTGTCTTTATCAGTAACGTCAAGTTTTTTACCTGGTTTTAGTTTTCCAAAACCTTCAATAACGTCAATTTTGTTTTTTTTCATCAGGAACTGAACGCCTTTGCTCATTCCGTCAGCAACACTACGGCTACGTTGTACTACTGCAGGGAAATCTTTATCGAATTCAGAAACTTTTAATCCGTAGTCAGAAGCGTGTTTTAAGTAGTCAAAAACCTGAGCTGATTTTAGTAATGCTTTTGTTGGGATACATCCCCAGTTCAAACATACACCACCAAGGTTTTCTTTTTCAACTACAGCTACTTTAAAGCCTAATTGCGAAGCTCTAATAGCTGTTACATATCCACCAGGACCACTTCCTAAAACAATAACGTCGTATTTCATCTTTTTGGTTTTTAGTATTTATTATCGAAAATGAAGTTTAATTCCGAAACTCATTTTTCGATTTATTCTTTTGTTATTTGTGATTGCGAATTTAAGGATTTATTTTAAAAAACACCTGAAATTTTATTTTTACCCGTACTGATTTTGATCTTTTCACAGAAACTTAAGTAACTGTTAATTGTAAATTGTGAATTATGAATTGAAAAATCAGATTTTAGAAACGAAATCTCAAATTAAATTGTTTGTCAGAGTAAGCGAAGTTGAAGCCCTTTGTATCAATAAGCTCTTCGATTTCGCAAACGATAAGCTTGATAAAAATAATAGCCACATATTACAAGGATTAAAATGATTAAAAAAATCAGTGTTAATCTGGGTAATCTGTGGCTAAATAAATTTATTGTTTATTCATCTCAGCTTAAATCTAAAGGCTGCAATCTAAAATCTAAAATTTAAACTTTTACGTGTCCCCAGTTTTCACCGCTGGCAATACGTCGTATTTGCATTTCACTTACGCCAAATTGTTTGGCGATCATTTTTAGACGGGTTTTTTGTTCAGGGCGCGCTAGGATTTTTTTGATTAACATTACTTTGGTAGTCGTTAATTTTCTTCCGTCGGCTTTTAGGTTGTGTTCAATCAGATTCTTTTTGGCCTGAATTACACGGGGACTTTTGCGGCTGTGTGCCATCATTTCGGCTTTTGTAGCCCAACGTAAATTGTTTACATCATCGTTGCTTCTGTTATAATCCAGATGCAATACATAAGTCTGTTCTTCTGATGTTTTTGGGATAAAATATTGGGCAACTAATTTGTATAAAAAAAGGTATTTATTAACGATTTTATCGTCTTTTTTAACCTTAAATCTAAAAGTTGGGTAACCATCACTTAAACCGCCTTTTAAAAGACGTCCGTTTTGTATTTCGTCAGAAAAGCTTATTAAGCGGCCTTTATTTGAAATGGCGTATCTAAGTTGTAATGAGGCATTTATTTCTATTTCTTTGAACTGTTCGTTTGGATAAAATCTGTTTTGTGGCATTTTCGTTTTCATTTGAATTTTGTCTCTCAAAGATAAATAATTCAAAAAAAAGGAATGCTATCCCTTTGACTGTGAAGCATCAGTTTTATGATTCCTATAACGCTAATTTAACTTTTTTAAGAATTTTTTTAGCATTTCAAATTTCAATTAGCGACCGAAAATTGCGAGTCGTAGAGGTTTTTGTAATATCCGTCGACTTTATTCAGCAATTCCTGATGCGTTCCCTGCTCAACGATTAACCCCTTATCCATTACCACAATCTTATCTGCATTTACAATTGTCGCCAATCTATGTGCGATAATAATCGAAGTTCTTCCTTTGGTAATCGTTTCTGTCGCACGCTGAATCAATTCTTCAGAATACGTATCTATAGACGACGTTGCCTCATCCAAAATCAAAATACTCGGATTACTCACATACGATCTTAAAAACGCAATTAATTGACGTTGTCCGGATGAAAGCATCACACCGCGTTCCTTAACATCAAAATCATAATTATCCGGCAAACTCATGATAAAATCGTGTACGCCAATTTTCTTTGCTGCATCGAGCACTTTCTCGCGCGTAATTTCGGGATTATGCAAAGTAATGTTGTTGTAAATCGTATCGGCAAACAAAAATACATCCTGTAAAACCACCGCAATTTGTTTTCGTAACGAAGCCAGTGTATAGTTCTCTATATTATGACCATCAATAAATATAGTTCCGCTATTGATCTCGTAAAAACGATTCAGCAAATTGATGATTGTTGATTTTCCTGCGCCTGTAGAACCTACAATAGCCACCGTTTGTCCTGAAGCCACAGATAAGTCGATACCTTTTATCACTTCCTCTTCCGGGATGTAACTAAAACGAACATTCTTAAATTCGATACTTCCGTCAAAAACAGGAGCTTCAAGCGTTCCCGTATCCTGAATATGATCCTGCGTATCTATAATATCAAAAACACGATTGGCAGCAATCATTCCCAATTGCATCTCGTTGAATTTATCCGCAATCTGGCGCAATGGGTTAAACAACATACCAATAAACATTGTGTAGGAGAATAAATCACCAAAAGTCGTAAAATGATCGCCGTTCAAGATTTTAAATCCACCATAAACTACCACTAAACCTAAAGTAATCGAAGAAATAATATCGGCAATCGGGAAAAAGATCGAGTTATATAAAATCGTTTTTATCCACGCCACCCTGTGTTTATCGTTGATGACTTTAAAATTATCAGCTTCAATTTTCTCACGGTTAAAAAGCTGTACAATCTTCATTCCCGTAACACGTTCCTGTACAAATGAGTTCATGTTGGCAATTTGTGTACGTACTTCCTCAAAAGCCACCTGCATTTTACGCTGAAAAATTCGGGTAATAAAAACCAGAATTGGCATTGCAACCACCACAATCCAGGTCAGTTTCCAGTTCATGTAAAACATAAAAATCAGCACTACCAGCATTTTCATCAAGTCGCTAATAATCATGAACAATCCCTGACTAAAAATACGCGCGATCGATTCAATGTCAGATACTGATCTGGTTACCAGTTGTCCCACCGGAACCAAATCAAAATATTTCATTCTAAAACTCAAAATATGCTTAAAGAGTTTCGTACGAATGTCTTTTACAATATCCTGACCTAGCCAGTTGGCCCAATACACAAAATAAAACTGAGAGAAAACCTCCATCAAAAGAACCACTCCCATCAATACAATGTACATCAGCAACCCTTCCTTATCATGTGTCTTGATATAGCCGTCGACCGTTTGTTTTAATAAATAGGGGCGAAGGGCTGCAAAAATCGATAAAGAAACTGCAAAAATAATAACGCCGTAATAGCGCCATTTATAAGGTTTGGTATATTTTAAAATTCGTTTGAATAATCCGGTATCAAATGCTTTTGCTTTCATTTATTTTTTTAAGCTTTAAGCTTTAGGCTTTAGGAGTTAAGCTTACTGCTTACTGCCTACAGCTTACAGCTATAAATAATCGTAATCAATTTCAGTTAAATATAATCCGTGTGCCGGCACCGAAAACCCGGCTTTTTCTCTGCTTTTACTGGCAATAATATTTTCAAAATCGGTTAGGGAAATTTTATGTAAACCAATATTGACCAAAGTGCCTACAATAGAGCGAACCATATTTCGTAAAAAACGATTTGCCGAAATAGTAAAAATCAGGTTCTTATTTTCTGTTTTCCAGTACGCTTCAAAAATCGTGCAATCAAATGTGTTTACATCTGTATTTACCTTCGAGAAACATTGAAAATCCGTATGATTCAGTAAGATTGTCGCGGCTTCATTCATCAAATCTACGTCTAATTTTTGATTAAAATACCAACTCAATTCCTGCAAAAATGGATTTTTAACAGTATTGATATGGTATTCATACGTTCTCTTTGTGGCATCAAATCGACAATGCGCTTCGTCCTGAACCAGAATAATATCAAAAATCGCAATGTCTTTTGGCAAATACGAATTCAGCTTATGTATTAAAGTCGGCACATCAATTCGAGTATCAAAATCAAAATGAGCATACATTTCCCTGGCATGAACACCAGTATCAGTTCTTCCGGCACCCATTGCATTGATAGGCGCATTTAGCAAAACCGAAAGGGCTTTGTTTAAAGTTTCCTGAACAGAAGAAGCGTTAGGCTGAAATTGCCATCCATGATAATGTGTTCCGTTATAGGCAAATTGAATAAAATATCTCATTTTTAAGGGACAGAGGTTCTGAGGTGCAAAGGTACAAAGATTTCTTTATAGGTTCAAAGTTGCAAAGGGACAAAGGTTTTTTACATTGTAAATCGTAGAGACGCACAGCATTGCGTCTAAGGTCTTTGTAGGTTCAAAGGTTCAGAGATGCAAAGGCATAAAGGTTTATGATATTGTAAATCGTAGATAGGCATAGTAATGTGTTTAAGATTTTGAAAAATTAGTTACGTTTCTACATTGATAAATCTCAAAGAAAACCTCTGCACCTTTGTTACTTTGGGCCTTTGGACCTTTTTTTAGAAAAAAACCTTTGTATCTTTGCTCCCTTTGAAAAAAAACTTAGAACCTTAGTATCTTAGCAACTCAGCCACTTAGTAATGAAAAAAATCCTCCTCCTTTCCGACACTCATAGTCATATTGATGATACTATTTTGAAATATGTAAATCAGGCAGACGAAGTTTGGCATGCAGGAGATATTGGGGATCTGAATGTTACGGATACTATAAAAAAACTAAAACCTTTGCGTTGCGTCTACGGCAATATCGATGATGCACAAGCAAGACTAGAATTTCCGTTGCATAATCGTTTTTTATGCGAAAATGTTTCTGTTTGGATTACTCATATTGGGGGTTATCCCGGAAAATACAATCCGGCTATTAGAGAAGAAATGGCACTGAATCCGCCTAAATTGTTTATCTGTGGACATTCGCATATCTTAAAAGTAATGTTCGATAAAAAGAATAATTTATTGCACATGAATCCCGGGGCGGCAGGAAAAAGTGGATTTCATCAGGTAAGAACCATGTTGAGATTTGTAATTGATGATGATAAAATAAAAGATCTCGAGATTGTAGAAATCGGCAAAAAATAATTTAATGAGGCAGCGGTATTTTTATCTTAATCGAAGTTCCTTCATTGGCTTTTGAAACAATTGATAAACTGCCTTTGTATTTTTTAGTTAGGGCCCTAATCCGGTTCAGGCCAAAACCTTCGGCTTCGTTCAGTTTTTCGGTTTTAAAACCTTTTCTGTCATCAAGTATCGTAATGATAAAATAATGGTTGTTTTCATATAACGTGATCTGACCTTTTTTGTGTCACCGTGCTTAATGATATTGCTGAATAATTCGGATACAACAAAATAGACCTTCATTTCGAATTTTTTGACTTTCCTGTCTGCAAATTTTGATTGTATCAATTCCTGCATTGATAATATTAAGCAATATTTTTTTGTTTGGTATCTTTTCTCTTGATCTTTTGCTTGAGTTTGTTGTTCTGATAAAAAAAATAAAATAAAAATAAAATAATGATAACCAGAACAGTAGATAGGCTAACTATTTTTTATTTCGCAATTGTTCAAATTTTCCAACCTCAGTAAGTTTACTTTTCGAATTGCGTTATTATTGCTGTTTCTTTTGAAGAAATAGATTGGTTTTGTTGGCTAGATAAAGTGTTTCCGCTTACAATACTGAATAAAAGCAACAATAGAAGAACTCTAATTAAAACATAACTCAAATGTGAATTTTTCAATAGATTTTCAATCTCTTAATACAACTAGGAGGTATTATTCGCAAAGCTATTAAAGATTATCTCCCGCACAGCATTACAAAATTATTCCAGCTCCTGATAAACTGCTTCCATGGCCTCTATGATATTTTCGCCTGCGCACTTTTTTGTGAGATATACTTTTGCTCCCAATTTCATTACCTCCTATATGATTTTTAAATCATCGTAAATAGACAAAATAATGACTTTGCACGGAAATTCCTTTTCACTAAACTCCTTTAATACTTCGATACCATCTTTTTTGGTTATACTGATATCCAGGACCAAAATGTCGGTATTGTCTTGAATGACATTATTATAGACAGTTGTACCGTCCAATGAATTGCCTACAACTTCAAAGTTATTTACCGTTTGCAGCAAATTGGTAAGACTATCAGTAAGTACTTGATGATTGTCAGCAAGAGGTATCCTTAAGTTCCTGTGTTATGTTTTGGACTGAAAATTTAATTTATCAAAAATTATCCTATGGGATTATTTACTAGGCTTGTTTTAACGATTCCATCAAATTCATCAAAATGTAAGGTACAAAAAAACCCGAATTATACAATTCGGGTTCTCTTCGCACAAAAAACTTAAGTTTATAGGTTTATCTCAAACGATCTACAGATTTTACAAGATCTTCATCCTTCTTGATGGCCTTATTAGCTAAAACTAATAATACGATAGCAACAATTGGTAGAAACATCCCAATACCTTTCTCTGAAACAGCTAGTGTTTCTCCAGATAAATTTAGAGAACGATATACAAACAATCCTAATAAAATTAAATTTAATATTATGTTCAGTCTGTTCATTACAAACTGATTTTGTCTTTTTTTATATGAAATAATACTAACAATAGTAAGCATAGTACTTAATCCAACTATTACATTATATATTGGATCTTGATTAAAGTAAAATAATGCTCCCCCTTTTAATGTCCATAACGGAATAAAAAGCATCAAAACACTTGTTGCAATAAACGTAAGAATTAAATAAACGGTTTGAATTCGTTGTATCATGGTGTAAAATTGTTTTACAAAAATATATTTTCTTTTTTTAAAATACTATTGTATGATTAAATTTTATTCGTATTATTGCATCATAATACCGTAAGCACTTCATACTGCGGTCAATCGAAAACTATTATCTACCTATCTTTTTACAGTATTCCGTTAAAATAATTAAATTCATAGAACATTCATGTTTGATATTTCTGCATTAAAAGAAATGAAGCTTTCTGAGCTTCAAGAAATAGCTAAGTTAGCTAAAACTATAAAGTTTACTGGTGTCAAAAAAGAGACCTTAATCAGTCAGATTTTAGCACATCAGCAAACCACTGTAGCACCGTCTCCTAGTGCTGTAACTGAAAAGGAAAATGTCGATGATAAGCCTAAAAGAGCAAGGATTGTTCCTGTGAAAAAAGCAGCTATTAGTAAAAATGCTCCAGTCTTAGAATTTGATACCATAGAGGAAACTGCGGAAAAAACAGAAACTCCTGTCGTTGTAAAACAAGCTCCGGCAGCAAAAATAACTTCATCAGCCAAAATTGCTCCTAAAGCCAAACAGGCACCAATAGCAAAAGCAGCTGCAGAAATTACGGAAGTAACAGAGGCTCCTGAAAATTCAGAAGTTCAGGAAACTCAGGAAAATGCGACAGTAGAGAAAAAAGGACCAAAAATCGTAAAATTCAATAAATCAGCATACGAGAAAAAAGTCGCTTTGCAAAAAGAAAAAGAAGCCACAAAAGAAGGAATTCCGGAAGGCGAAGCTGCAGCAGAAACTTCAACTGCTGAAAAAACAGAAGCACCAATTGCAGTTAAAAAGGTCAATCCGAACCAAAATAAAAATCCAAACCAGAATCCAAACCCAAATCAAAATCCAAACCCGAATGCTAATCCAAATGCAAATGGTAACGGAAATGGGAATAACGGGAATCAAAATCCAAATCATAAAAACAAAAAGAATAATTTCAGAGATTCAGACTTTGAGTTTGACGGAATTATCGAAAGTGAAGGTGTTCTTGAAATGATGCCGGATGGTTATGGTTTTTTACGTTCATCAGATTATAATTATTTAGCCTCTCCGGATGATATTTATTTATCAACCTCACAAATCAGATTATTTGGTCTTAAGACCGGAGATACTGTAAAAGGAGTGGTTCGTCCTCCTAAAGAAGGCGAGAAGTTTTTCCCATTAGTTCGTGTACTTAAAATCAATGGTCACGATCCTCAGGTGGTTCGCGATAGAGTTTCTTTTGAGCACCTGACACCAGTTTTTCCTTCAGAAAAATTCAAATTAGCCGAAAAAGGCAGTTCAGTTTCAACCCGTATTATCGATTTATTTTCTCCAATAGGGAAAGGACAACGTGGTATGATTGTCGCTCAGCCTAAAACGGGTAAAACAATGTTATTAAAAGACATTGCAAATGCAATCGCAGCTAATCATCCTGAAGTTTATCTTATTGTTCTTTTGATCGATGAGCGTCCTGAGGAGGTTACAGATATGCAACGCAGCGTGCGTGGAGAAGTAATTGCTTCTACTTTTGACAGAGAACCACAAGAGCACGTAAAAATTGCAAATATCGTTCTTGAAAAAGCAAAACGTTTGGTAGAATGTGGTCACGATGTAGTGATTCTTTTAGATTCGATTACACGTTTGGCAAGAGCTTACAATACAGTTCAGCCAGCATCAGGAAAAGTATTAAGTGGTGGTGTTGATGCGAATGCATTACAAAAACCAAAACGTTTCTTTGGAGCAGCAAGAAATGTAGAAAACGGTGGTTCATTAAGTATCATTGCAACTGCATTGACAGAAACCGGTTCTAAAATGGATGAGGTAATCTTTGAAGAATTTAAAGGTACCGGTAACATGGAACTTCAGTTAGATCGTAAAATTGCCAACAAACGTATTTTCCCTGCAATCGATCTTACTTCGTCAAGTACACGTCGTGACGACTTATTATTAGACGAAAAAACATTACAAAGAATGTGGATCATGCGTAAATATCTATCAGATATGAACCCGGTAGAATCTATGGATTTTGTAAACGAGCGTTTCAAGAAAACAAGAAACAACGAAGAGTTTTTGATTTCTATGAATGACTAAGGAGAGGGACAAAGGTTCAAAGTTACAAAGATTCTGAGGTTTTCTTTTTGGGATCTATAATATAAAAAAAGGGATGAGTTTTTAAAACTCATCCCTTTTTTGTTTGGGGAACTTTACAAAATGTATAGCTTTTTTTGTAAGTCAAGAAATCTTCTCGATTCTACAAAGACGTGCTGTGCGTCTCTACTGTAAAACTTTTGCAAATCAGAAATTATCCATTTCGAAAAAAAAACTTTGTCTCTTTGAATCTTTGTTGCTTTGAGCCTTACTTCTTATCCACTACTGGTCTATTCTCTCTATTGGCTAAATCCCAGGCGATTGAAAAAGCTAGTTTTGTTCTTTTGGTTAAAGCATCGTACTCAATTTTTTCTGGTTCGTCGCCTTTTTGGTGATAATCTTCGTGAACTCCGTTGAAGAAGAATACTGAAGGAATACCGTGTTTTGCAAAGTTATAATGATCAGAACGCTCGTAAAAGTGGTTTGGATCTTTAGGATCATTAAATTTAAAATCTAAATCTATTTTGGTGTATTTTTCGTTTTGAGCCACTACAATATTATGCAAATCACTTGATAATCTGTCGGCACCAATTACGTATACGTAGTTGTTTGTTTTAGCATGTTCTACATCGCGACGGCCAATCATATCGATATTTATATCTGCAATAGTATTAGCGATAGGAAACAATGGATTTTCAGAATAATAACGAGATCCGTGTAAACCGTGTTCTTCGCCCGTTACGTGCAAAAATAAGATAGAACGTTTTGGCCCGTGCCCTTGTTTCTTAGCTTTTGCAAAAGCTTTTGCCATTTCTATAACGGCTACTGTTCCTGATCCGTCATCATCGGCTCCGTTATAAATTTCGCCATTTTTGATACCTACATGATCGTAGTGAGCAGAAATAACCAATACTTCATCCGGCTTTTCAGAACCTTCAATATAAGCCCAGATATTCTCTGAATCCGGTAAGTTTTCGTTGCGTCTTGCGTTTAGGAAAGCGGCAGGAATATGTTGGTAATAATCTGTTGCCCCTTTAGGAAACGAAATTCCGCTTTTCTTGTATTGCTCGATCATATAAAGACCGGCTTTTTTTTGTCCCTTAGATCCTGTTTCGCGACCTTCCATTTCATCAGAAGCAATCACGTACAACATAGTTTTCAAGTCTTTTTCGCTAATAGATTTTATGTATTTGCTAGGGTCCGAATTGTCTTTTGATGCAGCCGACTGCATGTTTTTACACGAAAAGGCAGTACCAATTAATAATAGAATTATAAGTTTTTTCATTGTTGTTTAATGTAAGTTTACAAATGTGTAAAAAGCGTATAAGATTAGTAAAAATAGAATAAAAAAGGAGTTAATAAAAAACAAAGCCACACTTTTTGCAAACGATACCCATCTGGTTTCTCCATAAAAACGATGATGTGCCGGATAAAAATAATAACTCATCCAGATAAAGCCCACAAAGTCAGTAATGTGCGAAATAAAAATCAACGGATTGTCTTCTCCAAATAGGCCTACCAATTTTCGAATGATAAATAAAATCAGGAATATTAAAAGTAAAAACGAAAAATAATGCAGCGTAAATATGCCATGATCAAAGTAATACCATTTCTTTTTATTGTGAAAAAGCCACAAAAAGAAAGCAAAGAATGGCATAATAATAAATAAGACTTTCGGGATATTATGAACGAATGATTCTGTAAATTTTTCGATCAGATCCTTTTTGGTATTATGTTCTTTTACATATTGAACCTTTTTAATTAGCCAGTAACTAAAGCTGTCTAATTTCTTTTCCTTAGGTGCAAACTTTTGTAATGAATCTACTTCTTTGGTAAAACTGTCGAAATCATTGCCGGGTTCAAGATCATTGAGGTTTCCTGTAAAGATATTTTTGGGAATTTCTTTTTTATCGGTTTTATGATTCTTATCTGAAGTTATAATTTCTTTATGCCCCGGAAATAATGCAATCATCAAAAAAGTAACAAAACTGATAAAGATATAAAGCCGAACAGGAGCAAGGTAAGACAATCTTTTTCCGCAAAGATATTCTTTAGTTAAAATGGCGGGTTTAAAAAGTAAATTACGAATCGTTTTCCAGAAAGCATTTTCGTAATGCGTTAAATCTTCAAAGAAATGAATAAATAAATGATGAAATGTTTTTCGCGAATCTGTGTTTTCCTGCCCGCAATTGGGACAAAATTTTTGTTCGACAACGTGCCGGCAATTCAGGCAGGTTTTGTCTTTTCTAATCGGACTGTGTGACATTGGTTATTCGTTGGTTTGTTTTTGGTTGTTATTTTTTTGCCCGCGGATTTTACGGTTTAAAGGGTTTGCGCTGTTTTTTTTGTTACGAATTGCACGAATTAATTTTATTATAATCAGCGAAAATCTGTTTAAATCCGCCTTATCTGTCTGCTATTTTTTTTGCCAGAGATTCCTCGGATTTCCACAATTTTTTAAATAATTATCTGCGTAAATCTATTTAAACCCGTAAGATCCGAGGGATATTAAAAAAGTTTATTTTTTCAATACTTCATTCAGGAAAAGTTGTAAGTGCTCAAATGATCTTTTTGCTGCAACTGCATTGTATGCAGCTCCTTTTGAGTTGTCGTTTCCAGCTTCCGGATTAGTGAACGAGTGAACCGCATTCGCATAATAAATCATTTGCCAATCAGCTTTTGAGTCGCGCATTTCCTGTTGAAAAGCAGTGATTTCTTCCTTAGACTCAAACGGATCGTCTGCACCATGGCAAACTAAAACTTTTGTAGTAATAGGTTCAACCGGACGGGCTGCATCTTTGCCCAGGCCTCCGTGAAACGAAACAACGCCTTTTAGATTCAAATGTCCGCGGGCAGCTTCAAGAACTCCGGTTCCTCCAAAACAGTAACCAATAGCTACAATGTTATCAGCATTTGCTCCTGATTTTATTAATTCTTTTAGGGCTGAATCAATACGCTTTTGATAGATTTCGTAATTTTTTTTGTAGTAACCGGCTTGTTTTCCGGCTTCGGCAGTATTTTTAGGATAGTTTCCTTCTCCATAAATATCAGCGATGAAAACACTATAGCCAAGTTTCGATAAATTCTCTGCAATGTCTTTAGAGGCTTTGTCGATTCCTAACCAGGCCGGTAAAAGTAAAATTCCCGGATTTGGACTGCTTTTTTTAGCAGATTTTATAAATAATCCATTTAATGCCTGAGAACCGTCTGTATATTTTACAGCTTTTAATTGTGCATCTATAGTATTAGAGAACAATATAGTAGCAAATAAGAGTAGGGCTGAATTTTTCATAGTTTTACAATTTTTAACAAATATCTGAAATAATATGTTACAAAAAAACCTCGAAATGTATTTCTTCCGAGGTTTCTTAGTTAATTTACAGCTTAAAAATCATTCGCCGGGATGATATGTTTTTTCGGCATTTTTAATTACATCTTCTTTATAAAACAATACTTCTTTAAATTGCCCTTTTTGATACATTTCGGACTGATCATTAAAATGTTTTGAATTTGGATCTCCGCTGTTTCCTCCTGCCAACAGTGATTTTGCTTTTATTCTGGAACCAAATTCTACTGCACAAACAAAACTATTTCCGTTGTAGCCATATCTTTTTTTGGAATCTTTTTGATAACTGCTTTTAAAAGAAGGTAAACTTCCCCACGAACCAGGACCAAAAGTAATTGGTAGGCTTGGTTTTGAGTCATCGTATTTTAGATCAATATCGCCATTGAAACGTTGAAAACGGTTGATTTCACCCCAGGCTACTTGCCAGGTTCCCCAGTTTGATTTTAAATTTTTTAAAACTTCCTGTAATTGAGGAATTAACTGTGATACAGTAGCAGTCTGAGCAAAGTTTTTGGTATTCTCGACCTGATCCAATTCGCCCTGATCAATGTAAGCTTTTAAAATAATAGGATCTAATTTATAAGCCCATTCAACGGCTAATGTGGTGGCTATTGAATTTTCTTTGGCATAGTAGTCCCAATTTTTTAAGATTGAAATTGGTTCGATTAATTCTGCATATTCCGGATCCGAAGGTCTTATGTTTTTTTCGAAAACAGCAACCAGACTCGGAATCAAAATCTCAAAAATAGACAGTTTAGTATCATATCCCTCAGCAATGACCTTATCTAAAGTATAATGATTTCCTTTGCTAAAAATACGAACGGCATTTATTCCTCTGAAATTTTCTCCATCAGGTGCCATATAAGGTAAATAGTTTTCCCTTTTAGGGCTATTTTCTCCGGCAACGGAATACGGGGTTGAATTACAATTTTGCAGCCAGCCGTTTACCGGATTATAAATATGAACAGTTTCGTTCACTTCATGCAAACCTTTCCATTGTGTTGTTGAAACTGAACCATCTACGACTTTTGCCCAATTGAGGTTTTTGTCTCGTATTGGGATAAAGTTGCCGTGCCAGTAGGCTATATTTCCTTTGCTGTCTGCATAAACGGTATTGTTGGATGTGTTGGCTTTTAGATCCATTGCTCTTTTATACTCTTCAAAACTTTTTGATTTTGTTCTCACCCAACTTTGAATCAAACTGGTCATCGAGCGATTATTTGATTTCAGACTAATCCATTTTTTATCACGTTTGGCCATAACCGGCCCGTTGTTGGTAAAATACGTTTTGAATTTTTTAGGAATTAGTTTTCCGTTTTCGGTATACTTTATAGTGATTTCTTTTTCGATAACAGGTAATAGCTTTTTATCGAATTCATAAAATAATTTTCCGTTTTTATTGGTGATTTTCTCCGCGTACATATCGGCTACATCTACGTTTGATGAGGTATGCATCCATCCGCAATTTTCATTAAACCCCTGATAAATAAAAAATTGTCCCCAGGTAACGGCTCCGTAAACATTCAGGCCTTCTTCGCTTGTGATCTGAACTTCGGGTCTGAAATAAAAAGTAGTATGAGGATTGATGTATAAAATGGCATTTCCGTCAGCAGTTTTTGAAGGTGAAAAAGCAAATCCGTTGGAACCGGTTTGTACATTTTTTTCTCTTTCTACATAAGCCACTTTATCATTATTTCCGGAATAAAAAGCTTTCAGTTCTCCTGTCGAAAGATCGGCAGTACTTATGGCACCGATACTTCCGTCTGTCCAGAGTAAGGGAAACCAAGGTTCAAAATGCATTAGAAGTACCGGCTTTACTTCCGGATGTTTGTACAAATAAAAATTGATAGCATCTGCGTAACTGTTTAAAAGTTTTTTAAGCCAGGCCGGAGCTTTCTTATAATCTGATTTTGCTTCTTCAGTATCAATTAAAAGTCGAATTTCTAAATCATTGTATAAAACCGATTGTCCTTTTATTTCAGATAAACGCCCTAGTTTTTCGATATAATTCATTTCAATTCGTTTAAAATCATCTTCGCACTGCGCATACAATAATCCGAAAACAGCATCAGCATCGGTTTTCCCGTAAACATGCGGAATTCCCCATTGATCCCTGACAATCGAAACTTGTTGGGCTAATTTTTCCAGACGGCTGACTTCTTTTACATTGATTTTTTGCGCAGACACCTGAAAATTGACACAACAAAAGACAAAAGCAAATTGTATTATTTTATTGTAATTGAACATGATTATTTGATATTAAATTTTTGTCCGGCGTTGTAAATACTCATTTGAAGACTTTCAATCGAAATTAGATTGTTCTTTTTTGCTTTTAGAATTCCTTTTGGATTTCTTACTACGATTACTTCGCTGTCTCCGGCTACTTCAATTTGATTATTTCGAACTATAATTGCCGTTGCTTCATCAATTCCGATTCCTGTTAGTATTGGAAATTCAACTAAAGCAGAAATTAAACGATTGTATCTGTTTCTTTTCAAAAAATGCTGGTCGATAACCGCTGTTTTCAGTAGTCCTAAGCCTTCGCTTGTTTCCAGATTATCATATCGGATATTATCAAAAGTTCCTGAATATTCTTTTTGTAATTTCTGATTTCCGGTGATCATTTTTTCAGACATTACCGCTGCTCCGGCACTTGTTCCTGAAATCGTGCTGCCGTTTTCGTATGCTTTTTGAATGGCAGTTTTTATAGGGGTATTTTGAACGATATTCATAAAACGAACCTGATCTCCGCCACTTATAAAAATTAGTTTTGCTTTTTGCAGGGAATCAGTTAATACTTTATTTTGTGCTGTTTCCTTATTAAAATTAAGCATCACAATTGGGTTCGAAGTTAATTTTACCATTTGTGTTTTAATGAAAATAAACGAACTATCCGGTTCTTCGCTGGACATGGGCAAAACAACGATATAATCTTTTTTTGATAATTCAGCTACGCTTAAAACTTGTTTCATCAAATCGTCAGATCGGTCTCCGCCGCCAATAATAAATAATTTTCCTTTTAGTGTTTGCGCCTGCAGTAGACAACTGATAAATAGGAGCAGAGTAATCATAAATCTGTTAAATGAAAGTCTGAAAAGCAGTTGGTTTTTCATGGTTATTTTGGTTTAGTTATGCTGATTTTCTATGAATTTTAAAAGAGAATTATTGACTATAAATAAAACATCCTGCATTTTATCTAAATCTACTTTTGAAGCTTTATCCTCAGGTGTATGATAATCTTCGTGAAAACCACTAAAAAAAGTCATTACCGGAATTCCTTTTGCGGTAAACGATGCATAATCACTTCCGGAATGTCCATTGGTTTCCCATAAATCCAGCGTAAATGGATTTTGAAGTCTGGCGTTGCTTTCTCCGGCAATTTTCTTTAAATATTCGGTTTCCTTTTGGGTTCCAATACTAAGTATTCGATGTGTTTTATCATTCGGAGAACTTCTCGAAATCATATCCATATTAATGCAGAGCAGAATTTTTTGATCATTTAAATTCTCAACAAAATATTCACTTCCTAAAAGTCCCATTTCTTCTGCAGTCCAAGCTGCAAAAAGAATATTATATTCGGGTTTTATGTTTGATTCTGACCATTTTTTAGCCAAGGCCAGCATGCCCGAAGTTCCGGATGCATTATCATCTGCGCCGTTATAAATAGAATCATTTTTAATTCCTAAATGATCGTAATGCGCTCCGATAATAATAGTTTTTGTAGTGTCTTTTCCTGGAATAAGACCTAAAACATTCGCAACATACGATGTTTCATGTTTTAGTTCTATCGAAAAATTGATTTTTACATTTTTTAAAGAAGTAGAAGTAAGGTCACTTTTTAATGGAATGTTGCTTTTTGAAAAAAGGTTTTCTGCTGCTGTTTTACTAATTCTAAAAACAGGAATCGACGTTGTAATTGCATTTTTTAAAGAATGAAAAACTTCATTTTCTTTGTTTTTTGGAATAAATTTTTTTCTTGTTTCGATAATAATTAAGGCGATTGCACCTTTATTAATTGCGGTTTTTAGTTTGGTTTCTTCTAAATCATTTTCTTCCGGAAATATGTTTTTGAACTTTTTATAGGTTGAAGAAGTGGTATCCTGATCGTCTGGGAATCCGCTTAAAATCACAACAATTTTGTTTTTTACATCTAATTTTTTATAATCGTCGTAGTTTTCTTTTGACACATCTAAACCATAAGATGCAAAAACGACTTCAGCTTGTTTTTTTTGAATATTTGTTGTTGGAGTAATTTCGAAATCTTTTTCAGGAGATAGAGAAATGGCTTTATGATTTCCTCTTTTGATTTGTAACGTTGTTTTTTTTATGGTATGTTCTTCAATTTCAAACAGCTGATAATAATATTCGAAATTATTGTAAGCTTTCAGCTTGTAAGAATGCATTCTTGATGATATATAATCAGCAGCTAAACTGCCGCCTCTTCCATTAGCTTTTCGGCCTTGAAGCGAATCTGAGGCTAAAATAGTTAATGCCTGGGAGAAATCACTTTTGGACGGATTCGAAACAGTCGTTTGCGAAAACAACAATGATTTACAGCAAAGCAAGGTAAATAAAAGCAGAATTCGTAAACGCATATTTTTTAGATTAGAAAATAATTATAAACTAATATTTCGTTTGAAAGCGCAACCCAACTCAATAATCGAATCGGTTTTGGCAATACCGGGTATATTATCGATTTTTTCGTAAAGAATTTTACGCATATGTTCGTGATTCTTAGCAACGATTTTGATGTAAAGTGTGAATGAACCAGTCACGTAATAACACTCTGTGATTTCGGGAATATCTTTTAAGGCTTCGATAATTCGGTCAGAATCTGAATCTTTATTTAAAGTTATTCCTGTAAAAGAAGCCCAATCGAATCCAATTTTCTTTTCCTGAATGATGGGTTTTATTCCGCCAATAACACCTTGTTCGATCATGCGGTTAATACGTTGGTGTACCATAGTGTTTGATATCTTCAAATTGGCAGCAATTGCAGAAAAAGCCATTCGGCCATCTTTTTCCAACTCTTTAATGATGCTGATATCAAATTCGTCTAATATATCCATTGTTTTATCTTGAGTTTAAATTTCTTTTCAGATTTATAAAAGTAATTATTTTTTTGAATAAATAAGAATCAGATCACTTATTAAACAAATATGATTTGATTTTTTATAATGCTAAAAATGTTATTTTTGACTTAAAAATAGTTTTTAAAAGTCAAAACAAATGATTTTAACCTTGTTAATTAATAAATTTTAATACTTTTGTGTTTTAAAAGATATATATCATGATTCATACTGAAAAATCCCTTTCGTCAAAATCAGAAGTTTTGATTGAAAAAGAAAATAAATACGGAGCTCATAATTATCATCCGCTTCCGGTTGTGCTGGAAAGAGGAGAAGGTGTATATGTTTGGGATGTTGATGGAAAAAAATATTATGATTTTTTATCGGCTTATTCTGCGGTAAACCAAGGGCATTGTCATCCTAAAATTGTGAAAGCAATGGTAGATCAGGCACAAAAGCTTACTTTGACTTCTCGTGCTTTTTACAACGATAAATTAGGAGATTATGAAGAGTTTGTAACGAAGTATTTTGGTTTTGATAAAGTACTGCCAATGAATACTGGCGCAGAAGCTGTTGAAACCGCTCTTAAAGTGTGTAGAAAATGGGCTTATGAAGTAAAAGGTATTGCGGAGAATCAGGCGCAGGTTATTGTTTGTGAGAATAATTTTCACGGAAGAACCACTACAATTATTTCATTTTCTAATGATGAAGGGGCTCGTAAAAATTTCGGACCATTTACTGAAGGATTTATAAAGATTGAATATGACAATCTCGAAGCTCTTGAAAAAGCTTTGGAATCGTCAAAAAATATAGCAGGATTTTTGGTTGAGCCAATTCAGGGTGAAGCCGGAGTTTATGTACCATCTGAAGGATATTTATCGAAAGCAAAAGCATTGTGTGAGAAACATAATGTTTTGTTTATTGCCGATGAGGTTCAGACTGGAATTGCACGTACCGGAAAATTATTAGCGGTTCATCATGAAAATGTTCAGCCTGATATTTTAATTTTAGGTAAAGCCATTTCCGGAGGAGTTTATCCGGTTTCGGCTGTTTTAGCAAATAACGAAATCATGAATGTGATCAGACCAGGACAACACGGATCGACTTTTGGAGGGAATCCTGTTGCAGCAGCTGTTGCAATTGCAGCGCTTGAAGTTATTAAAGACGAGAATTTGGCTGAAAATGCAGAACGTTTAGGAATTATTCTAAGAAAAGGTTTGAACGAGATTGCTGAAAGAAATAATCTAATCACGCTGGTTCGCGGAAAAGGATTATTGAATGCCATTGTAATTAATTGTGGGGAAGATTCTGATTTGGCCTGGGAGATTTGCTTAAAATTCAGGGATAACGGATTATTAGCCAAACCAACCCACGGAAATAAAATTAGATTAGCCCCGCCATTGGTGATGACTGAAGCTCAAATTCAGGAATGCCTTGAAATTATCGAGAAATCACTTAACGATTTTAGAGACTAAAAATATTGATTAGATAATTCAAACTAAAAAAGCTGTTCAGAGATGAGCAGCTTTTTTGTTAAGTAACAGTCACAGTTAAGAAACTAAAAACTGGGACTAAAAACTGAGAATGAAAACTATTCTTCACACCATGATATAAATTATATAACAAAGCAGATGAATTGTATAATCTTTTTAAGCGACTTGATAAGTAGTTTTGAATGTCTTTCAAACGAAATTAAAAACGGACTTAAAAAGAGGTTTTATTTAATTTTTAATTAAAGATACAGCAAAGAACCAAAACGGTCTTACTAACTTTTATAAATACAATTCTATTATAATGGCTTACTCAAATAATGACATAACACGTTTTTTAGATGCGCAGAATAAACTTTATTTAACCGCTCTTTCCGAAATCAAAAAAGGAAAAAAAGAAACGCATTGGATGTGGTTTATTTTTCCACAAATACAAGGGTTAGGTACAAGTAACATATCAAAGTATTATGCTATTGCTGATCTTAAGGAAGCTAAAGAATTTCTGGATCACCCTGTTTTAGCAAAACATCTTATAGAAATATCCGAACTTCTTTTAACTTTTAAAAGAAAATCTGCCGAAGGTATTTTAGGAGATTTAGGTGCCCGTAAACTATGTTCGTCTATGACACTTTTCTCTCAGGTCGAAGGAGCTCATCCTGTGTTTCAGGAAATATTAGATACTTTTTTCATGGGGTATTCAGATCAGCTCACTTTGGCTGTTACTACTTCACAAATAATGTCGCCAGCTGTTGAAGCATTACTATAAATTACGCTCAAACGTAAAAAAACGAAAAACCATTCCGTTAAGGCGGAATGGTTTTTCATTTATAAAGTGTTTTGTATTAGTTATTATATCCGGGATTCTGAGTGATTTTTTTGTTGGCATCAGTTTCTTTCAACGGAATAGGAAATACCAGGTTATTGGCATCATAAAGCAGCAGACTTGATCCGTCGCCATCCTCACTAATGTCAATAGAGCGTTTTGTTCTTTTGATATCGTGAATTAAGAAACCTTCCATTCCTAGTTCTAATTCGCGTTCTAATAAAATATCATCTATTGTAACAGCAGATAAATCATCTGCATTTGCTCTTGTTCTGATTGTGTTGATGTCATCTAGTGGCGTATTTCCAACAGTTGTTCCTTGTCTAAGATTTGCTTCTGCTCTTATTAAATACATTTCGGCTAATCGAATGATAGTCACATCAGAAAATTGATCTGTAAATTTAGAAGTCAATATTCTGCCGTTTGCTTCATTCTCATAATTAAAAGTAGCTCTGTCATCCGGGCTGCTAAATTTTTCTAAATAATGATCTCTTATAGAAAAATCCCCACCACGGCCTCCATTATCTTCAGACTGATAAAAGGTATTAGCATCATTTACTCCGGTTTGTTTTGTAATTTGTATAGCAAATACATCTTCGGTCTGATCCGTATCGTGATTAAAGGCTGCAGCATAAGTTTGAGATAATCCGTGGCCGCTATTCTCGATCACATCATTGGCGGCATCTCTTGCCTCGGCATAATTGCCTTGTTGCAGATAAACTCTGGCTAATAATGCTTTTGCGGCATATTTATCAGCATAAAAACTATTGTCAGCAGGAAGATTAGTATAAGCGACATTTAAGCCGTCAATGATGACTTTATAGACTTCATCGACTGTACTTCTTTCTTTTGAAAGATCAACATTAAAATTATAAATCGCATTGGGTCTGATCACAACTCCTAATTGTGTATTGGCCTGACCACTCACATAAGGTTTTGCAAAAAAGCGAACAAGATCAAAATAAGCAAGAGATCTTAAAAAACTGGCCTCACCAATCATTCGGGTTTGTTTGGCAGGATCTTTTACTTTATCGACGTTTTCGATTACCGTATTTGCCGCATTTATTATCTCGTAACATCTTGAATAAGTTCCTTCAATAATTACGTTGTCTGATAACATTGTTTTTATATACATCTGTCTCAGCTCGCCGAAAGTTCCTCTCCATCTAAGGTCAGTTGTATTTAATGAACCACTAACGCCTAATAAATCCGCGTAGAGTAATATTCTTCCTCCATAAGCATTTCCGTTTGCTGCCAGTGCATAGGTTCCGGTAAGTATATTGGTTATACCACCTTCTGTACCAAGTGTGATAGACGCATCTTCGGTTTGTTTAGGGTTGATATCTAATTCATTTTCGCAACTTGCAAAAAGGGCTACGAAAAATATATATAAGATTATTTTATTTGCTTTCATTTTGTTCGTTTTAAAAATTAATATTTACTCCCATTGCAATTGTTCTCGCTGGCGGAGCTGAGTAAAAATCTTCTCCTGCTCTCGGACTGGTTCTGCTGCTGTCATCTCTTCTGGCTTCAGGGTCAGTACCTTCGTAATTGGTAAAAGTAAGCAGGTTCACTGCAGTTATATAAACTCTTAGATTGCTCATTCCCATATCGCTTACGGTTTTTTTAGGTAAAGAATATCCTATGGTTACATTTCTTAAACGAACAAAATCTGATTTATCTAAGTAACGTGTAGAATTCTGCGTTCCGTTTGAACCTCCAAATCTTGCCTGAGGGACATTGGTAATATCTCCCGGTTTTTGCCAACGGTTTAACTGATCAGCTGTTTGATTATCAAAATAATCTGCTGCTGTTGATTGGTATAGTCCCGCCGAATTATAAATACTGGCACCCCATTCTCCCTGAAAAGTAAAGGTAAAATCAATGCCTTTGTAAATGATTGTATTGGTTAAACCGGACATTAAAGTTGGAAACGGATTTCCTGAAATAACTCTTTTCGCTTCACTGTAATCATTAGTGGTACTTTTATCAATACTTCCGTCAGCTTTTATAGTGTTTTTTACAAAAAGAGCATCTCCGGTTTCTGAATCAACTCCTGCATATTGTACTAAGTAAAAAGAAGAAATATTTTCGCCAACTCTGTTGATGGTATAATCTGAAATGATATCTGTATTGTCGTTTGGAAGCGATTTTACTTTAGATTGATTGGTTGTTATATTGAAACTCGTATTCCATTTGAATTCTTCTCTTTCAATGTTTTTTGTGTTTAAAGTAAACTCAAAACCATTGCTTCTGATCTTTCCTATATTCTTGCTGATTGTTCCGGTTGTTCCAGCACCCGCACTTTTAGGAAGCGGTACATCAAAAAGCAATCCGTCAGTATCTTTTTGATAATAATCTGCTTCAAAACTAATTTTGTTTAAGAATCCAATTTCAAATCCAACATCAGTCTGTGTTGATTTTTCCCAGGTAAGATCATTATTTCCAGGCTGGTCAAATGTTAATCCCGATTTTAAATTATACGGATTTGTCTGGTACAATTGGCGTGAAGCAAAGTTTCCAATTTCGGCATTTCCTAGTTTTCCCCAGCTTCCCTTTATTTTTAAATAACTTAAAACAGGATAGTCTTTTAAGAATTCTTCCTGAGAGATTACCCAACCAGCAGAAAAAGCAGGGAAAATTCCAAATTTGTTGTTTTTTCCAAAGCGGGAAGAACCGTCACGGCGTACACTTGCTTTAAAAAGATATTTACCATCATAGCTGTAATTTAATCTTCCAAATTGAGAAACAAAGGCATAATCAGTCTCACTTCCGTGACCTTCGTTTACTTCTGCTCCACCATCAACGGTCTGGAAATTATCGTTAGGAAAGTAAATACTTTGTACATCCTGATATCTTCGGTTGTATTTATTGAATTCCATACCTGCAACTGCATTTATAGTATGCTTTTCTCCAAAGGTTTTATCGAAAGTAAAGTAGTTACTAAAAACATAACTTTCAGTATTTACAGAGGTTGCAAACACGGCTCCGTCTGTAGCCATAAAAGGAGCATTTTTTCCTTGCCAGTAATCTTCTGTCTGACTTAAAAGATCGTATGAAAAATCAGAATTGAATTTCAGAGAGTTTAAAATTTTTAATTCCCCAAATACCTTTCCGGTTACTCTTCTCATGATTGTTTTCCAGAAAGTATTGTCTTTGGCTAAAAGATAATTGGCATATTCTGTGTTAGGATTTGGTGTTCCGTCTGCTAATCTGGCTTGCGAAATTGGGGCCTGTGCAACAGATTGTAATGGAGTTGTAAAAGAGTTATCGTCCTGAACCCTGTCTATTAATGATCTTGAAAAACCAATGTTCATTCCGGCAGTAAAACGATCGGATACTTTGTGCGATAAATTACTTCTAGCTGTTAGTCTTTCTAAGCTGTTGCTGTCTACAATTCCGATTGTTTTATTGTAAGAGCCTGAGAAAAAGTATTTTGTTTTATCATCACCTCCTGATACTGAAAAATCAGCATCAGTAGTATAACCGGTTTTTAATGCTTCTTTTTGCCAGTCTGTATTTACTTCTCCGTTTCTCCAGTCTGTTCCTTGTGATAAATAGTCTAACTCATCTTCTACAGATTCTAAATCGTCAACATTTCTTCCGGCTTCCTGTAACAACGCTACATATTGTTTAGCATTTAACCATTTCTTTGTATGAGTGGCTTCGCTAACACCTTGTGAGAAGTTGATTGAGAAAGTACCTTTTCCTTCTTTTCCTTTTTTAGTGGTAATAATAACTACCCCATTTGCACCACGCGCTCCATAAATAGCTGCAGAAGAAGCATCTTTTAAAACATCGATAGATTCAATTTCGCTGGTACTTAAAGTAAGTAGGGGGTTTGTTGGTGCTCCGTTACTTGATTCATCATCGCTGATTAACGGAATACCGTCAAGTACATACAATGGCTGGCTGCCAGCGCTAATACTTGCGGCACCGCGAACTCTAATATTAATTCCTCCTTCGACTTTACCGTTTGTTTGCGTTACTTGTACACCTGCCAGTTTACCAACTAAAGCATTTTGCAGATTTGAAACTGGTATTTGCTGAATATCTTTTGCAGTTACACGGGCAATATTATCAGTTGAATTTCTTTTAGTTTGTGTTCCATAACCTACAACCAAAACAGCTTCAAGTTCGTTTTGGGTCTCCACTAATTCAATTGTCATTAAATTTGATGCAGAAACCTGAACGGTTGCAAAACTTACATAACTCACAATCAAAATATCTCCTTTGTTAGCAGCTATTTTAAAATTTCCGTCAAAATCAGTCTGAGTGCTTACTTTTGTCCCTTTCAGAACAACATTTACTCCCGGAATTGGTACTCGCTTAGCGTCTGTAACTTTACCAGAGATAGATCCTCCTTGCGCTGCAACTATTTGTATCGATAATACTAATAATAGCCACAAAAAATGCTTTAAGTCAATTTTCATTTTTAAAAAAGTTTTGGATTAGTTCTTTCAAATATCTTAAATAAATGTTAATAAAACTTAAGTTTTTAACATAAAATATCACAATAATATCTATTTTTGTGTTATTTGTAACTTTTAAAAGAAAATATACCAGTATTTCTAAAAATGAATATTTAATATTGATTATTATGTAATGCTTTTAGTTGTTTAAATGG